>NZ_JBJGYT010000038.1:0-38814 GCF_054050135.1 Geodermatophilus sp. SYSU D00705 | reverse complement strand
CGTTAGCGTGGGACACGAGACCTCCGAGCATTCGGGCGTGGCGTCAGCACCCACACCTTCGCTCGGAGGTCTCCTCGTTGGATCAGGCCTCGGCGCCGTCAACAACGCTCATGGGCAGTACACCTAGCCGCCGGCGACGACCACCGGCCGGTCGGGCCGCGGCCCTGGCGGGCGGTGCTCAGGTGAGGCGGCGGCGGTCGTCCCCGTCGTCCCGGCGGTTGCTGGTGATCGTCTGCGCGAGCAGGACCGCACCCCACGGGCCGATGACCCAGATCGGCCACGGGTAGAGCAGCTCGCCGGAGCCGATCGAGGTGGCCAGCCAGACGGTGAGCACGATGACGGCGGTCGCCAGCCAGTTGCGCCAGGCCGCGGCCTTCGACGGCCCGCCGGACCAGCCGCCCCACGAGCCGGCGTGGCTGATGCCGTGCCCACCGCGGGCGGCCGCGGCCGGCTCGGTGCGGCGCGCGACCGGCGCCGGCAGGTCGGCCGTGAGCTCGGCCAGCTCGCCGTAGGTGCGGGCGGCGTACGCGCGGGCCAGCCGGTCGTCGTACTCGTCCACCCGGAGCCGGCCGGCGGCCATGTGCTCGCCCAGCTGGGCGGCGACAGCCGCGCGGTCGGCGTCGGCGGCACGCAGGTTCGGGTCGGGCATCAGGGGCCTTCCTGTTCTCGGGGCTCCAGTCTCGTCCGCGGCCCGCCGCCGGGTCCACTGACGTCCGTCACCCGTTCCACGTGGAACGCGTCAGGTCCGCTCGGTGCGGGTGAGCCCGCGGCCGGGCCGCCACGAGGAGATGACCAGCGCCGTCTTCTCGTCGTTGAGTGCGGTGAGCACCACCTGCTCGAGGTCGACGCGGAACAGGTCGAAGGCGCCCAGGCCGTCGGGCACCCCGGCCGCGGCGGCGTACCGGTCCCACTCGCCGGCGTCGGTCACCTCGGTCGCCCGGCCGGACAGCTTCGCGTCGGCGGTGAAGGTGTCCGGCTCGTCGCTGCCGCTGTGCAGGGCGAAGCGCGGGTCGCGGCGCAGGTCGGCGAACTTCACCGACTGCGGCATGCCGGCCAGCCACGGCTCGCCCAGGACGAACTGCATCTCGATGCCGCTCACCCGCGGCGCGCCGTCGGACCGCAGCGTGGCGAGGACCTTGTGCCGGTGCGCGTCGAAGACCGCGCGCACCCGTGCGGCGAACTCCGGTTCGGCCGCTTCCACGTCCGCGAACGAGGCCATGCGCGGGATGGTGCACCCGGTCACCGACGATCGGGGCGCCGCGGACGCGAGATCGCCGATCTCGCACGGTAGGAGGGGGCCGGCCGTACGAGATCGCCGATCCCGCCGGGGAGGGGTGCGCGCGTCAGCCGGCCGGCGGCGCCGCCTCCGCGGCCAGGTGCCGGCCGATGACCATGCGCTGGATCTGGTTGGTGCCCTCGAAGATCTGCATGACCTTCGCCTCGCGCATGTAGCGCTCCACGGGGAAGTCGCGGGTGTACCCGGCACCCCCGAGCACCTGCACGGCGTCGGTGGTGACCTTCATGGCCGCGTCGGTGGCGACCAGCTTGGCGATGCTGGCCTGGCGGGCGTAGGGCCTGCCGGCGTCCTTCCGCCGGGCCGCGACCAGGTAGGTGGCGCGGGCCGACTCGACGGCGGCGGCCATGTCGGCCAGGAGGAACGCCACGCCCTGGTGGTCGACGATCCGCCGGCCGAAGGCCTCGCGCTCGAGGGCGTAGCCGACGGCGACGTCGAGGGCGGACTGGGCCAGCCCGACCGCCACCGCGCTGACGCCCAGGCGACCGGAGTCGAGCGCGGCGAGGGCGATGCCCAGGCCCCGCCCGCGCCCACCGACCAGCCGGTCGGCCGGGATCGGGACGTCGTCCAGCCGGATCGCGGCCGTCGTCGACCCGGTCAGGCCCATCTTCTCCTCGGGCCGGGCGGCGGAGAACCCGGCGAGGTCGGGGGTGAGGTGGAAGCAGGAGATGCCGCGGTCCCCGTCGTCCGGCGTCCGGAGGAAGGTCGAGTAGAAGTCCGCGTGCCCGCCGTGGGTGACCCAGGCCTTCTCCCCGCGGGCCACCCACCCGTCGTCTGTGGTGGTGGCGGCGGCCCGCATGGCGCCGGGGTCGGACCCGGCGTGCGCCTCGGACAGGCAGTAGGCGCCGAGCAGCTCCCCGCCGACCATCTCCGGCAGCAGGTCGCGGCGCTGGGCCTCGGTGCCGAAGCGGTCGATCGGGAAGCAGGAGAGGGTGTGCACGCTGACGCCGAGGGCGACGCTGGCCCAGCGTGCGGCGAGCTCCTCCACCACCTGGAGGTAGACCTCGTAGGGCTGCCCGCCGCCGCCGACGTCCTCCCCGAACGGCAGTCCGAGCAGGCCGGCGTCGCCGAGCAGCCGGAACACCTCGCGCGGGAACCGCTCCTCGCGCTCGTACCGCGCCGCCTCGGGCGCCAGCTCGGCGTCGGCGATCTCGCGGGTGAGGGCGAGGAGGTCGGCGGCCTCCTCGGTGGGCAGTTCACGCTCGACCGGCACGGCATCTCCTCGTCGGAACAGTACTGAGATTGGTACGACAGTACTGTTTCCCGTCCAGGTGGATGCTGGCTGGCCGGGAGGTGTCATGGCGGCGGAGATCGCGGGCGCGCCGTCCGGCCGGCTGACCCGCCGGCAGGCCGAGCTGCTCGACCAGCTCGAGGAGCTGTTCCTCGCGGAGGGCTTCGCGGGGTTCACCCTCGAGGACCTCGCGCTCCGGCTGCACTGCTCCAAGAGCACCCTCTACGCGCTGGCCGGGAGCAAGGAGCAGCTGGCCTCCCGGGTGATCCGGCACTTCTTCCGCAAGGCCACGGCCGCGGTCGAGGCCGGGACGGCGACCGAGGAGGACCCCGCCCTGCGGGTCACCGCCTACCTCACCGCCGTGGCCCGCGCCCTGGCCCCGGCCGGCCCCGCCTTCTACCGCGACCTGGACGGCTTCGCCCCCGGCCGGGCGGTCTACGAGCAGAACACCGCGCGGGCGGCGGAGCGGGTGCGGGAGCTGATCGCCGAGGGCGTCGCCCGGGGCCGGTTCCGCGAGGTGCACCCGGCGCTGGTCGCCGACACCGTCTCCACCCTGGTCTTCCGCATCGGCCGCGGCGACACCGCCCGCGCGACCGGGCTGGACGACGCCGCGGCCTACCGGGAGCTGGCCGCCCTGCTGCTGCACGGCATCAGCCTGTGAGGATCACGGGTGTGCGGATCGGGGCGGCGGCGTGGGACGACGAGGACGTGCAGCGGCTGGCCGCCGCCCAGCAGGGCGAGCTCCGGGCGCGGTACGACGGCGCCGGTGAGCCCGGGACGCCGCCGTCCGCCGCCGACGTCAGCGTGGTGCTGCTCGCCCGGGACGGCGAGGGCGCGCCGGTGGCGTGCGGGGCGCTGCGCGCGCTGGGGGACGGCGTCGCCGAGGTCAAGCGGATGTACGTCGTCCCCGCCGCGCGCGGGCGGGGGCTGTCCAAGGCGGTGCTCGCGGGTCTGGAGGCCGAGGCGCGGGAGCGGGGCTGGACCACGCTGCGGCTGGAGACCGGGCCCCGCCAGCCGGAGGCGGTCGCGCTGTACGAGGGGGCCGGCTACCGGCCGATCGCGGCGTTCGGCGCCTACGTGGACGCCGTCGACGCGGCCGGCTCACTGTTCTACGAGCGCGTCCTGGTCTGACCCTGGCCGGGGTCGCGCGTCCTCGCTCGGGGTGCGGATGTGGTGGGGTGGCCCCATGAGTCAGACGTGGCCGGCGATCGCCCCGGCCGAGGTGGAAGTCGAGGCGGGCGCCGCGCGGCTGGTGGTCGACCTGCGCGGCGGGGGGCTGCGCGCGCTGACCGTCGGCGGCCGCGAGGTCCTCGACGGCTACCCGGCCGGCACGGTGCCATCCGGACGGCGGGGCGGGCTGCTGCTGCCCTGGCCGAACCGGCTGCGCGAGGGCCGCTGGAACTGGGCCGGGCGGGAGCTGCAGCTCGACGTCTCGGCGCGGGAGAAGCCGAACGCCGTACACGGGCTGCTGTCGTGGCAGCCGTTCGCGGTGCTGTCCCGCCTCCCCGACGCCGTCACCGTGGGGACCGTGCTGGAGCCGCGGCCGGGCTACCCGTTCCGGCTCGCCGTCGCCGTCGACTACTCGGTGCGGGCCGACGGCCTGACGGTCACGGTCCGGGCGCACAACGCCTCCGCCGAGCCGGCGCCCCTCGGCGTCGGCATGCACCCCTACCTCGCGGTCGGCGCCACCGAGGACGGCGGGATCGCCGACGCGGACCTCACCGTGCCGGCCCGGACGGCGCTGGTCACCGACGACGGCCTGCCCACCGGGGGGCGGACGGCCTTCGAGGGGGCGGTGGGCCGGATCGGCGACCGTGCGATCGACACCCCGCTCACCGACCTGGAGCGGGACGCCGACGGCTGGGCGCGGGTCCGGCTGACCGGGCCGGCCGGCACGCTGGAGCTCGCCGTCGACCGCTCCTGGCCGTGGCTGCAGGTCTACACCGGCGACACGCTGCCCGAGGGGCAGCGGCGGCGCAGCGTCGCCGTGGAGCCGATGACGTGCCCGCCCAACGCCCTGGCCGACGGCGTCGACCTCGTCGTCCTGGAGCCGGGCGCGGACTGGGCCGGCACCTGGACCCTGCGCTGGGAGGCCTGACGTGCGCGTCGCGGAGCTGTGGCGGTACCCGGTGAAGTCGCTGCAGGGGGAGCGGCTGGCCGGCGCCGACGTCGGCCCGGAGGGGCTGGCCGGCGACCGGCAGTGGGCGCTGTTCGACGTCGACAGCGGCCTCGGGCTGACCGCGCGCCGGGTTCCCGACCTGTTGTTCGCCGCGGCCCGGGTGCGCCCCGACGGGCGGGTGGAGGTGGTGCTGCCCGACGGCGCGGTCACCGCCGAGGACGCCGTCCTGTCGAGGTGGCTGGGCCGCGCGGTGACGCTGCGGGCCGCGGCGGACGCGTCCGGCGACCGGCAGTACGAGAACCCGTTCGAGGTCGTGGACGACGACGAGGACGGCTGGGACGCCTTCACCGGCGCCCGCGGGGCCTTCCACGACAGCTCCCGGGCCCGCGTCTCGCTGGTGTCCACCGGCACGCTCGGCACCTGGGACCGGCGGCGGTTCCGCGCGAACGTCCTGCTGGACGGCGCGGGCGAGGACGCGCTGGTCGGCCGGCGGGTGCGGCTCGGCGGGGCCGAGCTGGACGTCGTCGACCGGATCCCGCGCTGCGTGATGGTCACCCGGCCGCAGCCGGGCGGGATCGGCCGGGACACCGGGGTGCTCAAGACCGTGCACCGCGAGCGCGGCGGCACGCTGGCGATCGGGGCGCTGGTGGCGCGGCCGGGGGCCGTGGCCGTGGGCGACGAGCTGCGACCATGAGGTCCGTGCGCACCGTGGAACTGCGTCCGGGCGAGGAGTCGATCCGCCTGGGGCAGCTGCTCAAGCTGGTGGACGCCGTCCCGACCGGCGCCCAGGTGAAGGACGTCCTGCTCACCGGCGTGGTGCGCGTCAACGGGGAGCCCGAGGAGCGCCGCGGCCGCCAGGTCCGCCGCGGTGACGTGGTGCAGGTCGAGGGCATGGAGGACGTGCGCATCGGCTGAGTTCCACGTGGAACGCTGTGCCGCATGACGCGCGTGCCGTACCTGTCGGCCCGGCTGCAGGGCTTCGGGACGACGGTCTTCGCCGAGATGAGTGCGCTCGCCGTCGCCACGGGGGCGATCAACCTGGGGCAGGGCTTCCCCGACTACCCGGGCCCGCCGGAGGTGCTCGACGTCGCCCGGGCCGCCATCGGCACCCCGCACGACCAGTACCCGCCCGGGCCGGGCATCCCCGAGCTGCGGGCGGCGATCGCCGACCACGTGGAGCGCTTCGGCGGGCACGCCTACGACCCGGCCGACGAGGTGCTGGTGACGGCGGGGGCGACCGAGGCGCTGTCGGCCGCGCTGCTGGCCCTGCTGGAGCCCGGCGACGAGGTCGTGCTGTTCGAGCCGATGTACGACTGCTACGCCGCGGGGATCGCGATGGCCGGGGGCGTGGCGCGGCCGGTGCCGCTGCGGCCCCCGGCGTCCGGCACCGGGGCCTGGACCTTCGACGCCGCCGAGCTGCGCGCCGCGGTCACCCCGCGGGCGCGGCTGCTGCTGCTCAACACCCCGCACAACCCGACCGGCAAGGTCTTCACCCGCGCGGAGCTCGGCACGCTGGCGGCGCTGGCGATGGAGCACGAACTGCTGGTGCTCACCGACGAGGTCTACGAGCACCTGGTGTTCTCCGGCAACCAGCACGCCTCGCTGGCGACCTTCCCCGGCATGCGCGAGCGCACCGTCGTGGTCAGCAGTGCCGGCAAGACGTTCAACGTCACCGGCTGGAAGGTCGGCTGGATCTGCGGGCCGGCGCCGCTGGTGTCCGCCGTCCGGACCGCCAAGCAGTTCCTCACCTACGTCAACGCCGGTCCGTTCCAGCCGGCGGTCGCGGCCGGGCTGGGACTTCCCGACGAGTACTTCGACGGCATCGCCACCGACCTCGAGTACCGCCGCGACGTGCTTGTGCAGGGCCTGGCCGAGGCCGGGCTGCCGGTGGTCAGCCCGGAGGCGACGTACTTCGCGACGGTCGACGTCCGGCCGGTGCAGCCCGACGGGGACGGCGTGGCCTTCTGCCGGGCGCTCCCGGAGCGGGCGGGTGTCGTCGCCATCCCGACCGTGGTCTTCTACGACCCGGCGCACGCGCACCTGGGCCGCCACCTCGTGCGCTTCGCCTTCTGCAAGGGCGACGCCGTGCTCGGCGAGGCGGTGGAGCGGCTGGGGAGGATGAGGGCGTGAGGATCGCAGCGGTACAGCACGACATCGTCTGGGAGGACCGGACGGCGAACTTCGCGCGGCTGGCCCCGCAGGTGGCCCGCGCGGTCGGCGCGGGCGCGGAGTTCGTTCTGCTCAGCGAGACGTTCTCGACCGGCTTCACCATGACGCCGGGCATCGGCGAGCCGGAGGGGGGCCCGTCGTCGCAGTGGCTCGCCGAGCAGGCCGGGCGGCACGGGGTGTGGGTGGCCGGCAGCTGCCCGGAGGTCGCGCCGGACGTGGGCGGTGTGGGCGGGGGAACCGCGGCGCTGCCCTACAACTCGCTGGTGATCGCCGGGCCCGACGGCACGGTGCACCGCTACCGCAAGCTGCACCCGTTCACCCACGGGGGCGAGCACGAGCGCTTCCGTGCCGGCGAGAAGCCGCTGACGGTGGAGATCGGCGGCCTGCGGGTCACCCCGTTCATCTGCTACGACCTGCGCTTCGCCGACGTCTTCTGGACCGCCGCCCTGGACACCGACGTCTACCTGGTGACGGCGAACTGGCCGGCCCGCCGCCGGCACCACTGGCAGACCCTGCTGCGGGCGCGGGCGATCGAGAACCAGGCCTACGTGGTGGGCTGCAACCGGGTGGGCGTCGCCGGCGACGGCACCGAGCACGCCGGCGACAGCATGGTGGTCAGCCCGATGGGGGAGCTGCTGGCCACGGCCGCCGGGGCCGAGACGGTCGTGCTGGCCGACGTCGACCCCGCCGAGGTGGCCGCCACCCGCGAGCAGCTCCGCTTCCTCCCCGACCGCCGCTCCTGAGCGGAGGCTGGGGTGCAGGGGACCTGCGCCCCCAGCCTCCGGTGCTCAGCGGATGCGGTCCTCGTCGAGGACGATCTGCTCGCGCTGCACCTGCTCGGTGACCTGCTCCTGGCCGGTCACGACGTCGGTGCGCAGCCGCACCCGCTCGACGGGCACCACCTCGACCGAGACGACGGGCCGCTCGGCGTGCAGCACGATCTCGTCGGGCAGCCCCGGGGAGCCGTCGGTCGCCGCCGCCGTGGGGGCCGCCCGGTCCGCGTCCGGTGACAGGGACTCCCCGGGCACCGGGTCGGGGGAGTCGACGGGCACGTGCTCCACCCGGATCTCCTCGCGCCGGATCGGCACGGTGATCGTCACCTGCTCGGTGACGACGTACTTCACCAGGCGGGCGCGGGTGGTGGCGACCCGCTCGGTGCCGACCCGCAGCTGCTCCTCGGTGCGGGTCATCGTGCCGCCGGCGTCGTGCGCGGGGGGAGGAGCGGGAACGGCTCCGGCGGCGGCCGGAGCGGCTGCGGCGCCGGCTCCGGTGCCCGGGGTGCCCCCGGCGGGCGCCGCGGCGGGGGGCTGCACCGACTCGGCCCGCACGGTCCGTTCGTCGCGCGCGGCTCCGGCGGCGGCGCCGGCGTCCCGTGCGGCCAGGCCGTCCCGGCCGCCGGCGTCCCACCCCGCGTCCCGACCGTCCGTCGCGTCGGTCGCCGCCCGGTCGGTCGCCGTCGTGTCGCCGGCCGTGGTCCGCCCCTCGGCGGCGCTCCCCGCGTAGTGCCGGCGCAGCAGTGCCTCGGCGTCCGGGTCGAGGTGCTCGTCGGAGACCTGGGGAGCGCTGCGGACGGCGTCCCGCGTGACCGGCAGCTGCAGGGCCCCGTCGGTGAACGTGGCCTCCTCGGCCGGGACGACGGAGTGCCGGGTGCCGAACAGACCGGTCGAGACGGCGACCCAGGTGGGCGCACCGGTCCGGTCGTCGGTGAAGAAGTGCTCGACGGTGCCGATCTTCTGCCCGTCGGGACCGTAGGCGGTGCTGCCGATGGCCGCGGACAGTTCTCGCTCGCTCAACATGGGCCGGCTCCCCTCGTCAGGAGGCCCGGCACTGGGCGCTCCCCGCGGGTCAGCGTGCCCAGCCAGGGCGCCCGGTGAACATCGGACGGCGGGGCGGCGCAGGACGCCGGACGCCGTACTGACCAGGCACGACCTGGCATACCGTGACCAGGTGACCACCGAGCACCTGGAGATCGAGCGCAAGTTCGAGGCAGCGGAGTCCTTCGCCCTGCCCGACCTGACCGGTGTCGGTGACGTCGTCTCGGTGGGCGAGCCGGAGAGCCACGAGCTCGAGGCGACCTACTACGACACCGTCGACCTGCGCCTGCTCCGTTCCCGGGTGACGCTGCGCCGCCGCACCGGCGGCCCCGACGCCGGCTGGCACGTGAAGCTGCCCGCGGGGGCCGGCGCCCGCCGGGAGCTGCACCAGCCGCTGGGCCGTGCCTCCCGCACGGTGCCCAAGGCGGTCCTGGCGCCGGTCCTCGGCCAGCTCGGGACGGCGACCCCCGCTCCGGTGGCCACCCTGCGCACCCGCCGCGTCGTGCACCACCTGCTCGACGGCGAGGGCCGGGTGCTGGCCGAGGTGGCCGACGACGTCGTCCTCGGCACCGCGCTGGCCACCGACCCCGGCGAGGCGGCGACCGTCACCAGCTGGCGGGAGGTGGAGGTCGAGCTCGTCGACGGGGACGCGGCCCTGCTCGACGCCGTCACCGACCGGCTCGTCGCCGCCGGTGCACGGGTGTCGGAGCTGCCCTCCAAGGTCGGCCGGGTGCTCGACGGCCGCCTGCCCGCCGCCGCACCCGCACCTGCCCCCGCCGCGCCCGCCCCGACCGACGAGCCGGCCGCCGAGGGATCCCCGGAGGGCGGCAAGGCGAAGAAGTCGAAGAAGGCCGGCAAGGCGAAGACGGGGAAGTCGCGGAAGTCCGCGGAGGCGGTGGCGGCGGCCGCGTCCGGGAAGGCCCCCGAGGCCGGCGACGTCGTCCTCGGCGCGGTCGCGGCCCAGCTGGCCGCGCTGCGGGAGGCGGACCTGGCCGTCCGCACCGATCAGGAGGAGGGCGTCCACGACTTCCGGGTGGCCTGCCGCCGGCTGCGCAGCATCCTGGCCGCGTTCCGCCCCGTGCTGGACCGCGAGCGCACCGACCCGCTGCGCGAGGAGCTGCGGTGGGTGGGCGAGCAGCTGTCCGCCGCGCGCGACGGCGAGGTGGCGCTGGCCCACCTGCGCGCGCTGGTCGCCGACCAGCCGGTCGAGCTGGTGCTGGGCTCGGTCGCCGCCCGCCTCCAGCAGACGGTCGTCTCCGAGCACGAGGCCGGCTCCCAGAAGGTCACCCGGGCCCTGTCCGACCGCCGCTACCTGCGGCTGCTCGACGCGCTGGAGGAGCTGCAGCTCGACCGGCCGCTGACCCCGGCGGCGTCCGACCCCGCGGCGCGGGTGGCGGCCGACGCGGTGCGGCGCACCGGCAAGCGGCTGCGGCGGACGGTGGCGGCGGCGCAGGAGCTCGAGGGCTCGGAGCGGGAGCACGCCCTGCACGCCGTCCGCAAGGCCGCCAAGCGGCTGCGCTACACCGCGGAGGTCGCCGCGGGGGTGGTGGGGACGCCGGCGGAGGACCTCGTCACCAGCCTGAAGGAGGTGCAGGAGGCGCTCGGCGCCGTGCAGGACACCGTCGTCACCCGCGCGTACTGCCGCCGCCTCGGGCTGGCCGCCTTCGCGGCGGGGGAGAACGCCTGGACCCTCGGCCGGCTGCACGGTCTGGAGGAGGCCCGCGCGGCCCGCGCCGCGGACCGGTTCTGGGCTATCGAGCCGTCGCTGGCGGGGGCGGTCCGCGCGGCATCCAAGGCCGGCTGACGGTTCCCCGCAGGATGGGGGTCCCACCCACCCACGGATGAGCGAGGTCCGCACTGTCCATCCTCGGCCTGCTCGGCTTCGGCACGGTCGTGCTGCTGGCCCTGCTGATCCTGCACGGGTACCTGTGGTGGCGGCTGGTGCGCAGCACCACGCGGCCGGGCCGGCTCCGTCGCGTCCTCACGCTCGTCCTGCTGCTGCTCGGCGTCCTGCCGTTGCTCGCCGTCCTGCTCCGCGGGGACGACGCCGGCGCGGTGGTCGCCGACTGGGTCGGCTTCTCGTGGCTGGGCGTGGTGTTCTACACGTTCGTGACGCTGCTCGTGCTCGAGCCGGTGCGCCTGCTCCTGCGCCCGTGGGCGCGGAACCGGCGGGCGGAGGTCGTCGAGGCGCCGGTGGCGGTGCTGCCGAGCGGCGCCGCCCCTGACCCGGACGGCACCGAGCAGAACGCCGCCGGGCCCGGCGTGGTCCGGGAGGAGCGCAGTGTCATCGACCCGTCGCGGCGACTGTTCATCGCCCGTGGGCTGGCGCTGACCGCGGGCGCGGTCGCCCTCGGCACCGCCGGCACCGGCGCCTACCTGGCCAACACGGCGCCCGTCGTCCGGCGGGTGCCGGTGACGCTGGCCGGGCTGGACCCGGCCCTCGACGGCCTGCGGATCGTCACCTTCTCCGACGGCCACCTCTCCACGACCTACGGCGGCCGCCGTTTCGAGCGGGTGGTGGAGATGGTCAACGCCCAGCGGCCGGACGTCGTGGCGATCGTCGGCGACCTCGTCGACGGCGAGGTGGAGGACCTGCGGGAGGACGTCGCCCCGCTGGCCGACCTGGTGAGCGACCAGGGCGTCTACTTCGTGACCGGTAACCACGAGTACTTCGTCGACACCGCCGCCTGGCTGCGGCACCTGCCCACGCTGGGCGTGCAGGTGCTGCGCAACGAGCGGGTCGCGATCGGCCGCGGCGGCGCCTTTCTCGACCTGGCCGGCATCGACGACCGGACGGCGGACCGCTCGGGGCTGCCCGGCCACCGCGCCGACCTGGACGCCGCGCTCGACGGGCGGGACGACGGCACGCCGGTGGTCCTGCTCGCCCACCAGCCGGTCATGGTGGAGCAGGCCCGGGCCGCGGGGGTGGACCTGCAGCTGTCCGGGCACACCCACGGCGGCCAGCTGTGGCCCTTCGACGCCGCGATCCGCCTCGACCAGCCGGCCGTGCAGGGCCGGTCGCGGGTGGGTGACACCCAGCTCTACGTCACGCCGGGGGTGGGGTTCTGGGGCCCGCCCGTGCGGATCGGCGCCCGGCCCGAGATCTCCGTGATCGAGCTGAAGGCGCCGTAGGTCAGAGCTCGCGGAGCGCGGCCAGCACCTGCTCGGCGACGTCCTCCAGCGGCACCTTGCCCTCGCCCTCGGCCCAGCGGACCAGGATCTGGGTGTAGGCCGACAGGCTGGCGGTGACCACGATGCCCGGGACGACGGAGCGGTCGCCGGGCTCGATGACGTCCAGCACCATCTCCGCGGTGGCCCGCTCGAACGTCGCCGCGCGGGTGCGCAGGCCCGGGGTGGTGACGACGATCCGCCAGCGCTCGAGCATCTCGTCGCGGTCCGGGCCCTGGATGCTGCTCAGCCAGCCGAGGATCCCCTGCCGGATCCGCTCGGCCAGCGGCAGCGCCTGGCCCTGGGCGGCGAGCACCTGCTCGATCTCGTGGGGAGCCGGCATCGGCAGGACGATGTGCTCCTTGCTGGGGAAGTGGTCGTAGAACGTGGGCACCGACACCTGCGCGGCCGTCGCGATGGCGCCGACCGTCACCGCGTCGTAGCCGTGTTCGGCGAACAACCGCATGGCCGTGGAGTAGATGCGCCGGTGGGTGGCCTGGCGGCGGCGGGCGCGAGGGTCCTGCGGCTCGGTCACAAGGGACCATCCTCCGGCCACCCGAGTGCGGGATGCGCACGTACCCCCGTGGTTTCGCTCTCAACCTCCGTGGCGGTGACACTGGGTGCGTGCGTGTGTCGATCCGGGTACGGCCCGCCGCCGGCCGGACGGCGGTCGGCGGCAGCCACGACGGCGCGCTCGTCGTCCGCGTGGCCGCGCGGCCGGTCGACGGCGCGGCCACCGAGGCGGCGCTGGCTGCGGTGGCCGCGGCGCTGGGCGTCCGCCGCCGGCAGGTGGGTCTGGTGAGCGGCGCCACCAGCCGCACCAAGGTGGTGGAGGTCGACGGTGCCGACCCCGCTCGCCTGGCCGCGCTGCTCGCGCCCCCGTAGGACTGAGACAGACGTCTCAGACGACCAGACGTCTACTCGTCCAGTACCTTTGCGGCGTGACCAGCGCCGTGACGGGGCCGAAGTACCTCGCGGTCCGCGAGCACCTGCGCCGCCGGGTGTCCGCGCTCCCCGAGCACACCCTGCTGCCCCCGGAGCCGTTGCTCTGCGCCGAGTACGGGGTCAGCCGGATCACCCTGCGACGGGCCGTCGACGGGCTCGTGGCCGACGGGCACCTGGTGCGCGAGCAGGGGCGGGGCACCTACGTCACCCGCCCGCCGATCCGCCACGAGTACCGCGAGAGCTTCGTGCACCGGATCGCCGGGTTCAACTCCGTGATGACCGAGCAGGGCGCCCAGGTCGGCACGACCGTGCTCACCCAGCGGATCGTGCCCGTGCAGCCTCCGATCGCCGCCGAGCTGGGCCTGGAGCCGGCGGCCGACGTGATCGAGCTGGTCCGGCTGCGCAGCGTCGACGGCACGCCCAACCACGTCGCGCACAGCTTCATGGCGGCCTCGGCCTACCCGCGGGCCGCCGAGGAGGACTTCAGCGAGGGGTCGCTCTACGACTTCCTGCGGCGGGAGTACTCCGCCGACCTCGCGCACGCCCGGATCGTGGTCGACGTCGGCACCGCGGCGCCCGACGAGGCCGAGGTGCTGGGCGTGATCGCCGGCTCGCCGCTGCTCGTCGTCCGGACGACGGTGCGGGACAGCGCCGGCCACCCGCAGGTGCACAGCTACTCGCGACTGCGGCCCGACGTCAGCCAGGTCGAGTTCGAGGTCTCCGTCGGCGGGCGCTGAGGCCGGGGGTCACGCCGACGGCTGCAGGTCGAGGACCATCCGCACGAAGGCGGCCCGCTCCCGGGCCCGCTCCACGACGGCGTCGGTCACCGGCTCCATGGTCAGCGTCAGCGGCATCGTCGTGCACGGGTAGCGCAGCAGCGCCGCGGTGAGCACGCCGGCCGCCAGGTCGGCCAGCGGGACCTCGACCCCCTCGTCGCCCAGGCCCTGGCAGTAGGCCGGGACGGCGCGGTCGAGCAGCGCGGGCACCTCGTCGGGCGGCCCGACCCCCGACTCCGCGCGCCCGAACACCAGCGGCAGCAGGTCGTACCCGGCGGGCGCCGGGCCGGTCATCCCCCAGTCGACGAGCACGAACTCGCCGGGCCGGGACCGCGGCCGCAGCAGGTTCATCGGCGTGGCGTCGCCGTGGGCCGGCAGCAGCGGCAGCGGCGCCAGCCGGGCGTGGACGTCGACCACCCGACGGGCCAGCGCGCAGATCTCCGACCGCAGTGCCGCCACCTCCGGCAGCCGGAACAGCGGGTGCGCCCAGGTGGCGTCGTCCAGCAGCCAGGGGACCGCCCACGCGCCCAGCTGCTCGTCCCGGTAGCCGGTGAGGAAGTCACCGCCCGGGAGGGGGGCGGTGGCCGTGCCGACCCGGCGGGCGGCCAGCCGGCCCAGGGCGGTGGCGGCGCGGGTGGTGTCGGCCGCGGTCCACGGGGTGTCGAGCGGGTCGGCGTCCTCCAGCCACAGCGTGAGCCGGTCGCCGTCCTGCTCGTGGACCGCGACCACGTCGGGCAGGCGCAGGCCCGGCGGTACGAGCGTGGCCAGGTCGGAGGTCAGGACGTCGGCCTCCAGGCGCCAGGGGATGAAGGCGTCGAGGTGGGCGCGGGCGTCGTCGGGCATCTGCGGGGGCAGGCCGTACCGCGCCGCCTGCAGCTCCTTGGTGACCAGCCGCAGCTCGAGGCGCTCGCCGCCGTCGGACGCCGCCACCAGGACCCGGGTCAGCGCGCGGGTCGTGGGGGCGGAGATGCGGTGCGCGATCGGCGCGCAGGCGACCGCGTCGACGGCCAGCCCGGGGCGGCCGGTCCAGCGGCGCAGGGCGTCGCGCAGCGTGTCGACGGCGAGGCCGCCGGGCAGGCCGGTCACCGGGCCGGGCACGGGGTCGACGGGCGCGGGAACGACGGGTGCGGTGCCGGCGGGCGCTGTGCCGCCGGGTCCGGTGCCGGCGGGTGCCACGGGTGCCGCGGCCGCGGGAGGAGGAGGGACCAGCGGTACATGGCGGGGAGGGTCGTCATGGCGGACCTCGTGCGACGATGGTCAAGCACCTTGTCTGACGCGGAGATGGTGAAGCAGCTTGTCCACTGCTGTCAACGGCCGGCCGGAGCCGCTGGTCTTCACGCTGCTGGAGCAGGCCATGATGCGGCTGCGCGACCGGCTCTACGCGCTCAGCGCGGCGCGCTTCCCGGGGCTGCGGGCGCGGCACTACCGGTTGCTGTCGTTCCTGCCCGAGGAGGGGGAGCGGCTCAGCCGGCTGACCGAGGAGAGCGGGCTCACCAAGCAGGCGCTGGCCCAGGCGCTGGCGCCCCTAGAGGCCGGCGGCTACGTCGAGGTGGTGCCCGACCCCGCCGACCGGCGGGCCCGGCTGGTCCGCCTGAGCCCGCGGGGCCGTGAGGTCACCGCGGCCCTGCGGGCGACGCTGGCCGACGTCGAGAGCGGTTGGGCCGCCGAGGTCGGCGCCGACCGGTGGGCCGCGGCGCGCAGCGTCCTGACCGACCTCGCCGTCGGGGGGCGGCGCGCCGGCCCCGACTAACGTCGGGCCGACGACCGGGTGCCCTCCGGCCGTCGCCGACCCACGTCCCCGGAGGTCCCATGCCGCAGCCGGTCACCGCCAGCGGCACCCGCGAGGTGCCCTACGACCGGGGCCGGGTGTGGCGGGCGCTCGCCGTCCTCGCGCCCTACTGCGCCGTGTGCGACGTCTCCTACGTCGTGGACGGCTCCGGGTCCCCGGGCCGCGGGACGACGTTCGTCTGCGTGCCCGGCCGGCTGGCCGACGGCGCGCAGCCGCCGCCCGGCGCGCCCCGGGGCGAGATCGTGGACTGGGAGCCGAAGCGCGCCGTGGGCACCCGGCTGGAGCTCACGCCCGAGACCTGGACCACCCGCATCGAGCTCGCCGACGCCGGGGCGGGCGCCACCCGCGTGACGATCACCGTCAGTCACGAGGCCAGGCGCGGCAACCGGCTCGCCCAGCGGCTGGTGCGGGGCAGTGTGCGGCAGATGGTGCAGCGCACCGTCGACGGCGAGCTGGACAAGCTACCCGCACACGTCGACCTGTTGTCCCGGGACTGAGCGAGGGCCACGATCGGGTGACCGGCAGGTGTGCCGCAGTGATCTTGGGGTACCCACCTCGCCGAATGGGCCTGCCGCCTGGAGCAGGCCCGCGAGCGCAAGGGAGAGCACCATGATCTGGGACATCCTCGGGCTCATCGTCGTCGGCCTGATCATCGGCGCGCTGGCGCGCCTCATCAAGCCCGGCAAGCAGCGCATGAGCATCCTGGCCACGATGCTGCTCGGTGTCGTGGGCGCGCTGATCGGTGGCTTCATCGCCAGCCTGATCGGCACCGGCGACATCTTCGAGCTGAACGTGCTGGGCTTCATCCTCGCCGTCGTGGCCGCGGTGATCCTCGTCGGTGTCGCCGAGGGCGTGTCCGGCGGCCGCAACCGCGCCGTCCGGTGAGCCCCGCCCCGGGGGCTCGGGCGACCGTCAGAGGTCGACCGAGTCCCCGGGGGCGAGCCGGCTGTAGGGGGTGGGCGTGCCCGGTCCCCGCTCACCGAGCATCCCGCCCACGACACCCAGACCGGTGTCGTTGAGCAGCCCGTCGTGCACGGCGAACGCCTGGTCGGCGTCCACCGCCCGCACGTAGTCGATGACCTCCGAGACCTTCGACCACGGCGCGTGGACCGGCAGCAGCAGGGTCGAGACCGGCTCCTCCGGCACCGTCAGCGCATCACCGGGGTGGAACACCTGGCCCCCGACGAGGAACCCGACGTTGGGGATCCGCGGGAGGTCGGGGTGGATCACCGCGTGCAGCTCCCCGTGCACGGTCACGTCGAAGCCGGCCACCGTCACCGCGTCCCCGTCGCCCACGACGTGCACGCGGGTGCCGAGGCCCTCGAGCTGACCGGCCACCGACCGGTTCGTCCAGACCTCCAGCCCGGCGTCGGCGTCCATCGCCGCCCGCAGGACGTCGGGGGCGAAGTGGTCGACGTGCTCGTGGGTCACCAGGACCGCACTGGCCCCGTCGAGGGCCGTCGGGTCGGTGAACGCCCCCGGGTCGATGACCAGCCGCCGGCCGTCCTCGCTGAGGACGACGCAGGCGTGGCCGTGCTTGGTCAGCTCCATGTCGCCACATCCTGCCCGGCGGGTGGCCGGGCGGCGATCGGGCGCCCCGTCTCACCCCTCCGGGGGACACGGCGACGCGGGGCCGTGTCCCGGGTCCGCCGGCCTGCCGACCTCCTGGGTATGAGCGCCCAGATCCTCGCCCCCACCGTCGTCGCCGCCCGCAGCCGGGCCCACGGCCCCACCGCCGCCCTCTGGCACGCGGTCGAGCTGCACCGCCCCACCGCCGAGCTGGACGGCGCGTGCGAGCTGACGCTGTGCGGGTCGCTGGCCCGCGTCGTGGTCGAGCAGCCCTGGCCCGCGACGGCCCGCGACGTCTGCCCGGCCTGCGTCGTCCTGTCCCGCTGACGAGGGTCCTCTACGCCCCGCGCCTCGCAGGCTCGCCGCGGATCCCTGCAGGGCCGACCTACGCGCCGTCGTCGAGCTCGGCCCGGAGCCGGGCCAGCAGGTCCGACCGGTTGCTGGCCCCGAGCCGCTGCCGCATCCGTGACACGTGGTGCTCCACCGTCTTGGCCGAGATGTAGAGCCGGCCGCCGATCTCCCGGTAGGTCTGCCCCGCCACGACCAGCCGCGCCACCTCCCGCTCCCGCTCGCTGAGCACCCCTCCGGGCGCGGTCGGTGCCGGCGCCGGCACGGGGACGGGCTCGCCCGCCGCCCGCGGCGCGGGCACCGCGGGCGCGGCCTCGCACCCGGCGCTGTCGGCCAGTGACCGGGCGCAGCCCAGCAGCACCGAGCGGGCCTTCTGGTCCACCGTCCGGGCCGCGGCCTGGCCGGCCAGCCGGGAACCGTCCCAGCCCAGCCCGACCGCGGTGAGCTCCTCGGCCGCGGTCACCACGCTGCCGGCGTCGACGTCGCCGGTGAGCACCCGCATCCAGGACCGCCCCGCCCGGGCCAGGGTCGCCGCGTAGGGGCTGGTCCGCGCGGCGGCCACCAGCGCCGCCGCGTGCGGCCGCAGCCCGTCCGGGTCGTCGGTGAGGATCGCCGCCTGCGCGCCGCTCCAGTGCAGCGAGGTGGCCCACAGCTGCGGGTTGCCCAGCCGCGCCAGCAGGGCCTGCGCCTCCGCCAGGTGCGGCCGCAGCCGGTCGCCGTCCTGCAGCCGGGCGGCGGCCACCACCAGCTCGCCCAGCGGCAGCAGCGTGAACAGGTCCACCGGGTGGCGGACCACCGCCTCCCGCGCCCTCACCCAGGCCCGCACCAGCGCCGGCACGTCGCTGCTGCGCCGGGCCAGCCCCACCTCCAGGGCCTGCAGGAAGACGTCGTCGCGCGGCTCGAGCGCCGCCGGCCCCTCCCCGTCCCCACCCGACGGCGCCGCGTCCACGTGCGCCGAGGCCTGCCCCCCGCCCATCCGCGCCGCCTGCACGTGCGCCGAGGCCTGCGCCGCGGCCATGTACTCGCGGGCGCGGGTCATCCGGCCGGCCAGCATCGCGATCCACGCCAGCAGCAGCAGGTGCCGCGGCCGGCACGGCGCGCCGCCGAGATCGGCGTCCACGGCCCGCTGCAGCACCGACTCGGCCACCCCCAGCTCCCCGCTGTGCAGGGCGACCAGCGCGGCCAGCGCCGCCGGGGTGTCGACCAGCAGCGCGGTGCGGCCCACCGGCTCCAGCAGGGCGGCCGCGCGGGTGAGCGTGGACAGCGCCGCGGCGATGTCGTCGGCGGCGTTCGCGCCGGTGCGCAGCGACTGCAGCACGCCCTGCGCGGTCAGCTCCTCACTCACCGACAGCACGGTCGGCAGCCCCCCGGCCGCCCGCGCGCCGTCCAGGACGGCGGCCGCCTCCTCCGGCTCCCCGGTGGCGAGCAGGGCCAGCGCCGCCGAGCCCGCCCGCTCCGGCCCGGCCAGCCGGCACAGCGCGGCCGCGCGGGTCAGCAGCCCGCGCTGGGCGAGCACGGCCGCGGTCACGCCGGCGGCGCGGGCCCGGTCCGGCGCCGCCGGGTCGGCCAGCGCGGTGTCGGCCCACTGGAGGGCGCCGTCGAGGTCCCCGGCCAGCGCGGCCGCCTGCGCCCGCCGCGCGGCCAGCCCGGCCACCGGCGCGCCGGTGTGCGCGGCCGCTCCGAGCAGCTCGCCGGCCAGCGCCGGGTCGGCGGCCAGCGCCGCCTCCCCGTGCCGCTCCAGCAGGCGGGCGGCCTCCGGGTCGCGCACCCGTTCGGCGGCCAGCCGGCGGGCGAGGTCCAGGGGCTCCTCGCCGCGCTCGACCAGCAGCGCGAGGAGCTGCCGGCGGGTGCGGCGGGTGACGTCGGGCGGGGTCGCCTCCAGCAGCAGCTGGGCCACCAGCGGCACGACCGCGCCGCGGGGCAGCAGCAGGCCGCTGGCGCGGGCGGCGGTGACCAGCTCCGCCGCGTGGCCGGGCAGCACGTCGAGCAGTCCGCCCAGCACGTCGTCGTCCAGCGGGGCGCCGGCGGCGACGGCGTGCAGCAGCGCCCGGGTCTCCTCGCCGACGGTCGCCAGCTGGGCGCGGATCCGGTCGGCGACCTCCTCCGGGACGGCCGGACCCAGCAGCCGGCCGCTCGCGCCGCCGTGGCGGGCCAGCGCGCGCAGCAGCGGGTGCACCAGGGAGGGCAACCCGCCGGTCCGGGCGTGGACGGCGTCCACCAGGTCCGGGCCGGCGGCCTCGCCGAGCTGCTCGCGCGCCCACCCCCGCACCGTGGCGCGGTCGGCGTGGCCGAGGACGACGGTGCGACGGTCCCCGCCGAGCTCGGGGAGCAGGGCGGTGAGCGGTGCCGGGCGGGGCCACGGCCGGTGGGCCAGCGCGATGCGCGCGCCGGGCACGCCCACCAGCGCGACGAGCCCGGCCGCGGCCGGCCCGGACAGCCGGTGGGCGTCGTCGACGACGACGGCGAACTCCGCCGGCAGCCCGGCGGCATCCGCGGGGACGCCGTCGAGCACCACGACCCCCGACCGCCGCCACTCGGTGGCGAGCTCGTTGAGCAGGTGCGTCTTCCCCGTGCCGCCGGGGCCCTGCACGGTCACCACGGCCGGGCTCGCCGCGGCGATCGCGTGCACGGGAGCGCTCGCGGCGGGCAGGGTGCCCGTCGCGCCGGTCTCGGCGGTCACAGCAGGTCCGTGCCGAGCTCGATGACGGGTTCGGGCGCCGGCTCGGGGGCCGGCGGCGGGGTCGGGTCCGGTGCGGGGGCCGTCGGCTCCGGCTGGGGGTCGGGCTCCGGCTCCGTCGTGGGCTCGGGCTCGGGGTCGGTCGTCGGCCCGGGGTCGGTGACGGGACCGGGGTCCGTGGTGGGTTCCGGCTCGGTCGTCGGCTCCGGCTCGGTGGTGGGGTCGGGCTCGGTCGTCGGCTCCGACGTCGGGTCGGGGGGCTGCGGCGTCGAGGTGCCGGGCGCCGCCGGGCCCGGGGCCACCGTGCCGGCCGGGGTCACCGGCCCCGCCGGACCGCCGGGGGCGCTGGGCCCGGGGCGGGACGGCGTGGGGGAGGGGGTGTCGGGGGTCCCCGCCGCGCTGCTCCGCGCCGCGGTGGTGATCGCCGCGGCCAGGCTGGTCCGGGGCCGGGTGCTGTCCAGGGTCCCGGCGGTGCCGCCGTCCGAGGCCCCGCCGCGGCTCCCGGGAGCGGCCGCCGTCGCGGGCTGGGCGGCCGTGTCGGTGGACGGGGGGCTGTCGACCTCAGCGGTGCCGGTGGCGATCACCTGCCCGCCGCTGTCGTCGTCCTCCGCGGCGGTCCGGGTGGGAGCGGGGTCGGAGCCTAGGACGCCGGCCAGCGCCGGGGGCACCACCAGCAGCCCGAGCAGGGCGCCGCCGACCACCGCGCCGCGCCGCACCCGCGAGCTCCGCTGTGGCCGCGTCGTCCCGCCGGGCCGGCGGGACGACGGGCCCTGCGCGGCCGGGGGACGGCGGTCCGCCACGGGAGCCGGGACGTCCTCCGAGGAGGCGACCGGCACGGCCGGGACGGCGGCCATCAGCTGCTCGGCGACGAGCGCGTCGGCAGCCAGGGCGGCGGCGCCGAGCGCCGCGGTGAGCGCCGGCTCCGGGGCGACCACCAGCGGCCGGCCCAGCTCACCGGAGAGCACCTCGGCGACCAGCGGCACCCGCACCGCGCCGCCGGCCAGGACCACGGCGTCGAGGTCGGCTGGCTGGAGGCCGGCAGCCGCCACCGCCTCCTCCACCGCGGTCACCGACTCCCGCACCGCGCCGGCGAGGACCTCGTCGAGCTCCTCCCGGGTGAGCCGGACCGGTCCGTCCGGACCGTCCACGGCCACGTCCACGGTGGTCCGCGCGGACAGCGCCTCCTTGGCCGCGGTGCAGGCCGCACGGAGCGCCGCCGCCCCGGCCGCCCCGGCCGGCGTCCCCCCGGAGCCGAGCACGTGCGCGACGACCGCGTCGTCCGCGTCGCGCCCGCCCCAGGCCCGGGGCTCCGGGGGCAGGCCCCGGTGCCCCAGGGGCTCGTCGGCCGTGGGGCCGACGACGGCGGTGTCCAGCGTGCTCGCGCCCAGGTCGTAGACGGCGACGGTCGGCTCGGGCGCCAGGTCGCCGGCCACCACGTGGTGGTGCACGGCGGCGACGGCGCTGGAGACGAGGGAGAAGCGCGGGACGCCGGCGGCCTCCAGGGCCCGGGCGAACACGGCGCGGCGGTGCCGGCCCCAGGACGGCGGGACGGCGACGACCGTCCACGCGTCCGGCCGGCCCTCCTGCCGGGCGGCGGCCTCGCGCACCCGCTGGACGGCTCCCGCGGCGAGCGCGGCCGCGGACACCGCCCGCTCACCGGCGTAGACCGGCTCCGGGGTGCCCACCCGGGCCATGACGTGGGGGACGGTGACCCCGTCGGGCACCGGCTCGAGCCCCACCTCGCCGTCCGGGCCGACCGCCACGTCGGCGGGCAGGGCGGTCCCCCGACCGCCGAGCGCCAGCGGCTGCGCCGTCACCTCCCCCGTCGCGTCCCCGGCGCACACCGCGGCCGAGATCGTCCCGTCGCCGATGTCGATGCCCAGCCCGTACTCGTCCTCGCGCACAGGTAGCCCCCTGGTTCCCCATCACGTCCCGGGGCCCCCGCGTTGGACCTCCCGGTTCCGCGAACGTATGGCCCGCTCACCCCATCTGTCTCATGCCGACGCCCCGACGGACGGGTGCGGACCGTAAGTGGGGGGCGACACCCCGCAGCCCCTAACGGGGAGTCAGCACGCACCCCCCATTCGGGTGATGTGACGAGGGGGACAGTCCCCGATGCCGGGGACCGCCGTCCGCGGCTGGACTGCGGTCGCCAGCCGGCCGAGATCGCGGACGGCTCGAGACCCAGGAGTGCCAGCCATGACGACCCTCGCCAGCTCGCTGCTCGACTTCATCCTCGGCCTGTTCCGCGACCCCGAGAAGGCGGCCGCGTACGACGCCGACCCGCGCGGCACGCTGGACGCCGCCGGCCTGACCGACGTCGAGCCCAGCGACGTCGCCGACCTCGCGCCGATGGTCTCCGACTACTCCACCGTGGGTGCCTGGAGCGGGGGCCGCGGCGACTCCTGCGACGGGGACGACCGCTCCGGGCTGGTCGCCGGCGCCTCCCACCGCCCCTCCCGGCACGAGGACGACGACGACCGCGGCTCGTACCGCCCGGTGCACGACCGGGACGACGAGGACCGCCACCACGACCGGGACGACGACGGGCACGGCGGCTCCCACGGCGGCCACCCTGCCCACGGCGGCGGTCACGAGACCGTGGTGATCACCCACCTGCAGAACATCGAGTACACCAACCACGAGACCCACGTGTCCGTCGACGCCTCGCACAGCATCTGGGTGAGCGGCGACGCGCAGGCGATCTTCGGCGACGTGGAGGGCGACGTCTCGCAGATCGACAACTCCGGCGGGGTCTACGTCGGCGACGACCTCGAGGACTCGAAGGTCGTGGTCGACCACAGCGACAACTCGGTGGAGGACTCCTACAACGAGAGCACCGACGTGTCCGGCAACGGCAACGCGGTGGGCACGGGCAACGACGTCGACACCGACATCGACACCGACATCGACGTGGAGAACTCGGGCAACACCCAGCACGGCGACGGCAACGTGTCCGGCAACGGCAACGCCACCGACAACTCCACGAACACCGACGTGGACCTCGAGGTGGAGGACTCGTTCAACGACAACTCCGACAACTCCACGAACACCGACGTCGACATCGACGACTCGTTCAACGAGGACAACTCGGACAACTCCACCAACACCGACGTGGACGTGGAGATCGAGGACTCCTTCCAGGACAACTCCGACGACGACGGCCTCGACGTCGACGTCGAGGACTCCGCCATCGGCAACGAGTACGAGTCGACCGACAACTCGGTCTCGGTCGAGGACTCCTTCACCGTGGAGGACTCCTTCACGGTGGAGGACTCCTTCCAGGACAACTCCGAGGAGAGCGTCGAGGTCCGCGAGGCCGAGGTCGACGACGTGACCGTCTGACCCCCCGCTCGCCCGGCCCGGGTGTCCTCCGCGGACACCCGGGCCGGGTCGCGCTCCATCGCCGTCCCCGGTGGTAAGACCGGGTCCCAGGGAGGTGGCCGTGGTCACGTCAGCACAGGTGCTCGACCGGGCGCTGGCGCTCGCGCAGGTCTGCGAGCGGCCGGACCTGCACCGGCGGCTGGTCCAGGCGCAGGCGCGCTCCGAGACCCCGGGCGTGCGCGTCCTGGTCGTCGGCGAGCCGAAGCAGGGCAAGAGCTCGCTGGTCAACGCGCTGGTGGGGGCGCCGGTCTGCCCCGTGGCCGACGACGTCGCGACCGTCGTCCCCACGGTGGTGCGGGCGGGGGAGCAGCCACGGGCCACGCTCGTGCTCGCCGCCGGCGACGCGCCCACCGGGCCGGCCGACGGCGAGGCGCCCACCGAGCGGGTGCCGGTGCCGATCGAGCAGGTGGCGGCCCGGGTGACCGGCGCCGGCGCCGAGCGGCTGGTGCAGGCCGAGGTGGAGCTGCCCCGGCAGCTGCTGGCCGGCGGCCTGGAGCTGGTCGACACCGCGGGGGTCGGGGGAGTGGGCATGGCCCGGGCGCTGCGCACGGTCGACCTGCTGCCCAGTGCCGACGCCGTCCTGCTCGTCACCGACGCCAGCCAGGAGTTCACCGCCCCGGAGATGGCCTTCCTGGAGCAGGCGCGGGCGCTGTGCCCGACGGTCGTCTGCGTCCTCACCAAGACCGACGCCTGCCCCGAGTGGCGGGCGATCGCCGAGCTGGACCGCGCCCACCTGGCCGGCCGCGGCATCGAGGCGCCGCTGTTCTGCGTCTCCTCCGCACTCGCCCAGCTGGCGGTGCAGCACCGCGACCGCGAGCTGCACGACGAGTCGGGCATCGCGCCCCTGGTCGCCCACCTGCGCCGGGAGGTGGTCGACCGCGCCGAGACGCTGGCCCGGCGGTCCCTGGTGCACGACCTCGCGGCGGTCACCGAGCACCTGTCCCTCGCCGTCCGCTCGGAGCTGTCCGGGCTGCAGGACCCGGCCGGCCGGGAGGAGCTCGTGCGCGGCCTCGAGGAGGCCAAGGCGGCCGCCGACGATCTGCGCCGGCGCTCGGCCCGCTGGCAGCAGGTGCTGGGGGACGGCGTCACCGACCTCATGAGCGACATCGACTTCGACCTGCGCGACCGCTCCCGGGTGGTGACCCGCGAGGCCGAGGAGGCGATCGAGGCGCAGGACCCCGGCCCGGCGTGGGGCGAGCTGGCCGAGTGGCTGGACCGCCGCATCGCCGCCGCCGTCGCCGACAGCTACGTGTGGGCCGAGCAGCGCTCGGAGTGGCTGGCCGAGCGGGTCATCGAGCAGTTCGCCCGGGACGGCGGCGCCGCGGTCCCCGCGCTGTCGGTCGGGGCGGCGGGCGACGCGCTGGAGAGCCTGGTCGACCTGCCCGACATCGACGACGGCGCGATGACCCTGCGCGAGCGCACCCTCATCGGCCTGCGCGGCTCCTACACCGGCGTCCTCATGACCGGCCTGGTGACGAGTCTGGCCGGGATGGCGATCATCAACCCGGTCTCGCTGGCCGCGGGTGTGCTGCTCGGCCGCAAGGCCTACACCGACGACAAGAAGCAGCGGGTCGCGCGCCGGCAGGCCGAGGCGAAGGCGGTGGTCCGCCGGCACCTGGACGAGGTGGTCTTCCAGGTCGGCAAGCAGCTCAAGGACCGGTTGCGCACCGTCCAGCGCACCCTGCGCGACCTCATCACCGACACCGCCGAGGAGATGTCGCGCTCCCTGGCCGACGCGGTGGCCGCCGCCCAGCGGTCGACGAAGGAGGCCACCGCCGAGCGGGACGCCCGTGTCCGGTCGCTGCGGCTGCGGCTGGACCAGCTCGACCGGCTGGCCGCCGACGTCCGCGTGCTGGAGCGGGTGCCGGTGACCGCCGCATGAGCACCGTGGGGACGGCGGGAGCGGGCACCGTGCTCGACGACGTCCGCGGGCTCCTGGACGACGCGGTGGAGCGCTACCGCGACGTCCCTGCCGTGGCCGGACGGCTGGCCGCCCAGCGGCGGCGGCTGGACGAGCCGCTGCGGCTGGCGCTGGTCGGCCGCGTCAAGTCGGGGAAGTCCACGCTGCTCAACGCGCTCGTGGGCGCGCGGGTGGCACCCACCGACGCCGGCGAGTGCACCCGCGTCGTGACCCTCTACCGCCACGGTGCGACGCCGCGGGTGCAGCTGCACGGCGTCGACGGCGGTGTGCGGGCCCTGCCGGTCCGCCGGGCCGACGGCGGCCTGCAGCTCGACCTGGGCGGCACCCCGGCCGAGGAGGTCGAGCACCTGCTGGTGGAGTGGCCGGCCGCCGACCTGCTGCCGGCGACGGTGGTCGACACCCCGGGGATCTCCTCGCTGTCGGCCGGCACCAGCGCGCGGACCCGCACCTTCCTCGACGCCGGGGAGGGGCCCTCGGGCGCCGACGCGGTCGTCTTCCTGACCCGCCAGCCGCAGCCGGAGGACGTCGCCGTCCTCGCCGGCTTCCAGGACGACTCCGGCGCCGCCGGCGCGCACACCACCACGATCACCGTGCTGTCCCGCGCCGACGAGATCGGCGCCGGCCGGCTGGACGCCCTCCACGCCGCCGGCGCGGTCGCCCGGCGGATGTCGGAGGACCCGGCGCTGCAGGCGGTCAGCTCGGCGGTGGTGCCGGTGGCCGGGCTGCTGGCGCTGGCCGGGCGCACGCTGCGCCACGGGGACTTCGTCGCGCTGCGCACCCTGGCCGGCGCCGACCAGCAGCAGGTGGCGGCGATGCTGCTGACCGCCGACCGGTTCACCCGCCCCGAGGCGGCGGTGCCGCTGGCGCACGACGTCCGCGTCTCGCTGCTGGAACGGCTCGGGCTGTTCGGCATCCGGCTGTCGATCGCCCTCGTCCGGGCCGGCATCGCGGACGCCTCCGCGCTCGCCGACGAGCTGCTGCGCCGCAGCGGCCTGACCGAGCTGCAGCGGCTGCTGCGCGTCCACCTCACCGCCCGGGGCGACCAGCTCAAGGCCGGGACGGCGCTCCGCCTGCTGGCCGGGGTGCTGGCCGAGCACCCGGTCGAGGGCGCGGACGACCTGCGCGCCGGCGTGGAGCGGGCCCGGCTGGCCGCCCGGGAGCTGGACGAGCTGGCGCTGCTGGCCCGCGCGCGGGCGGCCGGCAGCCCGTTGCCGGAGGTCCTGCGCCCCGACGCGGAGCGGCTGCTGGGCGCCGAGGGCACCACCCCGGCGGCGCGGCTGGGGCTGCCCGAGGACACCGCCGCCGCCGATCTGCGCGCGGCGGCCCGGACGGCGCTGGACCGGTGGCGGGCGGCCGCCGGCGATCCGCTGGCGGCGCGGGCGACCGCGGACGCGGCCGCGCTGGTCGTCCGGACCTGCGAGGCGCTGCTGGCCGGGCTCGACGGCTGGCGCGGCGGGCCGCCGCCGGGGCCGTCAGTGCCCGGCGGGGGCGCCGCGGAAGAAGGCCCGCGAGCTCCGGGTGGCCAGCGGCAGCAGGGCGAGGACGAACAGCCCGCCGGCGGCCAGTAGGGCCATCCGGTCCACCTCGGCGTCCCCGGCGACCAGGCTCTGCGCCACGTCGAGGACCAGCAGTGCCGGCAGCGCGGTCAGCAGCAGCGCCCAGCGGGCCCAGGCCCGTCCGCGCGTCAGCAGGACGACCCACACCAGGGAGACCAGGACCACGAAGGTCACGCCGCCGGTGACCACGGCGATCGTGGCGCGCACCCCGTCGGCGACGACCGCGGCCGACGCCGTCGGGTCGTCGGCGGTCGCGGTGGCGGTCAGCCGGTCGCGCAGGGCCGCGGAGTCGAGCAGGGCGGTCGCCACGCCGGTCAGGGCCGCCAGGCAGCCCGCGCACCACAGCGCCACGGTCGCCCGCACGGTGGCCGGGCGGGAGGTCGTGGCGCGGCCGAGCGGCGGCGCGATGTCGCTGGTGGTCGCCGGGCGCGGGGGCGGAGGCGGCAGGTGCTGCACCACGTTGCCGGTCATGACCACCCGCCGTGGCGACGGGAGACGGGCCTCCGCCGCGGCCGACGACGGGTCGGCGGCGCCTCCTGCCGTGTCCTGGCCCCCGGATGGCCGCGCCAGCTCCGTCACGTGTCCCCCTACCGACGACGATGTCGGCCGGAGCCTGTCATCGTCGCGGATGCGGACCGGACGGTCACGCGCCGGAGCCGTCGGCGCGCTCTCGTGTCGACACCGCGAGCAGCCTCAGCACTGCATTCAGTGAGCAAGGACCCGCTGCGCCCCACCGCTCGCCGGCTCGCGGCGGCCCCTGCAACAGGGCCGGCCGTGCGGGTGCCGCCGTCAGCTCCCGGTGAAGTGGGGGGCCCGCTTCTCCAGGAACGCCTCGACCGCCTCGCGGTGGTCGGCGGTCCGCCCCAGCTCGGTCTGCAGCCGGGCCTCCAGTGCGAGGGTGTCCTCCAGGGAGTCGGTGGCCGCGGTGGCGAGCACGGTCTTCAGCGCGCGGAACGCGGCGGTGGGGCCGGCGGCCAGCCGGGCGGCCAGGGCCTGCGCCTCGGGCAGCACCTGCTCGGGCTCGACGACGCGGTGCACCAGGCCCCACATGGCGGCGGTCTCGGCGGGGAAGGCGTCCGGGAGCAGCAGGATCTCCGCCGCCCGCGAGCCGCCGACGCAGTGGACCAGCCGCGAGGCCAGCGCGGAGTCGCTCGACAGCCCGATGCCGGCGAAGGCGGTGGTGAACTTCGCGCCGGCCGCGGCGATCCGCAGGTCGCCGGCGAGCGCGATGCCCATGCCGGCCCCGGCGCAGGCCCCGTTGACCGCCACCACGACCGGCACCCGCAGCGCGGCCAGGGCCAGCACCAGCGGGTTGTACTCCTCCTCGACCACCGACAGCGACGTCGCGGCGTCCCCCTTCAGGGCCTCCACGTGCTGGGCGAGGTCCTGGCCCACGCAGAACGCCCGGCCGGTGCCGGTGAGCACGATGGCCCGCACCGACGCGTCCGCGCCCACCTCCCGGACGACGTCGAGCAGCTCGCGGCGGGACTGGTGCGTGAGCCCGGCCCGCAGCATGGTGATCGTGGCGACGCCGCCGGCGTCCTCGCGGGTCACGGTCTCGGGCATGGTCGCCCCACCTCGTCTCTGGTCGATGCGCGTGCGCGGCACGGCGGGATCGCGCGATCTCGTACGGCCTCCGCGGCGGGAGCGTACGAGATCGCGCGATCCCGACCGGGCGGGTCAGCCGGCGGCCGGCTGCGCGGTCGCGGACCGGTCCCGCAGCTCCCGGCGGAGGATCTTGCCGGTCACCGTCTTGGGCAGCTCGTCGACGATCTCGACCTGCCGCGGGTACTTGTAGGCGGCCATGCGCTCCTTGCAGTGCGCGATGAGCTCCTCCGCCGTCACGTCGGCGCCCGCCTTGAGGCTGACGAACGCCTTGACGGTCTCCCCGCGCTTCTCGTCGGGCACGCCGACGACCGCGGACTCGCGGACGGCGGGGTGCTCGGCCATGACGTCCTCGACCTCCCGCGGCCAGACCTTGTACCCGGAGGCGTTGATCATGTCCTTCTTGCGGTCGACGATGAACACCCAGCCCTCGGGGCTCATGAACCCGACGTCGCCGCTCTTGAGGGCGCCTCCGGGCAGGCTGGCCGCCGTCTCCTCGGGCTTGCCCCAGTAGCCGGGGACGACCTGAGGCCCGTCGGCGACGATCTCGCCGACCTCGCCCAGCGGCAGGTCCTCGCCGTCGTCGTCCTGGATGCGGACGACGGTGCTCGGCGCCGGCACCCCCACCGACAGCGCCCCCGAGGTGGGGTCGACCGGGGACGGCGAGCCGAACGGCGTGACCGTCATCGGCGACGTGGTCTCGGTCAGGCCGTAGGCGTTGTGCACCTGGACGCCGGTGGCCTCCAGGAACGCCTTCTCGGCCGTCGGTGAGATCGCCGCGCCCCCGGAGTAGACGGAGGTGAACGAGGCGAAGTGGTCGCGGGTGGAGCCCGGCGCGTGGAGCAGCGCGTTGAACGCCGTGATGGCGCCGATGGTGAACGTCGGCCGGTGCTCGAGGAAGGCGTCGAGGACCACCTGCGGCTCGAACCGGTAGGCGAGGACCAGCGGAGCCGGCACGAGCATGCTCACCGCGATGTGCCCGATGAGCCCGGTGATGTGGAACAGCGGGGCGATGCCGAAGATCGCGCCGTCCCGCCCCGCCCGCGCCCAGTCCCGGTAGACCTGCGCGGTGAACACCACGTTCCGGTGGGTGTTCATCGCGCCCTTGGGCACGCCCGTCGTCCCGGAGGTGTAGGTCAGGAACGCGACGTCGTCCGGTCCCAGCCGGACCGGCGGCGGCTCCTGCCCGCGGTGCTGCTCGACGAACTGCAGGAAGTCGGTCGTGCCCTCGTGCCGCTGCCGCCGCGTCGCGGCGAACAGCCGCGGGTCGTCGCGGGTCTGGAACTCGAGCTCGCTGGTGGTGAGGACCAGGCGCACGTCGGTGTCGGGCACGACCTCCCGCGCGACCTCGTCGTAGAGCGCCTCCAGCGAGACCAGCGCCGTGGCCCCGGAGTCCCTGAGCAGGTGGGACAGCTCCCGCTTCCGGCTCATCGGGTTGATGGAGACCATGACGCCGCCGGCCTTCCAGGTCGCCACCATCGCGATGACGAACTGGGGCACGTTCTGCAGGTACACGGCCAGCCGGTCCCCGGCCGCGAAGCCGTTGGCCAGCAGCCCCGCGGCCAGGGCGTCGCTGAGCCGGTCCAGCTCCCGGCGGGAGAGGGTGCCGTCGAAGTACTTCAGGGCGTCACCGTCGGGGTCCCGGGCGAGCCCGGCACGGAACACCTCGAGCGCGTTGTCGAACTCGATCTCGTAGTCGGCCGGCTGCCCCTCCTCGTAGAGGGCCAGCCACGGCCGGTCGGTGTAGGTGGGCATCTCACGAGCCTGCCCTTCGGCTGCTCGCACATCGAGCTGGGGGACTTCTCGGCCGACACCGGGGGCTCCGAGGCCGCCGTCCAGGCGCTGCGGCCCTCCCTGGAGGAGGCCGCCCCGACCTGGTCGCGGAGGTCGACGAGCGGTCCGCCGACACCGAGGCGGAGCTGGAACAGCACCGGTCCGGGGACGGTTGGCTCCTCTACGACCAGCTCACCAGGAGCAGTTGCGCGGCCTGAGCGACAGCATCACCGCGCTGACCGAGTCCGTCAGCCAGGTCGCGGCGGTCGTCCCCGACCGCTGACGCCGGCAGTGAGAGAGCCATGAGCGAACCGACGTCCCCTGCCCGCGGCCTGTCCCGCCGCCGACTGCTGGGCCTGGTCGGCGCCGGCACCGCGGGGGTGGTCGCGGCCGGGGCCGCCGGCGGGGCGATCGGCCGCGCCACCGCCGACGGCCCGGACGCCGGGAGTGCGGCCGTCGGCACCGACGTCGTCGAGTTCACCGGCGCCCACCAGGCCGGCATCGTCACCCCGGCGCAGGACCGGCTGCACTTCGTCGCCCTCGACGTCACCACCGACAGCCGCGACGAGCTGGTCGAGCTGCTGCAGGCCTGGACGGCGGCCGCGCGGCGGATGACCGCGGGGCAGGACGCCGGCCCGGTCGGCGCGGTGGACGGCGGGCCGTTGGCGCCGTCGGACGACACCGGCGAGGCGCTGGGCCTGTCCGCCGCCCGCCTGACGCTGACGATCGGCTTCGGGCCGACCCTGTTCGCCACCGCGGACGGCCGCGACCGGTTCGGGCTGGCCGCCCGCCGTCCCGAGCCGCTGGTCGAGCTGCCCGCGTTCGCCGACGAGACGATCGACCCGGCGATCAGCGGGGGCGACCTGTGCATCCAGGCCTGCGCCGACGACCCGCAGGTCGCGGTGCACGCCGTCCGCAACCTGGTCCGCATCGGCGCGGGCCGGGTGGGCGTCCGCTGGTCGCAGCTCGGGTTCGGCCGGACGTCGTCCACCTCGACCGCGCAGGCCACCCCGCGCAACCTCATGGGCTTCAAGGACGGCACCGCCAACCTCAAGGCCGAGAACGCCGGCGCGCTGGACCGGTTCGTGTGGGTGGCCGACGGCGACAGCGGCGCGGACTGGCTGGCCGGCGGCTCGTACCTGGTGGCCCGGCGGATCCGGATGCACGTCGAGGTCTGGGACAGCTCCAGCCTCGACGAGCAGGAGCAGACGTTCGGCCGGACCAAGGGCGAAGGCGCCCCGCTGGGCCAGGAGCGGGAGTTCGACCCGGTCGACTTCACCACGCGGGTGGACGGCGGGTCCGCCATCCCGGAGACCTCGCACGTCTTCCTCGCCCACCCGACCAACTCCGGGACGGCGATCCTCCGGCGCGGCTACAGCTTCGTCGACGGCTCCGACGGCCTCGGCCGGCTCGACGCCGGGCTGTTCTTCATCGCCTACCAGCGCGACCCGGAGACCGGGTTCGTCCAGGTGCAGCGCAACCTGCGGCTGGACGAGCTCAACGAGTACATCCGGCACACCTCGTCGTCGGTCTTCGCCTGCCCACCGGGCGTCCGGGACGCCGACGACTGGTGGGGGCGCGCCCTGTTCGAGCCGTGACCGAGATGTGACGGACCGTCCCCACCAGATGCGCCTCTGACCTGGGAGGATGGACCCCGGGCGGCTGGCGCCCGGGTCGTCCGGTCGCACCTCCCGGTGCCCACCGCGACACGCCCGGGATGCGGTCGGCGGTCCGATGTGTGTGTAGTCGGGGTGGGCGCGGGACATCCAGACCTGGGGGGACGCCGGCGCCCCCGGGCCGAGGACCAGGCAGTGTCGGGCAGGCGAGGGGTGAGCCACCGTGGTGGAGCCGGGTCGGCAGTCCCTCGGGGACCGCTACGAGCTCGCCTCGCTGATCGCCGCCGGTGGCATGGGTCAGGTGTGGCGGGGCGTGGACGCCCTGCTGGGCCGGCCGGTCGCGGTGAAGGTCCTCCGCAGCGAGTACACCGGTGACCCCACCTTCCGGGCGCGGTTCCGTGCCGAGGCGCAGCACGCGGCGGCGCTGAGCCACCCCAACATCGCCGCCGTCTTCGACTACGGGGAGACCGAGGCCGCCGACGGCAGCGGCGAGACGCTGGCCTACCTGGTCATGGAGCTGGTCGATGGCGAGCCGCTGTCGGCGGTGCTGCGCCGGGAGATCCGCCTCGACGCGTCGGCCACGCTCGACGTGCTGCAGCAGACGGCCTCCGCGCTGGCCGAGGCGCACCGGGTCGGCCTGGTGCACCGGGACGTCAAGCCCGGCAACATCCTGGTCCGCGGCGACGGCAGCGTGAAGATCACCGACTTCGGCATCGCCTGGTCGGCCGGCAGTGTGCCGCTGACCCGCACCGGCCAGGTCATCGGCACGCCGCAGTACCTCTCACCCGAGGTCGCCGAGGGCCACCACGCGATGCCCGCCAGCGACGTCTACGCGCTGGGCCTCGTCGGTTACGAGTGCCTCACCGGACACCCGGCCTTCGACGGCGACAACGCCGTCACCATCGCGCTCAAGCAGGTGCGGGAGGAGCCCGCGCCGCTGCCCGAGGACCTGCCCGGCGAGGTCCGCACGCTCATCCGGCGGGCCCTGTGCAAGAACCCCGCGGCCCGCATCCCGGACGGCGCGGCGTTCGTCGCCGCCGTCGAGGACGTCCGCGCCGGCCGCCCGCAGCCGGAGCCCCCGCCGACCTGCGCCGTCCCGCTGCCCCCGCCGCCGCCCCGGTCGACCGGCGACCAGCCGGCCGTGCCCACCCCGCGCGCCGGCAGCCCCGCGGTCGCGCGCACCAGCAGCCCGCCGACGCCGCGACGGCGCGGGGCGGCCGCCCTGCTCGTGCCGCTGCTGGCCCTGCTGCTGGGCGCCGGCACCGCGGGCGCGGTGTTCATCGCCGTCGCCGGGGACGACAGCCCGACGCCGGTGGTCGCCGCCCAGACCGACGACGCGCCGATCGTGCTCGACGCCGCTGACTACGTGGGCCGCCGCGTCGACGAGGCGGCGCTGTCCCTGGCGGCGCTGGGGCTGCTGGTCTCGCGGCAGGAGGAGGTCACCGCCGACGCCGTCCCGGGCCTGGTGACCGCCCTCGACCCGGCCGGGGTGCCGCTGCGGGCCGGGGACGAGGTGGTCGTCGTCTTCGCCGTCGCGCCCGAGACCTCCCGCGCGCCGGGCCGCAGCTCCGCGGTGGTGTCCAGTGGCGGGGGCGAGCGTGCGGCCGCGCCGCCGGTCGAGCCGGAGCAGACCCAGACCCAGACCCAGACGACGACGCCGACGCCGTCCCCGTCGACCACCGTGCCCACCACGACGCCCGCGCCGATGCCAGGGGCCACAGCGACCCCGACGACGACCGCGCCCACGACGACACCGCCGCCGACGACGACCGCGCCGTCGACCGCCACCGGCTCGCCGTCGACCGCCACCGGCTCGCCGTCGACGTCCACCTCGACCGCGGCGGCGTCGTCCTCGGCGTGGCAGGGGGACGACGACTGACCGCTGCCGGCGGGGGTCCGGACGGTCGCGGCCCCGGGCGGCCCGGGGCTCCGGCCCAGCCGCCCGGGGCGGCCTAGGCCGAAGGGCGGGGGGCCGCCGAGATGTCGGGTGCGGGACCCGGTGGCAGGCTGGGTCGGCCGGGACGGTCGAGGACAGGGGGGCGCGAGTGGTCGAGCCGGAGCAGCGCACGCTCGGCGACCGCTACGCGCTGGAGGGGCTGCTCGCCACCGGCGGGATGGGTCAGGTGTGGCGGGCACGCGACCTGCTGCTCGACCGGACCGTCGCGGTCAAGGTGCTGCGCAGCGAGTACACCGGCGACCCGACGTTCCTCGCCCGCTTCCGCGCGGAGGCCCAGCTCACCGCCCGGCTGGTGCACCCGAACATCGCCGCGCTGCACGACTACGGCGAGGGCACCTCGGCCGCCGGTGAGGCGCTGGCCTACCTGGTCATGGAGCTGGTGGAGGGCGAGTCGCTGTCGGTGCTGCTGGCGCGCGAGGGCCGGCTGAGCCCGGAGCGCACCCTCGACGTCGTCGGCCGGACCGCCGACGCGCTGGCCGCGGCGCACGCGGCCGGCGTGGTGCACCGCGACGTCAAGCCGGGGAACGTGCTGCTGGGCGACGACGGCAGCGTGAAGATCACCGACTTCGGCATCGCCTGGTCGGCCTCCAGCGTGCCGCTCACCCGCACCGGCCAGGTGGTGGGCACCGCGCACTACCTCTCCCCGGAGCAGGCGGCCGGTGCGAAGGCCGGCCCGGCCAGCGACGTCTACGCGCTCGGCATGATCGCCTACGAGTGCCTGGCCGGTCGCCGCGCGTTCGACGGAGACAACCCCGTGCAGATCGCCCTGGCGCAGGTGCGCGACGAGCCCGACCCGCTGCCGGACGACGTCCCCGGGCCGGTGCGCACCCTCGTCGCCCACGCTCTGGTCAAGGACCCCGCCCGCCGGTTCCCGGACGGCGCCGCGTTCCGGGACGCCGTCGACGACGTCCGGGCGGGCCGGGCGCTGCCGCCGGCGCCACCGCCGACCGCGGCGTTCCCGGTGCTCGCAGCGCCCGCCCCGCGCCGCCGCCGGCTGCTCGTGCCGGTGGCCGCGCTGCTGGTCGGTGCGGGGATCGGCGTCGGGGCGCTCGAGGTCACCGGCGGCGAGGCCGTGGTGCCCGTGGCCGCGGCCGACCCGGGCACCGGCTCGGCCGCACCCGAGGACGACGGCGTGCTCCTGACCGCCGGGCCCTATCTGGGCCGGCCGGTGGACGAGGTGGAGGCGGAGCTCGCCGCGCTCGGGCTCCGCGTCCAGCGCGCACCGGAGGAGCGGGCCGACGTCCCGGCCGGGCTGGTGACCGGGTTGGGGCCCGTGGGCGCGCTGGCCCGTGGTGACCTCGTGACGGTCTCCGTGGCGGTGGCAGCGGCGGTGGCCCCGCCCGCCGAGCCGGTGTCCCCGGCGCCGGCCCCTCCGGCGGTGCCGGTCGATGTGCTGCCGGTCGATGCGGTGCCGGTCGGCTCGGTGCCGGCCGAGGAGGCGCCGACCGGTACGGATGTCGGGTCGTCCGGGTCCGGGCCGGGTGGTGGGGACGTCGCCGCGGGCGTCCCGGCCGGTGGGGACGCCCGCGACCGGGACGCGGGGGACTCGGACGAGGCCGGCGACTCCGGGGGTGCCGCGGACGACGAGTGGGACGAGGAGGCGAACCCGGGCAACGGGAACTCCGGCGGCAACAACGGCAACGGGAACGGCGGCGGGAACGGGAACGGCGGCGGGCACGGCAAGGGCGGCGGGCACGGCAAGGGGAAGAACCGCTGACGCCGTCCGGCGGCTCCCCGCGTGGGCGGGGTGCCGGTCGCCTCAGTCGCGACGGGTCGGGGCGGCGATCCAGACGGCCGCGCCCAGCGCGGCCAGCGCGGCGGTGAGGAGGAAGCCGCGGTCGCTGTCGGCCCGCGGGAGCACGACGAGCACCCAGAACGCGGCCACGCCGGTCAGCCCGCCCGCGGCCACCTTCCACGCGGTGCCCGCGCCCAGCCGCCCGCCGAGCAGGCGGCCGGCCGAGGGCAGCAGCCCGAGCAGGGTGGCCAGCGTGGCGAAGGTCGACCACAGCGGCACCGTCGTCCAGAAGCCGTCGGTGCCGAACGGCAGCGCCAGGCCGAGCTGGAGGAGGACGAGGCTCACGACGACGAGGCCGGTGCCGGCCAGCGCGGCGCGCTGATCCGGGGTGCGCGGCGCCCGCGGGGCCTTGACCGGGACCGGCGGCGGAGGCGTGCCGACGCCGGGCAGGCCGGGGACCAGGTCGACCGGACCGGTCGGCTGCACGGGCTGCTCGGTCGCCACCGGCTCGACGGCCGAGTGGACGTCGGGCCGCGGGAGCTGCTGCGTACCGGCCGTCGTGGCCCCGCCCACCGGGATCTCCTGCGTGCCCGAGGGGGCGACGGGCTGGGGGCTGGTCGTCGGGTGGCTCACGGTTCTCCTCGCTCACGCGTGCCGGCTCAGCGGCAGCGGACCAGTTCGTCCCCGGCACGGTAACGGCGGGCGCGGGCACGGCCCGGGAGGTGACGCGGCGGGTCCGGCGGCCGTCCGGCGCGTCGTGCGCCTCGGGCGTGGCGCCCGTCCGGAGCTTCGCGGATGACGCGCGCGGCGGCCGTCCGGCGCTTCGGGGGCGGCGCCTCCGGGTGCTCACTATGGTCGGCCGGGTGGGTGCGAGCGCAGGGATCGTCGTCACCGGTACCGAGGTCCTCACCGGGCGGGTGAGCGACCGGAACGGGCCCTGGCTGGCCGAGCAGTTGCGGCTGCTGGGCGTGGACGTCGGCACCGTGCTCGTGGTGGGCGACCGGCCGGACGACCTGCGTGCCGCGCTGCGCTTCCTCTCCGGCGCGGACCTCGTCATCACCACCGGCGGGCTCGGACCCACGGCCGACGACCTCACCGCCGAGATCGTCGGGGAGGTGCAGGGCCGGCCGGTCGAGCTGGACCCGGAGGTGGAGCGGCACGTCGCCGCCATCGTCGAGGGCCTCATGAACGGCCGCGGGTTCCGGGCCGACCCGGAGGCCACCGCCGCCGGCGTCCGGAAGCAGGCGATGGTGCCCTCCGGTGCCACGGTGCTGCCCCCGGTCGGGACGGCGCCGGGACTCGTCGTCCCGCCGGCGGAGGGGCGCGGCGGTCCGCCGGTCGTCGTCCTGCCCGGGCCGCCGGCCGAGCTTCAGGGCATGTGGCCTGCTGCGCTGGCCGACGAGCGGGTGCAGCGGGCGCTGGCCGGCCGGAGCGAGCTCCGGCAGGAGACGGTGCGGCTGTGGGGGACGCTCGAGTCGCAGCTGGCCGCGACGCTCCGGGAGCACGAGTTCCCCGACCTGGAGATCACCACCTGCCTCCGGGAGGGCGAGCTGGAGATCGTGACCCGCTTCGGGCCCGACGCCCAGCCGGCCTACGACCGCCTCGTGGACGTGGTGCGGGCGGCGCACGGCGAGCACCTGTTCTCCACCGGACCGACCGTGGACGACCTCGTGGCCGGGGCGCTCGGCGACCGCGGGCTGACCGTCGCGACCGCCGAGTCCTGCACCAGCGGGCTGCTCGTGGCCCGGCTGACCGAGCGGCCCGGCTCCTCGGCGTGGGTGCTCGGCGGGGTCGCCTCCTACGCGAACTCGGCCAAGGAGGCGCTGGTCGGCGTCCCGGCGGAGATGCTGGAGCAGCACGGCGCGGTCAGCACCCAGGTGGCGGCGGCGCTGGCCGAGGGCGCGCGGGAGCGGTTCGGCGCCGACGTCGGCATCGGCATCACCGGCATCGCCGGACCCGGCGGGGGGGCGCCGGACAAGCCGGTCGGCACCGTGCACCTGTGCGCGGTCGGCCCGGACGGGCGGCAGCCGCGGTCGGTCGTGCTGCCCGGGTCGCGGTCCGCGGTGCGCCAGCGTTCGGTCACCCTCGCGATGCACATGCTCCGGCAGCTCCTGCTCGGCGGCCCGCCCGCGTGACCGCGCTGACCCTGCACGCGACGGGTCCGGGAGCACCCGCCGAGGTGTGGGAGCGCTACGCGGTGCCGGCGCGCTGGCCGGAGTGGGCTCCGCAGATCACCGGTGTGGAGGTCCCCGTCGCGCGGCTGGCCACCGGGGCGCGCGGCCGGGTCCGGGGTCCCCTCGGCCTCGCGCTGCCCTTCGTCGTCGACTCGGTGGACGAGGTGACCCGGCGGTGGTCCTGGACCGTGTCGGTGGGCCCGGCGCGGCTGCGGCTCCTGCACTGGGTGGCCGAGGGCCCGGACGGCGGCAGCACGACCGGGCTGCGGATCGACGGCCCGGCGCCGCTGGTGCTGGGCTACGCGCCCCTGGCGCGCCTCGCGATCGGCCGGCTGGTCCGTCGGGCTCGCTGAGCGGCCGACCCGCGCCCCGCGAACGGCGTCCTGCGCAGCCCGACTGTGCTTCGCGCGGCCACCGTCTGGCGACGGGCGCAGCGAACCGCCTCCTCCTGCGCCGGCACTCATGCGGCGGTGAGCAGGGGTGGGCTGATCACGATCTCGGTGCCGTCGGGTCGCCAGGTGCGCCAGCGGCCGTCGGGTTGGCGGTGCACGCGGAAGCCGTGGTGGACCTTGGTGTGGTGGCGTTCGCACAGCAGCGCGGAGTTGGCCAGGGTGGTCTGGCCGCCGTTGATCCACTCCAGAACATGGTGGACGTCGCACCAGAAGGTGGGCGCCTGGCAGCCGGTGAACACACATCCCCGGTCGCGGGCCTCCACCGCCTTGCGCAGGTGCGGGGGCACGACGCGTTTGTCCCGGCCGAGGTCGAGTGGGGTGCCGTCGGGGGTCATCACGATCCGGGAGACGGCCGCGTCGCAGGCCAGCCAGCGGGCGCGGGCGGCGGAGATCGCGGTCCCGGAGCCGGTCTCCCCGGCGCCGGGGGCGGCCTTCGGGTCGATCAGGTCGGCCAGGTCCACCCGGACGATCACGTGCGGCTTGACGGTGCGCAGCACCGGCAGCCCGCCGGCGGCCAGCTGCAGGTCGCACAGCTGCACCAGCGCATCGCCCAGCTGCTGGGCGCGGGTGCGGGTGTCCCCGGCCGCGCGGCCGGCCTGCACCAGGGCCTCCAGGGCGGTGCAGAACCTCTCCCCGCCCACGGCGTCGAGCTCGACCCGGGCGGTGAGGCCGCCGTCGGCGTGCCGGGCGAGCCACACCGCGCGGGCCTCGGTGGGATCGGGCTCGGCCCCGTCGGGCTCCA
>NZ_JBJGYT010000037.1:0-39942 GCF_054050135.1 Geodermatophilus sp. SYSU D00705 | reverse complement strand
GCGCCCCGCGACCAGGCGTGCTGTTCGGCCCCGCCCCCCGCCCCGCGCCCCCCCCCCCCCCCCCCCCCCCCCCCCCCCCCCCCCCCCCCCCCCCCCCCCCCCCCCCCCCCCCCCCCCCCCCGGCAGCTCAGCGCCCGAGGACCCTGTCCTCGCCGCCGGCCCGCTTCGACTCGTCCTTGAAGTCGCTGTACCGGTACGGGTTGTCGAGGATCTCCTTCTCCGCAGCGGGCATGTCGGGGAACATCCCGGCCTGCCAGGCCTCCTCGCCGATCTGCCCGCGGAGGTGGTCGATGGTGTTCTCGATCTCGCGGCGCACCGGCGCCAGGTCGATGCCGACCAGCTTCCCGTCGTGCTTCACGACCCGGCCGTCCACGATCACCGTGTGGACGTCGGCCCGCTGCGCCTGGAACGCCACGTGCCCCAGCGGGTTGAGCAGCGGGAAGGACACCGGGGAGGCGTCGTTCTTGAGCAGGACGACGTCGGCCTTCTTGCCGGCCTCGATGCTGCCGAGGTCGGCGTCGCGGCCGATGGTGTGCGCGCCGCCCCGGGTGGTCCACTCGACGACCTGCTGGGCCCGCAGCCGCAGCTGGGTGATCGTCTCCCCCTTGAGGTGCGCGGTGAGGTGCTCGGACATGCGGTCGGCGTTGAGCGTCGCGCGCATCGCGGAGAACATGTCGCCGCTCCACCACACGCTGGTGTCCATCGACAGCGACACCGGGATGCCGTACTGCAGCACCTGCTCGGTGGGGGCGTGGCCCTGCCCGGCGCTGCACTCGGACTCGGTGGCCACCGAGATGGAGCCGCCGGTCGCGGCGATGCGCTGGTAGGAGTCGCGGGTCAGGGTGGAGGCGTGGACGTAGGTCGTCTCCGGCGTCATGAAGCCGTTGTCGTACATCTGCTGGATGCCGGTGTCGCTGGTGGCGCCCCAGACGCCGGCGTGTGTGGTCACGGGCAGGCCGAGGTCGCGGGCCACCTCGAAGGCGGCCTTCTCGGGGAACGCCGGGTCGCCGGTGACGTCGAAGGCGATCTGCACGCCCATCATGTCGTCGCGGGCGTCGCGCAGCCGCTCCAGGAACGACCGGACGGCGGGGTCGGCGGTCCACTCCCAGGGGCCGGCCTGGATGTTGCCGTAGGCGAGGACGAACCGGCCCGGCACCGACCGCAGCGCGTCCAGCGCGGCCTCGGCGTGGTCGACGGACTGCAGGTTGTGCGACCAGTCGACGGTCGTGGTGACGCCGGCGTCCAGGGACTCGATGGCGGCCAGCCGGTTGCCGGCGGCGATGTCCTCGGGGCGGAACTTCTTGCCGTGCTCGAGGTAGTACCAGACGAAGTACTGGGTGAGGGTCCAGTCGGCGCCGTAGCCGCGCATCGCCGTCTGCCACATGTGCCGGTGCGTGTCGATCATGCCGGGCATGACGATCCCGCCGGAGGCGTCGATCTCCTGGGTGCCCTCGGGCACGTCCAGGCGGGTTCCGACGGCGGCGATCCGGTCGTCGACGACCAGCACGTCGGCGTCGGAGAGGACGGTGCAGGCGCCGTCCATGGTGAGCACGGTGCCGCCCCGCAGGACCACGGGGCGTCCGGCCTGCGGGACCGGGCCGTCGGAACTCGTCATCGTCTCCTCCTCGAGACTGGCGACCGAGCGGACCTGCGTCCGTATACCGGTCACGACATCGGACCGAGCCACCCTCGCGCCGCGTGCGCGACGCTGTCAACACCTGCGGACGCCGTGGCCGCGCTCCGCGCCGTCACCGGCGGCGGCTTGACAGTGACCCAGGTCGCGCCAAGACTCAGGACGCGGTGTGCGGACCCTCGTCCGCATGCCGGTCGCCAGCTATGAGAGGGGCTTGACCGATGACCGCACACGCGCTCCCGCCGGGCGCGACGCCGGGCGGGGGACCGCTCTCGGGCCTGCTGGTCGCCGACTTCTCCCGGGTGCTCGCCGGCCCCTACGCCACGATGCTCCTCGCCGACCTCGGCGCCGAGGTGGTCAAGGTCGAGAGCCCCGCCGGTGACGACACCCGCAGCTGGGCCCCGCCGGTCCGCGACGGGGTCTCCACCTACTACCTCGGTGTCAACCGCAACAAGCGCTCCATCGCCCTGGACCTCAAGGACGCCGACGACGCGGCCGCCGCCCGCGAGCTGGCCCGCCGCGCCGACGTGTTCATCGAGAACTTCAAGCCCGGCGGCCTGGCCCGCTTCGGCCTGGACTACGACACGGTCGCCGAGGGCAACCCGGGCATCGTCTACGCGTCGATCAGCGGCTTCGGCAGCGGCCCGCAGGGCCGGTCGCTGCCCGGTTACGACCTGATCGTGCAGGCCATCTCCGGGCTGATGAGCCTGACCGGCGACCCCGACGGCGAGCCCTTCCGCGCGGGCATCTCGGTGTTCGACGTGATGGCCGGGCTGCACGCGACCATCGGCGTCCTCAGCGCGCTCAACGTGCGGCACGAGACCGGCCGGGGCCAGCACGTCGAGGTGAACCTGCTGGCGTCGGCGCTGTCCGGGCTGGTCAACCACTCGAGCGCCTTCGTCGCCGGCGGCGTCGTCCCCTTCCGCATGGGCAACAGCCACCCGAGCCTGTTCCCGTACGAGCCGCTGCCGTGCTCGGACGGTGACCTGATCATCACCGCCGGCAACAGCGGCCAGTTCCGCAAGCTGGTCGAGGTGCTCGGCGTGCCCGAGCTGGCCGACGACCCCCGGTTCCTGCGCAACGAGGACCGCACCGCCAACCGCGACGAGCTCCGGCCGCTGCTGGTCGAGCGGCTGCGCACGCGGACCAAGCAGGAGTGGTTCCGCGACATCATCGCCGCTGGCGTGCCGTGCGGGCCCATCAACACCGTCGACCAGGGGGTGGCCTTCGCCGAGGAGGTCGGCCTCGACCCGGTCGTCTCCGTGGGGGAGGGGGACGCCGCGGTGCCGTCGGTGCGCAACCCGATCCGCTTCTCGGCCACCCCCGCCGACTACCGCCTGCCCCCGCCGCGGCTGGACGAGCACGGTGCGGAGATCCGCGAGTGGCTGGCCGCGCCGGCCGCCCGCACCGCCGACGGGCAGGAGGGGACGGCGTGAGCGACGAGGGCCGCCCCGTCTACGACACCGCGCTCGGCGCCTCCAGCCTGGAGAGCATCACCCTCCTCGGCTCCGACCTCGCCCGCGACGTGATGGGCGAGGTCGGCTTCGGGGAGCTGGCCTTCTGGCTGGCCACCCAGCGACGGCCGTCGAAGGGGGAGACCCGGGTCTTCGAGGCCGTGCTGGCGGCACTGGCCGACCACGGGTTCACCCCGACCGCGATCGTCACCCGGCTCACCTACCTGTCCGCCCCGGACTCGGTGCAGGGGGCGCTGGCCGCGGGGCTGCTCGGCGGCGGCTCGCGGTTCCTCGGGGTCACCGAGGACTGTGGCCGGTTCCTGCACGACGTCCTCACCACGTTCTCTGCGACCCATCCCACCCGCGATCTGCCCACCGACGACGCCGGGTGGGACGCGCTCGCGCTGGAGACGGTGCAGGCGCAGCGGGCCGCCCGGCGGTTCGTGCCGGGCCTGGGCCACCACGTGCACAAGCAGGGCGACCCCCGCACCCCGCGGCTGTTCGCGATCGCGGCCGAGGAGGGGCTCTACGGCCCCCACCTGTCACTGTTCGCCGCCATCGGTCGCGTGCACCCCCAGGTGCTGGGCAAGACGCTGCCGCTCAACGGCGCCGGCGTCTGCGGAGCCGCCCTGGCCGACCTCGGCCTGCCGCTGGAGCTGCTGCGCGGGTTCGCGTTGCTGGCCCGCACCGCGGGGCTGATCGGCCAGCTGGCCGAGGAACTGCGGCACCCTGTCGGCAACGAGATCTTCCTGTCGGTGGACCTCAACAACCGGTCCGTCGCGCCCGACCCGTACACCCCTGACATCGACGCCAACGGAGGTCGGCATGGCTGAAGTCGCCGCGGTCATCGCGTCCACGCACCACCCGTTCTACTACCGGGCCAGCACGTCGACCGGTGAGGACCGCCCGCCGTTCGCCGACGAGTGGGTCGCCAAGATCGAGCGGTTCCGCGAGACGCTCACCCGCGCCGAGCCCGACGTGCTGGTGATGGTCGGCAGCGACCACTTCCACCAGCTGTGGCTGGACAACATGCCCCAGTTCCTCGTGGGCAAGGCGCCGTTCTTCGACGCCAACTGGTACAACGAGGAGCGCGAGTTCGGCCTGCCGCGGATGACGCTCAAGGGCGAGGAGGAGCTCGCCGCGCACATCCTGCGCGACGGCCTCGACCGCGACTTCGACCTGGCGTTCTCCAACGAGCTGCGGATCGACCACAGCATCACGTGCCCGATCATCACGCTGCGGCCGCAGGCGGACCTGCCGATCGTGCCGATCTACACCAACATCTTCGCCCCGCCGCTGCCGCAGCCGAAGCGGTTCGTGCAGCTGGGCCGGGCCATCCGCGAGATGGTCGAGTCCTGGGAGAGCGACAAGCGGGTCGCCATCATCGGCACCGGCCACCTGTCGCTGGAGCTCGGCGGCCCGCGCCAGTTCGGCGAGCACGGCCCGGACCCCGAGTTCGACCGCAAGGCCGTCGAGTGGATCGCCAGCGGCGACATCGAGGGGTGCCTGGCCGAGGTCTCCCTGGACTCCCTGCACCACCCGGGCAACGCCACCCACGGGTTCATGGACTTCATGCTGATGATGGGCGTCGCCGGCGAGGGCCAGAAGGCCGACCACGTCGACACCCTCGACCTGTTCCACACCATGGAGGCCTACTTCACCTGGTACCCCAACGGGGCCCCGGCCTGATCCCGCGGACGACGACGAGAACGGAGCACCTGCCGTGAGCAAGTACCTGCTCGACAAGTTCCTCTACACCGTCGACCGCGACCCCGACCTGGTCGAGCGCTACCGCGAGGACCCGGCCGGCACGGTCGAGTGGTGGGAGGCCGAGATGGCCGGCAAGATCCTCAACGTCATCGACGCCGAGCGGACGACGTGGCTGTCGTTCACCGACGAGGAGCGCAAGGCGCTGCGCGAGCACGACCACGTGACCCTGTTCCAGATGGGCGCGCACCCGTTCCTCACGCTCACGCTGTTCATCGCCATGTTCGAGCGCGACCACGGCCCGCTGGAGTACCAGAAGGCCTACGGCAAGGCGATGGAGCACATCTCCATGCCGTACCCCGACATCTCCACCTGAGCGGGAGGGGAGCGCCGTGCGTGCGGCCGTCCTGACCACCCCCGGCACGCCGCCGCGGCTCGGCACGCACCCGTCGCCGGAACCCGCCGAGGGCGTGACCCTCGTGCGGGTCACCGCGGCGCCGGTCGTGCCGCTGGACCTGCTCTGCGCCTCGGGCACCTCCTACTTCGGCCGCCCGGCGACGCCGTACGTGCCCGGGGTGCAGGGCGTGGGCGTCGTCGAGCGGTCCGGGGTGCACCCGCTCGGCACCCGCGTCTGGTTCGCGACGTCGGCCGGGATGGCGCCCGGTGACGGCAGCCTCGGCGAGCTGTGCGCGGTGCCGGACGCCGACGTCGTCCCGATGACCGCCGACGTGCCCGACGAGCTCGCCGCGGCCCTCGGGCTCTCCGCCGTCGCCGCGTGGATGGCGCTCACCTGGCGGGGTCGGTTCGTGCCGGGGGAGCGGGTGGTCGTCCTCGGGGCGGGGGGTGCCGTCGGTCAGGTGGCCGTCGGCGCGGCGAAGCTGCTGGGCGCCGGCCGGGTGGTCGCGGTGTGCCGGCCCGGTGGGTCGGCCGAGCGGGCGCACCGGGCCGGCGCCGACGAGGTGGTGCCGCTGTCGGCCGACGTCGACGACCTGACCGCCCGGCTGGGCGAGGCGACCGGCGGGGCGGTCGACGTCGTCGTCGACCCGGTCTTCGGGACGGCGGCGACGGCGGCCTCCCGCGTGCTCGCCCCGTTCGGCCGGCTGGTCAACCTCGGCGGGGCGTCCGGTGACGAGGCGCGGTTCTCCTCCTCGGTGCTGCGCAGCCGCAGCGCCGAGGTGCTCGGCTACACCAACAACGCCCTCACCCCGCAGCAGCGGGCGCAGGCGCTGACCGACGTCCTCGACCACGCCGAGCGCGGCGCACTGGCGATCGACCACCTCGTGCTGCCGCTGGCGGAGGTCGAGCGCGGCTGGACGCTGGCCGCCGAGGGCGCCGGACGGCGCGTCGTGCTCGTCCCCGGCACGCCGCCGGACTGAGGCCGTCCCCGCTCTCCGCCGGGCGGTTGTGGCCCTTGACACACCGCGGAGCGCCGGGCATCGTCCCCGTGTCCGCAAGGCGGACAACTGTCCACTACCGCAGAGCCCGCGCGTTGGAAGGACCCCCGCATGACCACGACCGCACCGACCTCGGCCCCGAGCTACGACGGGGACATCTTCACCGACGAGGCGCTGCTCGAGCCGTACGAGGACTACCGCGCCCTGCGCGAGCTCGGCCCCGCGGTCTGGCTGTCGCAGCACGGCGCGTACGCCGTCGCCCGCTACGACGAGGCGAAGGCCGTCCTCATGGACGGCGACACGTTCCGCTCGGCCAACGGCATCGCGCTCAACGAGCCGGCCAACCAGGCGATCCTCGGCTGCACGCTGGCCAGCGACGGCGAGTTGCACGCGCACCTGCGCCAGGTGGTGGCCCACCGGCTGACCCCGCGCGCGCTGCGCCCGATGAAGGACACCGTCACCGAGAAGGCCGAGGAGCTCGTCGCCGCCCTCGTCGAGAAGGGCTCGTTCGACGCGGTCGCCGACCTGGCCCGGGCGCTGCCGCTGTCGATCGTCCCGGACTTCATCGGCTGGCCGCAGGAGGGCCGCGAGCACCTGCTGCGCTGGGCCGGCGCCAACTTCGACTCCTTCGGGCCGATGAACGACCGGGCCCAGCGGGCGCTCCCGCAGTGCGGCGAGATGGCCGCGTTCGGCGCCGAGATCGTCCGCACCCGCAACGTCTCGCCCGGGAGCCTCGGCGCCGGCGTCCTGGAGGCGGTCGACAAGGGCGACATCTCCACCGAGCAGGCGATGATGCTCATGCTCGACTACCTCGCCCCGTCGCTGGACACGACGATCAGCGCGGTCGGCAGCGCCATCTGGCTGTTCGCCGAGAACCCCGACCAGTGGGACCTCGTCCGCAACGACCCGAGCCTGATCCCGAACGCGGTCAACGAGGTGGTGCGCATCGAGTCGCCGATCCGCTCCTTCGGCCGGCTCACCAGCCGGGACACGACGATCGGCGACGTGGAGATCCCCGCGGGCTCCCGGGTGCTGGTCATCTACGCCTCGGCCAACCGCGACGAGCGCCGCTTCGAGCGGCCCGACCAGTTCGACGTCACCCGCGCCAACGCCGTCCACCAGCTCGGCTTCGGCATGGGCGAGCACGGCTGTGCCGGCGCGGGCCTCGCCCGCATGGAGACCGAGTCCCTGCTGCGCGCCCTGGCGCCGCGGGTGTCCCGCTTCCACCTGGAGGGCACCGAGCGGGCGCTGAACAACCTCATCCGCGCCTTCGGCCGGGTCGACGTCACCGTCGACCGGACCCCCGCGGCGGGCTGAGGCCCCCACCGCGCTCCGCGCTGAGCCCCCCTGCCCGCCGGCAGGGGGGCTCAGTGGCGTCCGGACAGCTGCTCGCCGATCCGCCGGCCCACGGTCTCGAGCAGCGCGGCGGCGCCGGCCATGGAGCGGGCCACGTCGGGCTCGAGCGCGGTCAGGGTGTGGACCGCGTCCAGCCCGGCGTCCCGGGCCTGTTCCGCGCTGATCGAGCTGCGCCCGGCGACGGCGACCACCGGCGTCCCCGACTCGCGCGCCACCGCGGCCAGCCCGACCGGGCCCTTGCCGCGCAGGCTCTGCCCGTCCAGCGACCCCTCGCCGACCACGACGAGCGCGGCGCCGCGCACGGTGTCGGCGAAGCCGGTGAGGTCCAGCAGCAGCCGCACGCCGGGGGTGAGCCGCGCGCCGAGCACGCTGGACAGCCCGAAGGCGATGCCCCCGGCCGCCCCGGCACCCGGGTCGTCCCGGCGGTCGGCCCCGGTCGCCGCGGCGACGACGTCGGCCCACCGGGTCAGGGCGGCGTCCAGCCGGGGGACGGCGGCCGGCGTGGCGCCCTTCTGCGGGCCGTAGACGGCCGCGGCGCCCTCCGGTCCGGTCAGCGGGTTGTCGACGTCGCAGGCGACGACGAGCTCGGCCTCGGCCAGCCGCGGGTCCAGGCCGGTGAGGTCCAGGCGGTCGGCGGCGGCCAGCCCCGCGCCGCCGGGGACGACGTCGGCGCCGTCCGCGGTGAGCACGCGGGCGCCCAGGCCGACGAGGGCCCCGGCGCCGCCGTCGGTGGTGGCGCTGCCGCCCACACCGAGCACGATCCGGCGCGCCCCGGCGTCGAGCGCGTCGGCGACCAGCCGGCCGACGCCGAGGGTGGTGGCGTGCAGGGCGGTCGACTCGGTCGGCCCCGGCGGCGGCAGCACCGCCAGGCCGGCGGCGGCCGACATCTCCAGGACGGCGGTGTCGCCGCGCACCGCGTAGCGGGCCGTGACCGGCTCCCCGAGCGGGCCGGGCACCTCGCAGGTGCGGGCGGTGAAGCCGTGCGCGAGCACCAGGTCGACGGTGCCCTCGCCGCCGTCGGCGATCGGCGTCTCCACCAGCTCGGCGTCCGGCAGGCTGCGCCGCAGGCCGCGGGCCAGGGCCGCGGCCACCTCGGCGGCGCTGAGCGAGCCCTTGAACTTGTCGGGGGCGAGCACGATCCGCGGCGCGGTCATGGCCGTCAGCCGGCGAGGTAGGGGATCGTCTGCGGGCCCTCGGGGAGGTAGCAGACCCGGGCGTCCGGTCCGTGCCGGCGGACCGCCTCGTCGATGGCCCCGGCCAGGTCGGCCGCGGGGACCAGGTGCGCGGCCCGCACCTCGTCGTCCGGCAGTCCGGAGCAGTACAGCTGCACCTCGGCCTTGGCGAGGATGCGCGCCAGCACCTGCACCTGCCACTGGTCCGGGACGCTGAAGCCGGGGGAGGAGATGAGCTCGAGCAGCCCGGCCGGGTCCGGCGCCGCGCCCAGCACCTCGGCGAAGGAGCCGTGCGCCGGCAGGCCGTCGGCGCACTCCGCGGCCACGACCACCGTCCCGCCCGGGCGCACCACCCGCTCGGCGGCGGCCATGCCCTTCACCGCCTGGTAGAGGTTCTGGTCCAGGGGGAAGCCGGAGTTCGTCGTCACCACGACGTCCATCGGGTGCGGGACGGCGCGCATCGCGGCGGCGCGGGCCAGCTCGCAGGCGCGGGCGTGCATGGTGAACAGCTCACCGCACACGACGTGGGTGATCCGCTTGCCGCGGTCGAGCAGCACGTCGAGGGCCAGGTCGGGCGGGGCGGCCGCGGCGCAGGCCCGGATGTCCCGGTGCACCGGGTTGTCCTCGACCACGCCCCAGGTGGCCAGCGGACTGCCGATGCGCGCCGCGTCGTGCAGCACCATCACGGTGTCGAGGCCGGCCAGCCCCGGGGCGACCATCTTCGGCCCGCCGCTGAAGCCGGCGAAGAAGTGCGGCTCGACGAAGCCGGTGGTGATCCGCAGGTCGGCGGCCAGCCACCGGGAGTTCAGCTCCAGCGGCACGCCGTCGCCCACGGTGCCCAGTGAGGTCAGCGACGAGCGGTCGCGGGCGTCGTGGTTGACCACCTCGCAGCGGCTCACGACCTCCGCGCCGAGCATGGCGCGCAGCTCGTCCTCGGTGTTGCCGCGGTGGGTGCCGGTGGCCACCAGGACGACGACCTCGCAGCCGCGGGCGGCGCCGTCGATCTCCTCCAGCAGGGCGGTCAGCATCGCCTCGCGCGGCTGGGCGCGGGTGCCGTCGCACACCGAGACGGCGATGCTCATGCCGTCGCGGACCAGGGCCGCCAGCGGCGGTGCCCCCAGCGGCGCGCGGAGGGCGGCCCGCAGCGCGGCGGCCGGGTCGGGGAGTGCCGGGTCGTCGTGCGGGGTGACCACCAGCGCGCCGTCGTGGCGGGGGACGTCGACGGCGCCCCGGCCGTAGGCGAGGGACACGACCGGAGTCGCCGATCCGATCGTCATCGCTGCACCGTCTCCCTGCGTCCGTCCGTCTGCCGACCGGTCGTACGGTCCTGTCGGCCGGGGGGCCTGTCAAGTTCCCGTCCATGGGCGCCGATCCGGGCTCCCGGCCCGCGACATGTGTCTCTTGACACACCCGCGCGACGCGCCGGAGACTTGCTGCGGATGGTTGTCCGTCAGACGGACACGGCAGCGTCGCCCTCGGGCCGGTGCCGTCGCCTGCACGGACGGCCCCTGCGCAGTGGCCCGTCCTGTCGTGGTCACGCCGACGTCCCGCTCCACCCGACCCGCCACGAGCCTCGCTCAGCAGAACAGGAGCCACCATGACGACGACCGCACCCGACCCGGCCCTCGCCTCCTCGGGCGGGGTGGAGCCGGCCGACCTGGTCGCGGCCGCCCGCGCGCTGCAGCCCCTGGTCCGGGAGAACGCGGCGGCCAACGAGGCCGGCGGGCGGCTCGTCGACGCCGTCGACGACGCCCTCCACGAGGCCCGCCTCTACGGCATGTGGACCCCGCGCGAGCTGGGCGGCGCGGAGTGCGACCCGATCGCGTCGCTGCAGATCGTCCAGGCGCTGGCCGAGGCGGACCCGTCGACGGCGTGGGTGCACATGGCCGCCTCGCTGGCCATCGGCACCGGCGGGGCCTACCTGCAGGACGCCGCGGTCAAGGAGATGTTCTCCGGCGAGCGCCTGCCCGTCGTGGCCGGCCAGGGCACCCGTCCCGGCACCGCGAAGACCGACGGCGACGGCTTCCGGCTCAGCGGCGACTGGAGCTTCGCCTCCGGCATCAAGCACTCGCAGTGGATCCACACGCTCGGCATCATCGAGGAGACCGGCGAGCCGCGGATCTTCGTCCTGCCGGTCGACAAGGCCGAGCTGATCGAGACCTGGGACGTCATGGGTCTCAAGGCCACCGGCAGCATCGACTACAAGATCCGCGACGTCTTCGTGCCCGAGACCTTCACGCACCTGGGCCCGGTCGAGACCCCGCTGCGCGGCGGCTGGATCTTCAAGCTCGGCATCATGCACTTCGCCCTCATCGGCCACTCCGCGTGGGCGCTGGGCGTCGCGCGGCGCATGCTGGACGACCTCGCCGAGCAGGTGCGCGGCAAGGCCGGCCGGGCCGGCTCCATGGCCGAGAACCCGCGCTTCCACGCCACCTATGGCGAGCTCGAGGGCAAGTACCACGCCGCCCGCGCGTTCGTGTACGAGGTGTGGCGCGAGGCGACCGCGACGCTGGAGAACGGCGGCGAGCTCGACTCCGACCAGCGCACCCGGCTGCGGCTGGCGCTCTACAACGCCACCTGGACCGCCGAGGCCATCAGCGTGGAGGTCTACAAGGCGGCGGGCACCGCGGCGCTGCGCACCGGCGCGATCCAGCAGTACTTCCGCGACATGCACGCCGGCACCCAGCACGTCACGTCGGCCCCGCACGTGGTCGAGGGCTGCGGCAAGTTCCTCGCCGGCCTGGCTCCGGACCACACCTGGCTCTACATGAACCTCGTGCCCGAGGGCTGAGCCGCACCGACGACAGAGGGCCGGACCGGGAGATCCCGGTCCGGCCCCCTGTCGTCCGTCCCGGCCGGGTCAGAAGAAGCCGGCGAGCGCGCCGCCGTCCACCGGGTACACCGCCCCGGTCATGAACGACGCCGCGTCGGAGGCCAGCAGGACCGCCAGCCCCTGCACCTCCCGCGGGTCGCCCATCCGCTTCAGCAGCACGGTGTCGGCCCACGCCCGGTCGACGGCGGGGTCCTTGGGGCCGCGGCCGCCGATGTTGGTGTGGAACGGGCCCGGGGCGATGCCGTTGACCCGGATGCCGTCGGCGGCGAGGTCCACCGCGGCCTGCCGCACCAGGTTGGCCAGGGCGCCCTTGGAGGCGCTGTAGCCGTAGCCGACCATCGCGTCGGCCCGCAGCCCCGCCGTCGACACGGTGACGACGACCGAGCCGCCCCCGGCCGGGCGCATCACCCGGGCCGCGGCGCGGACCGTGGCCAGCGTGCCGACCAGGTTCACCGCCAGGGCGCCGTCGAAGGTCTTCCAGTCCAGGTCGTAGAGCCGGCCCTCGGGGGTCCGCACCGACGGGCCGCCCGCGATGCCGGCGTTGGCCACGACCGCGTGCAGCCCGCCGTGCTCCCGGGCGGCGTCGGCGACGGCGGCCTCCACCTGCCCGGCGTCGGAGACGTCGCAGCGGCGGGTGCCGACGGTGCCGCCCGTGGCGGCCAGGGTCGCCGCGGTGCGCTCCAGCTCGTCGCCGTCGACGTCGAGCATGGTGACGGCGGCGCCGGACTGGAGCAGGCCCTCGGCGATCGCGAGGCCCAGCCCGCTGGCCGCGCCGGTCACGAGGGCGTGCTTGCCGTCCAGACGCAGCCGGTCGGGCAGCGGGCGCGGATCGGGCGCGGGGGAGCTCATGCGGGTCGACTCCTCGGAGGTCGGGTCAGGCGTGGTCACGCAGGTCGACGAGCACCTTGAACGCGGCGCTCGTGCGGTCCTCGAGCAGGCCGATGGCGTCGGTCGTGCCGGCCAGGGGCACGCGGTGGCTGACCAGTGCGTCGACGGCGGCGGTGTTGCGGCGCACGAGGTCCGCGGCGGCGGCGAACTCCTCGTAGGTGCAGCAGCTGACGCCCAGGACGTCGAGCTCCTTGATGGGCAGCGGCCCGGGGCTGGTGGGCGCCGAGGCGGCGGTCATGCCGACGACGACCACGCGGCCGCCGTGGCCGGCCAGCTCCAGGGCGGTGCCGAACACGGCGGGGGCGCCGGTGGTGTCGACGACGACGTGCGGCCCCTCCGGCCCGGCGAGGTCGGCCACGGCGCCGGCGAGCCCGGGGGAGTCCGCGTCGGCCGTGGCGAGGCCGAGTCCGGCCAGCAGCTCGCGTCGGGCGGCGACCGGGTCGACGACCAGCACGGCGGCGCCGCGGTCGCGGGCGGCCAGGGCGCAGGAGACGCCGATGGGCCCGGCGCCGAGGACGACGACGGACTCCCCGTCGGCCACCCGCCCGCGGGCCACGGCGTGCACGGCGATCGACACCGGCTCCACGAGGGCGGTCTGCTCGGCGGTCAGCCCGGTGGTGACCACCAGCGCCGCGGTGTCGACGAGCAGGTGCTCCTGCAGCGCGCCGTCCCGGTGGACCCCGAGCAGCTGCAGCCGGCTGCAGACGTTGGCCCGGCCGTCGCGGCAGGGGCGGCACTGCCCGCACGGCAGGACGGGCCAGACGGCGACCCGCTCGCCGGCGGCCGGGCCGCCCGCGGGGTCGGCGGTGGCCACCACGGCGGAGAACTCGTGCCCCTGGACGCGGGGCAGCAGCCCGTCGTGGGACGGGCCGAGGTCGGCGTGGTAGAGGTGCAGGTCGGAGCCGCAGATGCCGACGGCCTCCACCCGCAGCAGGGTCTGGCCCGGCCGCGGAGGGCCCGGCTCCGGCCGGTCGACCAGCCGGATGGTGCCCGGGCCCTCCGTGACCGCGGCTCTCATCGGGCGGCGGTGTCCGAACCGGTGAGGAAGCCCAGCACCTCGGCGGCGACCTCGTCGGGCCGCTCGTGGTGCAGGCCGTGCCGGGTGCGGGGCATGTCCCGCAGCTCGGCGCCGGGGATGGCCTTGGCGTAGGCCTCGCTGTGCTCGCGCGGGACGATGACGTCGATCTCGGCGGCGATCACGAGCGTCGGGCAGCTGATGCGCGGCAGCCGGCCCGGCAGCTCCGGGTTGTGCAGGTAGGGGTCGCGCGCGAACCGGGCGAAGGCCGCCATGTCCTTCTCGGTCTGCGCGATCTGCTCCGGGGGCGGCGGCGCGGAGAGCGCGGCCTCGACGAGCGCGTCGTCGTAGAACAGGGCGCGGACGAGGTCCGGCGGGGCCAGGTTGAACAGGTCCGCCGGCGGCGCCTCGGGCACGTCCAGGCCGGCCGGGGCCAGCAGCACCAGGTGCTCGACGCGGTCGGGGATCGTGCTGGCCAGCTCCGCGGCGGTCCAGCCGCCGAAGGACGCGCCGACGAGGTCGAAGCGGTCGATGCCCAGGTGCTCCAGCAGCCGGAGGTAGTGCTGCACCAGGTCGGCCATGGTGGCGACCTCGGGGAGCTCGTCGCTGCGGCCGAAGCCGGGGTGGTCGGGGGCGATCAGGTCGACCGACTGCGCCATCCGCTCGTGGAACGGCTCCCAGTTGCCCGCACCGCCGGCGGCGTGCAGGAACAGGACCGGGCGGCCCGAGCCCTCGCGGAACAGGCTGATCTCGCCGGAGCCCATCGGCACCCTCGTCGGCGCTGGCCCAGCTGCGGGAACGGTCACGTGAACTCCTGCCTCGACGACGTGAACGGACAGTCGTCCGCCCCGGCCAGCACCGTGACGCATGACACGTCTCGGTGTCAACGGCGGCTCCACCTCAGGGCAGGCGACCTGCCGGATCGCCCGCGCGGGAGGCCGCGGGAGACACGGTCGACACGGAAACGGACAGGTGACCGCCAGACGGTTGACAAGGGAATGTGGCCGCTGTCACTGTTCCGCCACCACCACGGCGCCCCGCCCGCTCCGCGGCTCCCGCGCGGCCCGTGTCCGGCGATCCCCGCAGCTGTGCGACCCCGAGAAGAGGACCACTCCATGGCTCATCGCGTGATCCGCTCACCGCGCACCCGGCGGCTGGCCCTGCCGGTCGCCGCGGCGGCCCTGGCCCTGACGACCGTCGCGTGCGCGCCCACGTCGAGCGGCGAGGGCTCGGCCGAGGCGAGCGGGGAGGCCGTGGTCTCCGACGAGACGCTCGAGCAGCTCCGCGCCGACGTCGAGGAGGCCATGGCGCAGCCGGAGTTCGAGGCGCAGGGCGAGGCCTTCTCCGTGGCGAGCCTGGCCGGCAAGAAGATCCTGTCGATGCCGGTGAGCAGCCAGCTGGAGGGCTGCGACCGGATGGCCCGCACCGTCGTCGACATCGCCAAGAGCGTCGGGATGACAGACAGCACCTACTTCCAGAACGACGGCGGCCCGCAGGCGTGGGTGCAGGGCATGAACCTGGCGATCAACCAGGGCTACGACGGCGTCGCGCTGGTGTGCGGCATCGACCCCGCCGCGCTCGCCCCGCAGATGGAGGCGGCCAAGGCCGCCGGGATCGCGGTGGTCGACATGCACCTGGCCGACGTCTCCGAGGAGCCCTCGGACCTCATCGCCGCCCAGACCAACGGCCAGTTCAACCGGTCCATGGAGCTGGGCGTGGCCCAGGCGCTGGTCGAGGCCGAGGGCCGGCCGATCGACGCGCTGGTCATCACCTCGAACGAGAACCCGCCCTCGATCGGCATGGAGCAGACGGTCAAGGACCAGTTCGCCGAGCTGTGCGGCGACGAGTGCGGTGTCGAGTCGATCAACATCCCGATCCCGGAGTACGCCACCGACCTCACCAGCGCGGTCTCCTCGGCGCTGGTGGCCAACCCCGACATCCGCGCCGTCTTCACCGTCTTCGACGCGCAGACCCCGTTCGTCCTGCCGGCGATCCAGTCCTCGAACGTCGACGCGAAGACCTACGCCTTCGGTGCCGACCGGACCTTCGTCCAGCTGATGACCGACCCGGAGAACCCGATGGGCACCGACATGGGCCCCAACTTCGACTGGATGTCCTACACCGGCGCCGACCAGCTCTTCCGGGTCCTCGCCGGTCAGCAGCCCATCCCGGCGGAGGAGGCCTTCTCGCCCTACCGCCTCTGGACGCCGGAGAACGCGGCCGAGGTCGAGGGCCCCAACGACGGCTTCGGGGACTCCTACGTCGAGGGCTACCGCAGCCTCTGGCTGGACGCGCCCGCCGTCTGAGCGAGCGGGAGGCCCCGGGCACGCAGCCCGGGGCCTCCCCGCGCCCTCCCGCCCCGACCCCAGCGGCGCACCCGCGCTCCGGCCCCAGGGAAGCCCCGGATGACGACCACCGCCCTCGAGCTCCACTCCGTCTCCAAGACCTTCGGTGCGACGAAGGCGCTGCAGGACGTCTCCATGACCGTGGAGCGGGGCGAGGTCCTCGCCCTGCTGGGGGAGAACGGCTGCGGCAAGTCGACCCTGGTCAAGGTCATGGCCGGGGTCTACGACCCCGAGCCCGGCGCCCGCATGGTGGTCGACGGCCGGGAGGTGCCCCTCCCGCTGGAGGCCGGCGCCTCGCGCGACCTCGGCCTGAGCTTCGTGCACCAGGACCTGGGACTCGCCCGGCCGCTCACCGTGCTGGAGAACCTGCTCGGCGGGGTCGCCGAGCGCAGCGGCTCGCGGGTGCGCATCCAGTGGCGGGCCGAGGCCCGCAAGGCCCGCGCGATGCTGCGCAGCTACGGGGTGGACGTCGACCCGCTGGCCGTCGTCAACGACCTCCCGCCGGTCCAGCAGGCGCTGGTGGCCATCGCCCGCGCCGCCGAGGAGCTCAAGCAGTACCGGGAGCGCACCGGCGCGTCGTCCTCGGTGCTGGTGCTGGACGAGCCGACGGTGTTCCTGCCCGAGGAGGAGGTGCAGTTCCTCTTCGACCTGATCCGCACCATCGTCGCCTCGGGCGCCAGCGTCGTGTTCATCTCCCACGACCTGCCCGCCGTCCGCGAGATCGCCGACCGGGTCACCGTGCTGCGCGACGGCCGGCTGGCCGCCACCGCCCGGATGAGCGAGGTCAGCGACGACGAGATCGTCGAGCTGATCGTCGGCCCGGCGATCGCCAAGCTCGACGCCTTCGGCCACGGGCACGCGCTCGGGGCGCACGAGGCCACCGAGCCGCCGCGCACCTTCGACCGCTCGCCCGCCGTCGGGCTGCACGTCACCGGCCTGCGGGGCGGGCAGGTGCGGGGGCTGGACCTGCACGTCGCGCCCGGTGAGGTCGTCGGCCTGGCCGGGCTGCTCGGCTCCGGAGCGGAGGAGGTGCCCTACCTCCTGTTCGGCGCGAAGCAGGCGACCGGCGGCGAGCTGACCCTCGACGGGACGACCGTGCCGGTCGCGCGGCAGCAGCCGGCCACCGCGGTCGGCATGGGGCTGGCGCTCATCCCCGCCGACCGGCGGCGGGACGCCATCGCCCCGGCCGTGTCGGTCGCGGAGAACATGATGCTGCTGGTGGTCCGCCGCTTCCGGAAGGGCGGCCGGCTGCGCAACGGGCAGCTGCGCGACACCGCCGACGCCCGGGCCGAGGCCCTCGACGTCCGGCCGCGGCGCACCGACCTGCCGGTCGGCACCCTCAGCGGCGGCAACGCCCAGAAGGTCGTCGTCGGCAAGTGGCTGGAGATCGGGCCGCGGGTCCTGCTGCTGCACGAGCCGACCCAGGGCGTCGACATCGCCGCCCGCGCCGAGATCTACCGGGTCGTCAAGCGGGCCACGGAGGGCGGCATGTCCGTCGTCTGGGTCTCCAGCGACTTCGACGAGCTGGCCGCCGTCTGCGACCGCGTCGTCGTGGTCAGCGGCGGGGCGGCCGGCGCCGAGATCCCGCTCCAGGACATCTCCCCGGAGACCATCACCTCCGGCGTCTACGGGGCCAGCACCAGCCAGTCCACCATCCTCCCGACCGTTGAACAGGTGGCACGATGAGCGCGACGGACGCCGTCGAGACGAAGGACCCCCAGCCGGCGCCGAGCGTGGCCCAGGGCCGCGGCGCGGTCCGCGGCCGGTGGGGTGAGAAGGCGGCGCTGCCGATCGCGTGGCTGGTGCTCTTCGTCGTCTTCGCCGCCCTGGCCCCGGACACGTTCCTCTCGATGGGGAACATCGCCAACATCCTGGGGTCGCAGTCGATCCTGTTCATGCTGGCGCTGGCCGCGCTGCTGCCCACCCGCTCCGGCGACCTCGACCTGTCGCTGGGCAGCATCGGCGGGCTCTCGGCGATCCTCGTCGCGGTCCTCAACGTCCAGCACGGCGTCTCGCTGCCGCTGGCCTGCCTGGCCGCGGTCGCGGTGGGCGCGCTGTGCGGCGCGTTCAACGGTCTGTTCGTGGTCAAGTTCAAGACCGAGCCGTTCATCATGACCCTCGGCACCGGCACCCTCTTCGGCGGCCTGGTCTTCTGGATCGCCAACTCGACCACGATCGTCGGCGTCGACCGCGACCTGTCGATGTGGACCTACCTGCGCCAGATCGGCCAGGTGCCGGTGCAGTTCTACTACTGCCTGCTGGTCATGCTGGTCATCTGGTACGTCATGAACTACACCCCGCTGGGCGTGCGGAACCTGTTCGTGGGCCAGTCCCGCGAGGTGGCGGTGCTGAGCGGCATCAACGCCGACCGCATCCGCTTCGGCGCCTTCACCCTCGCCGGCGTCATCGCCTCCCTCGCCGGCATCCTCTACGTCGGCACCACGGGCTCGGCGGGCCCGACGTCGGTCGAGACCTTCCTGCTGCCGGCCTACGCGGCGGTGTTCCTCGGGGCCACGACCATCCAGCCCGGCCGGTTCAACGCCCTGGGCACCGGGGTGGCCGTGCTGTTCCTGGCCACCGGCACCGCGGGGCTGCAGCTGCTCGGCGCGCAGGACTACGCCCAGCAGCTGTTCTACGGCGGCGCGCTCGTGGCGGCGGTGGCCATCTCGCGCTACCTGCGCCGCAGCTGAGCGGCGAGGGCATGGCACCCGGACTCGGCTTCGGCCAGCCGCGCGACGGCATCATCCAGATGGCGTACGTCGTGCCTGACATCGACGAGGCGATCGAGCAGTGGGTCGGCGAGCTCGGCGTCGGGCCGTGGTTCCTGCTCGACTCCTCCACCGGCGTCGACCCGGTCTACCGGGGCGGGCCCAGCCGGGCCGACGTGGCGCTGGCGATGGCGTTCGCCGGGCACGTGCAGATCGAGCTCATCGCGCCGCAGGACGACGCGCCGTCGGTCTACCGCGAGACGATCGAGCAGCGCGGTCACGGCTTCCACCACCTCGGCGTCGTCACCGACGACGTGGACGCCGGCATCGCCGAGCTCGAGGCCAAGGGGTACGAGCTGGCCTTCCGGGCCGGCGTCCCGACCGGCGGCGAGGTGGCCTGTCTGGACGGCGGCCCCGGCCGGCCCGGCATGATCGAGCTCATCGAGTACGGCCCCGGCATGGACGCCGCCTTCACCGCGTTCTGGCGGGCCTCGCTGGACTGGGACGGCACCGACCCGGTCCGTCCCTTCGGCGCGCCCGCTGCCGACGACCCCGGGAGGACCCCCTGATGACCCACCCCGCCGAGCAGCCCGTCGAGATCACCGCCGTCCCGGACGCGCCGGTCGACCCGGAGCTGCAGGCCCGGTTCCGTGAGGTGATGGCCGGGGTGCCGACGCCGGTCTCGGTGATCACCAGCACCCTCGGCGGGCTGCCACACGGGACGACGGTCAGCGCCTTCGCCTCGCTGTCGATGACCCCGCCCATGGTGCTGGTCAGCCTGGACCGCGGCTCGGACCTGCTGGCCGTCGTCCGGGAGTCGGGGCGGTTCGGGGTGAACGTGCTCGGCGCGCACCAGTCGCACCTCGCGCTGGCCTTCGCCCGCAAGGGCGGCACCGGCAAGTTCCAGGGCGTGCGGTGGGAGATCGACTCGGACCTGCCCCGGCTGCCGGGCGCGCCGGGCTGGCTGGCCTGCGAGGTCGCCACCCTGGTCGACGGCGGGGACCACGTGGTCGCGCTCGGCACGGTGGTCGCCGCCGAGACGACCGAGGGGCAGCCGCTGACCTACCACGGCCGGGTGTTCGGCACCCACGCCGCGCTGGAGCTGCCGTGACGGCGCGGACGCCGCGCGGCCTCAGGCGGTCGCGGTGTCCCCGCCCGCCGGCCGGGCGACCTCCACGTGCGGCCGCGACTGCCACAGGGCCCACTCGGCGCTGACCTCACCGGCGGTGTGCAGCAGCCGCGGCAGGTGCTCCTGCACCAGGCGCTCGGTCGAGGTCTCGGCCGCGTGCACGGTGACGTTCATGGCCGCCCGGACCGTGCCGCTGCCGTCACGCACCGGCACCGCGACCGACCGGATGCCCGGCGCCAGTTCCTCGTCGGCCAGCGCCCAGCCCCGCGCCCGGACCTTGACCAACTCGTCCCGGAGCCGGTCGGCGTCCGGCGGGGGCACCGGGGGCAGCCCCGCGCGGCTGGGCTCGGCGAGGGCGGCGTCGAGCTCGCCGGGGGAGAGGGCGGCGAGCAGCACCTTGCCCTGCGAGGTGCGGACGGCGGGGAAGCGGGTGCCGATCTCGACCCGGAGCGTGATGATCCGGGGTACCGCGACGCGGGCGACGTAGACGATGTCGGAGCCGTCGAGCTGGGCCATGGACGACGACTCGCCGGTCTGGGCGACCAGCGACTCCAGGTGCGGTCGCGCGATGTCCCAGAGGCCGAGCGCGCTCACGTAGGCGGTGCCGAGGCCGAGGACCCGCGGGGTGAGGTGGAAGACCCCGCCGCTGGAGCGGACCAGGCCCAGCTCCTCCAGGGTGAGCAGCAGGCGCCGGGCGGTGGGCCGTGCCAGCCCCGCGGCGGCGGCCACCTCGGTGAGCGACATGGACGGGCGCTCGGCGCCGAAGGCCGCGATGACGTCGAGGCCGCGGGCCAGCGCCTCGACGAAGTCCGGTCCCGTGCCGCGTCCGGCCATCGCCCCACCCCGTTCCTGCTGCCGGCGAGAACACCGGTCCGACCGACCCTGTCCGGGGCGGAGGCGGCTGCCGGGAGCCGAGCGCCCGCCTCATCATCCCGGATCACCCCCTGGTGACGGCGTCCGCGCGGTGCGGCCCACCCCGACGGGGGAGCCCGGTCCCGGCGCGGACGGTGTCCCTGAGCGCGGCGTGGGGGCCGGAGGCGCAGGGCACCGCCCGCGCCGCTCCGGCCGGCGAGTCGTCGGCGAGCAGGTGCATGAGCCCGGCGAGGCCCAGCAGGAGGGCCAGGAACGGCGGGCCGCCGACGAGCCGGACCACGCGGCCGTGGTCCGCCGCCAGGGCGTCGGCCCGCGCGAGCACGCGCAGTCCCTCGACGTCGCAGAACGTGATGCCGTGACCGTCGACGGTCCACACGGGGTGGGCCGTGAGGACGAGCGCCGTGAGGGCGTCGAGGAGGTGGTGGGCGCAGCTCCGGTCGAGCTCGCCGGTGACGCGGACGCGGCCGACGCGCAGGTCGACCGACACGAGCAGCGGGCGGGGGACGGGGTCGGAGGAGGACCCAGGAGGACGGACGAGCACGTGGACCCCACAGCGGTGTCCGGGCCCGGGGACGAGCGGCTCCAGGCGGCGACGTGCGCACCGGCGTGCGCGGGGCCGGAGCTTCGACCCGGCCCAGTACCGTATCAACGGGCCGGTGCGCGCGCCGGGCGCTTCCGCCGGGCGGCAGGGCTACCGTTCACCTGTCACGACCCACCGTGCTGCGGACCGCCGCGGCCAGCGTGACGGGATGGGCGGGCATGGGGACTCGGCGTGACCTGGTGGTCGTCGGTGCGTCGGCCGGCGGTGTCGAGGCGCTGCAGCAGCTGCTGGCAGGCCTGCCCCCGGACCTGCCCGGGGCGGTCCTGGTCGTGCTGCACATGCCGGCCGGCGCCCGGAGCGCCCTGCGCGACATCCTGGCCCGCGTCTGCCCGCTGCCCGTGCGGTCGGCCGTTGACGGCGACCTGATCGAGGCCGGCACGGTCGTCGTCTCGGTGCCCGACCGGCACCTGATGGTGGTGGGGGACCGGACGATGCTCTCCCGGGGGCCCCGCGAGAACGGGCACCGCCCGGCGGTCGACGTCCTCTTCCGGTCCGCGGCGCGCAGCGGCGGCCCGCGGGTCGTCGGGGTCGTCCTGTCGGGGGCCCTGGACGACGGGACGGCGGGCACCATCGCCGTCCGCTCCCGCGGCGGGGTCGTGATCGCCCAGGACCCCGGTGACGCGATGTACCCCAGCATGCCGCTGCACGCCCACGAGGTCGGCGGGGCCGACCACGTCCTGCCCGTGCGCGCGATCGGCGCGCTGCTGGGCGAGCTGATCGGCGAGGAGGTGGACGACGGGATCGCGCCCCCCGCGAGCGACCTCATGGAGACGGAGACCGCCATGGCCGGACTCGACGGCGAGGGGTACGACGACGAGGACCGGCCCGGGACGCCGTCCGGGTTCGGCTGCCCGACCTGCCACGGCGCGCTGTTCACCATCGACGAGGGCGGCATGGAGCGCTACCGCTGCCGCGTCGGGCACGCCTGGTCCCCCGAGGCCCTCGCCGAGGAGCAGTCACAGGCGCTGGAGGGCGCGCTGTGGATGGCGCTGCGGGGCCTGGAGGAGCGGGCGGCGCTCAGCTCGCACATGGGCCACCGGGCCGAGGAGCGCGGGCACAGCCACAGCGCGCTGCGCTTCCGGCAGCGGTCCGAGGAGGCCCTGGACGCCGCCGCCCTGCTGCGGGGGTTGCTGCACCGTGGTGACCTGAGCGCCTCGGCGCTGCCCGACGACGTCGAGGAGGCCTGAGCCCGATGGTGGACCGGCAGGCCCAGGGACGCGGCGCGGACGGCGAGCCCGACGACGACGTGACCGCGCCCGACGACGACGCGGCCCCGCCCGAGGACGACGCGACACTCGCCGACGACGACGCGGCCGCCCTGGACGACGAGCCGGCGGACGCCGCGCCCGACCCGCAGTTCGAGGCCCTCCTGGTGTACCTGCACGAGCGGCGCGGGTTCGACTTCACCGGCTACAAGCGGCCCAGCCTCGTGCGGCGGGTGCGGCGCCGCATGGCCGAGGTCGGCATCGACTCCTTCAGCGAGTACCAGGACCACCTCGAGGTGCACCCCGACGAGTTCACGCCGCTGTTCAACACGATCCTCATCAACGTCACCGGTTTCTTCCGGGACCGCGCGGCCTGGGACCACCTGCGCGAGGACCTCCTGCCGCAACTGCTGGAGTCGTGCGGGCCGGTCATCCGGGTGTGGAGCGCGGGCTGCGCATCGGGGGAGGAGGCCTACAGCCTGGCCATCCTCCTCGTCGACGCGCTGGGCCCCGACGAGTTCCGCAAGCGGGTCAAGATCTACGCGACCGACGTCGACGAGGACGCGCTGGCCTACGCCCGGCAGGCGATGTACAGCGAGCGCCAGGTGGCCGGTCTCGCGCCGTCGCAGCTGCGCGACTACTTCACCCAGGAGGGCTCGCGTCACGTCTTCCGCAAGGACCTCCGCCGTTCGGTGATCTTCGGCCGCAACGACCTCGTGCAGGACGCCCCCATCTCGCACATCGACCTGCTGCTGTGCCGCAACGCCCTCATGTACTTCACCGCGGAGACCCAGGCGCGGATCCTGGGCCGGCTGCACTACGCGCTCAACCCCCACGGCCTGCTGTTCCTCGGCAAGGCCGAGATGCTGCTCTCGCACAACCAGCTGTTCTCACCGGTCGACCTCACCCGGCGCTTCTTCCGCAAGCGCGACGGCGGCCCGGTGGCCGAGCGCCGCATCGTGGTCCCGCCGCTGCGGATCGCGTCGGAGACCGCCGACGACGCCCTGGCCCGGCTGCGCCGGGAGGCGCTGATGTCCGGGCCGGCCGCGCAGCTGACCCTGGACGCCGAGGGCCGGCTGGCCGTGGTCAACCACCAGGCGGAGCGCGCCTTCGGGATCGACCAGGGCGACATCGGCCGCCCGTTCCAGGACCTGGAGATCTCCTACCGGCCGGTCGAGCTGCGGGCCTCGATCGGCGAGGCCGCCCAGGCCCGGCGTCCCCTGTGGCTGCGGGGCATCGAGCGGCGCCGGCCCGGGCAGGAGCCGGTGCTGTTCGACATCCAGATCGTGCCGATCTGGCGGGAGGACGGCGAACCGCTGGGCACGACGATCGTGTTCGACGACGTCACCCGCTACCGGCACCTGCAGCGGGAGCTCGAGCTGGCCAACCGGCAGCTGGAGACCGCCTACGAGGAGCTGCAGTCGGCCAACGAGGAGCTGGAGACCACCAACGAGGAGCTCCAGTCGACCGTCGAGGAGCTGGAGACCACCAACGAGGAGCTCCAGTCGACCAACGAGGAACTCGAGACCATGAACGAGGAGCTCCAGTCGATGAACGACGAGCTCCACTCGACCAACGAGGAGCTGCGGGCCAGCACCGAGGAGGTCGGCGCGGTCAACCGGTTCATGAACGGCGTGCTCAGCAGCTTCCGCGCCGGCGTCGCGGTGGTCGACCTCGACCTGCGGGTGCTGGTCTGGAACGCCGCGGCCGAGGACCTGTGGGGCCTGCGGCAGGACGAGGTGCAGAGCCGCCACCTGCTCAACCTCGACATCGGGCTGCCGGTCTCCCGGCTGCACCCGCTGCTGCGGCAGACCGTCTCCGGTGACGGGAGCGGGCACGACACCGTGCAGGTCGACGCGGTGAACCGGCGCGGCCGCCCCGTGCTGGTGCGGGTGACGATCTCCGCCTACGAGCAGGTGCCCGGGCATCGGGCCGGCGCGGTCATCCTCATGGATCCGATCGACCGCTGACGCGACTGCGCCGGGCCGCGGCGACCACCTCGTCGGCGTGCCCGGTCACCACCAGCTGGGCGAGGTCGCGCAGCTTGACGTTGTGCCGGTTGCTCAACGCGACCAGCCGGGCGAACGCTTCGTCGGCGTCCACGCCCAGGTGGGCCATCAGCACACCCTTGGCCTGGTCGATCACGGCCCGGGACGTGAGGGCCTTCTCCAGGTTCGCGGCGAGCGTCTGCAGCGCCGCCCGCTCGGTGGCGCTCTGCAGGACGCCGCCGACGACGGCGGCGACCAGCTCGGCGATCCGCCGGCCGTCCTGACCGAAGACGCCCACCTGCTCGGCGTACACGTTGAGCACCCCGACCGCCTGCTCGCCCTCCCGCAGCGGGATGGCCAGGACCGCCCGGACCTTGGGGTCACCCGGGAGGTCCCGCAGCCGCGGCCACCGCTCGTCGGTGGCGACGTCGGGGGTGACGACGACGGCGCCACGGACGTGGGCCTCCCAGCAGGGCCCCTGCTCGGCCTCCAGCTGACGGCCGTCGAACTCCTGGGCGAGGGCGGAGTCGCTGCCCAGCTGCTGGGGCTCCGCGGGGGAGCCGATGGTGATGCTCACCCCGGTGGCGGAGGGCACCGCGCCGCGGACGAGCACCGCCATGCGGGTGAGCAGCCGCGTCCGGTCGTCGTCGTCGATGGGCAGGGCGGACAGCTCGGCCAGCGCGGAGGCCACACCGATGGCGTCGACGGCCGAGACGTCACCGGCGAGCGGCGCCACCTCGTCGTCCACCATGCGGGCACTGCCGGCCAGGACGACCCACTGCACGCGCGGCTCGCTGCCTGCGACGCCGCCGGTGTCGGGGAAGCCGAACAGCTCGGCCGGCTCCTCGGCGGACCGGCGCGACCGCAGCGTGACCCGGAGCCGGCGCTCGGTCGCCCCGCGGCCGGCGAGGTCCCCGACCGCGGTGCGGAAGGCCTGTGCGTCGCCGGCGCCCAGGTAGACGCTCAGCGGCTTGCCGCGCAGCCGGTGCAGCGGCACGTGGAGGACGTCGGCCATGGCCCGGTTCGCGTCGAGCAGCCGTCCGGCGCCGTCGGTCACGCACAGCGCGACCGGGACCGTGGCCGAGAGGTGGGTGCGCCACCGCCGCTCCGCCTCGTAGCCGGCCAGCAGCACCGCGATCTGCTCCTGCTGGACGCGGAGCTCCTCCTCGGCGACGCGCAGCTCCTCGTGCGCGACCTCGAGGTCGGCGAGGCGGGTGAGCGCCTCGTGCGGCTGCAGCGAGGGCCGGCCGGCCGGTGGGTCCGCGGAGTTGCTCATCGGTCGTCCTCGGCTGTCTCTGCGGGAGCGCGGCCGGGCGGGACGGGCGCCGGGGCGCCGGCCTCCGCGCGGTTGAGCGCAGCCTCGTGGTGGTGGTACGCCGCGCGGCGGAGGTGTTCCTCGGGGTCCCCGACACCCCGGCGGGCCGCCTCCTCGTGCGCCGCCGCGGCGGCGTCGTGACTGTGCGCCGCGCGCTCGTGACCGGACAGCGCCCGCTCGAAGGCGTCCCGGGCGTGCTCGGCCGCCTCCTCGGCCCGCTGCTGGGCCTGGCGGGCGTCCTCGGGGGAGGCCGCGTGCTCCTCGGCCATCCGGCGTAGCCGGTCGGCCAGCTCGCCGGCCCGGTGCGCGGCTTCCTCGGCGCGCACCGCGGCCCGCCGCCCTGGATCGTCGTCCAGCATGGGTGGATCCTCCCCCCAGGAGCGGGGTCACGCACCGCCTCCGGGCGTGGTCAGCGCAGCCGGGGCAGCACCTCGGCGGTGAACAGGTCGACGAGCGTGCGCCGCCCGGCGCCCGCGCCGACGGGGGAGAAGACGAGGGTCTCGGCTCCCGCGTCGGCGTACTCGCGGATGCGGGCCGTCACGCGGTCCGGGTCGCCGTGCAGCAGGTAGCGGTCGGCCAGCGCGTCGAAGTCCTGCGCGTAGACCGCGCTCACGGTCTCCACGACCTGCCGCCGCGACCGGGCGGCGTCCTCGTCCACCCCGCCCCAGCAGAAGACCGCACCGCGCACGGCGTCCGGGTCGCGGCCCGCGGCCTCGGCGGCCTCCCGGACCTCCGCCAGGCTGCGGGCCAGCTGCTCGGGCGTGTACATGTACGGCATCCAGACGTCGGCGGAGCGGCCGGCCCGGCGGATGGCCGCCGGGCGGCGGCCCCCGAGCCAGATCGGCGGCCCGCCCGGCTGCACGGGGCCGGGATCGAGGGCCAGGCCGGGCACCCGGGTGAAGCGGCCGGTGAAGTCGACCGGGCCGCCGGCCCACAGGGCGCGGAACAGCTCCAGCGCCTCGTCGGCCCGGGCGCCGCGCTCGCCGACCTCGACCCCCGCGGCGACGAACTCCGGCGGGTGCTCCCCGCCCACGCCGATCCCGAGGTCGAAGCGGCCGCCGCTGACCCGGTCGAGCGTGGTGGCCAGCTTCGCGGCCAGCGCCGCCGGGTACAGCGGGACGACGGTGAGCGCGCTCAGCAGCCGGATGCGGGACGTCGCGCCGGCGGCCGCGGCCAGCGCCACGAAGCCGTTCGCATGCGGGCTGTGGAAGAACAGGTGCTCCCCGCTCGACACGCCGTCGTACCCGGCGTCCTCGGCGGCGCGGGCCTCGGCGGCGACGGCGGTCTGGTCGCTGCTGAGGCTCAGGACGACACGCATCGGTCAGGAGTGCTCCGCGACGAGCTCGGTGTCCACGCCGATCCGGCCGACCTTGGAGGCGCCGCCGGGGCTGCCCAGCGGGGCGTCGCGGCCGGGCAGGATCTCGACGAAGAAGCGCCGGTTGTCGTCGACGTGCGGCTCGTTCTCCTCGGTGACCCGGCGGTCCTGGGCGATCGCCTCGACCGGGCAGACCGGCTCGCAGGCGCCGCAGTCGATGCACTCCTTGGGGTTGATGTAGAGCTTGCGGTCGCCCTCGTAGATGCAGTCGACCGGGCACTCCTCCACACAGGACATGTCGGTGGTGTCGATGCACTCGGCGCCGATGACGTAGGGCACGGGGCTGTCTCCTCGCGATCGGGCGGCTCAGGCGTGCGCCGCCGCGCCGAGACCGGCGGGGGCGTCGCTGCTGTGGCCGGGGAAGAGGGGCTGGTCGGGGTCGAGGTAGGTCGCGGCGTTGTTCACCGCGGTGGCGGCTTCCCCGAACCCGACCGCGATCAACCGCACCTTGCCCGCGTACTCGGTGATGTCCCCGGCGGAGTAGACGCCGGGCACCGAGGTGCGCATCGCGGTGTCCACCATGATCTTGCGGTCGACGATGTCCAGACCCCAGGTCTCCAGCGGGCCGATGTCGGCGGTGAACCCGAGGGCGGCGATGACCGCCTGCGCCTTGTGCGGGGTGACCGCGCCGTCCTTGGTGCGCACGTGCACTGTGTGCAGCACGTCGTCGCCCTCGAGGGAGTCGACCTGGGCGTCGGTGACCAGCACGGTCCGGCCGCGCTCCAGGTCGGCGACGCTGGCGGCGTGGGCGCGGAAGTGCCTGCGGCGGTGCACGAGCGTGACGGAGGCGGCGATGGGTTCCAGCGCCAGGGCCCAGTCGACGGCGGAGTCCCCGCCGCCGACGATGACGACGTCCTGCCCGGCGTGCGCGGCCAGCTCCTTGACCACGTAGGTCAGGCCGCGGCCCTCCCACGCCGCGCCGCCGGGCAGCGGGCGGGGGGTGAAGGTGCCGATGCCGCCGGTGACGACCACGGCGCCGCAGCTGATGCGGGTGCCCTTGTCGGTGGTGACGACCAGCCGGGCGCCGGCGCGCGGGCGGTGGCCGGCCTCGTCGGTGAGGGACTCGGCGCGCTCGTCGAGGACGTAGACGGGGTCGAAGCGGGCGGCCTGCTGCACGAGCCCGGCGACGAGGTCGCGGCCCTTGATGCCGGGGAAGCCGGCGACGTCGTAGACCATCTTCTCCGGGTACAGCGCCATGACCTGCCCGCCGGGCTCGGGCAGGCTGTCGACGACCGCGGTGCGCAGCCCCCGGAAGCCGGCGTAGTAGGCCGCGTACAGACCCGCCGGGCCGGCGCCGACGACCAGCAGGTCGACGTCGACCCGGCGGGCCTCACCGGTGGTCGCCGGCGGCGCGGCGAGGTCGGTCGCGGTCATGCGGGTTCTCCCGGGGTGGCGGCGGCGAGGTTGTCGGAGCGGGCCGCGCCGCTGAGCCGGTCGAGGGCCAGCTCGCGGATGCGGAACCGCTGCAGCTTGCCGGTGGCCGTCGTCGGCAGCTCGTCGAAGACCAGGACGTGGCGCGGGCGCTTGAACGCGGCCAGCCCCTCGCGGCAGAAGGTGACCAGCTCGTCCTCCGTCGTCGTCGCGCCGGGCAGCAGGACGACGCAGGCCACCGGCTTGTCCAGGCCGTCGGCGTCGGGCAGGGACACCACGACCACCTGGTTGACCGACGGGTGCTGACGCAGCCGCTCCTCGACCTCGGTGGGGGAGACCCAGATGCCGCCGGCCTTGATGATGTCGTCGGTGCGGCCCAGCGAGGAGTAGTAGCCGTCGCTGCTGCGCACGTAGGTGTCCCCGGTGCGCACCCACGGCCCCTGGAAGACCCGCCGGGTGACCTCGGTCCGCTGCCAGTAGCCGGTGGCCGCGGAGTCGCCGCGCACGTAGAGGTGCCCGGGGGTGCCGTCGGGCACCGGGGTGCCGTCGTCGTCGACGATCTTGGCCTCGTACCCGGCGACGATCTCGCCGGTCGTCCCGGCGCGGGTCCGGCCCGGCCGCCCGCTGATGAAGATGTGCAGCATCTCGGTGGAGCCGATGCCGTCGAGCATCTCCACCCCGAAGGTCTGTGTGAAGCGCCCGAACAGGGCCGCGGGGAACGCTTCCCCGGCCGAGACGCACGCCCGCACGCCGGCGAAGGCGTCGGCCGGCAGCCCGGCGGCCAGCAGGGCGGCGTAGTAGGTGGGGCCGCCGAAGAACAGCGTCGGCCGGTGCTCCTGGAGCACCCGCAGCGTGCTGGCCGGGCTCGGCCGCGCCCGGTCCAGCACCGTGCTGGCCCCCACCGAGAACGGGAAGGTCAGCGTGTTGCCCAGGCCGTAGGCGAAGAAGAACTTAGCCACGGAGAAGGTGACGTCGTCCGGGCCGATGGCCAGCACGTCGCGGGCGTAGGTGACCGCGGTGTCCCGCAGCGACCCGTGGCGGTGCATCGCGCCCTTGGGGGTGCCGGTCGTCCCGGAGGTGTAGAGCCAGAAGGCGGGGGAGTCGGCGATCGTGGGGTAGGGCGTGGCCGCTCGGGCGAGGAGGTCCGCGCCGGCGGCGACGAACGCGTCCCAGTCGTGCACCCGGGCACCGTCGACCTCCGGCAGCCGGTCGGCGCCGAGCACGACGACGTCGGCGAGGTCGCGCATCCCGCCGACCGCCGGGGCCAGCCCGGCGAACTCCGAGCTGAGCGCGACCAGCCGCGCGCGGCTGTCGGTGGCGAGGACGGCGATGTCCTTGGGCTTGAGCATCGTGCTGACCGGGACGGGCACCGCGCCGATCCGCAGGCCGGCGAGGAAGGCGGTCAGCAGCTCGGGGGTGTCACCCATGCACAGGAGCAGGCGCTCCTCGGGGCGGACGCCGGAGGCGAGGAGCGCGGCGGCGAAGCGGACCACCGCGTCGTCGAGCTCGCCGTAGGTCAGGGTGCGGACGCTCCCGTCGAGGTCGATCGCGGTGATCGCCCGCCGTCCCGGGTCGGTCCGGGCGTGCCGGGTGACCAGCCACTCGGCGGCGTTGAACGGCTCGGCACCCGGCGGCGGGGGGAGCGACGGTGCGACGGGGGCGGTGTCGAGGGTGGCCACGCTGCTCAGCCCTTCCGCCTCGGCGGGGTCGCCCGGGAGCGAGAACCGCTCCCGGGCGACCCCGCCCAGGCTGCTCAGAATCGGACGTAGTCGTACTCGACCGGCAGCGAGTTGATGCCGACCGACGGCGGGGCGATCCAGCCGGCGAACTCCCCCGGCTCGTGGTGCGGGACCATCAGCTCGGCGACCCGCGCATGGTCCTCCGGTGTCGGCAGCCAGTCACCGGCCGAGCGCTGCCAGGCGGCGGCGTCCAGCATCTCCCCGGTCGGGGAGATGTGGTGCCCGGAGAAGGCGCCCACCTTGCGGTTGAAGCCCTGGTGCGGCAGGTACAGCCGCTGTTCCAGGCCGGCCTCCTCCAGCTCCTGGTTCCACCGCTTGACGCCGTTCTGGCAGTCGGCGGCGTACTCCGAGCGCAGGTCGTAGTTCAGCGCGGTGAGCATCGGGACGCTGCGCGTGGTGATCCGCCCGTCCTCCACCACCGGGATGTCCATCGTGAGGTCGGTGAGGACGTGGTCGTCCTTGCGCCGGGTCTCCATCCAGCGGCCCTTGAGGCCGGCGGTGTAGTAGGAGGCCACGTTGGACGAGGTCTCGGAGCCGAAGAGGTCCAGCGACACCGAGTAGTGGAAGTTCAGGTACTTCTGGATGACCGACAGCGGGATGCCGCCGTGCTCCCAGATGTCGTCGGTGCCGTGCTGCTTCATCAGCTCGGCGGTCCGCTGGACGGTGCGCTGCACCCCCGTCGTACCGACGAACATGTGGTGCGCCTCCTCCTTGAGCATGAACTCACAGGTGCGCGCCAGCGGGTCGAAGCCGGACTCCTTCAGCGTCCCGAGCTGGTACTTGCCGTCCCGGTCGGTGAAGTACGTGAACATGAAGAACGACAGCCAGTCGGTGGTCTCCTCGTTGAACGCGCCGAGGATGCGCGGGGAGTCGTAGTCGCCGGAGTTGCGCTTGAGCAGTTCCTCGGCCTCCTCCCGGCCGTCCTTCCCGAAGTAGGCCTGCAGCAGGTAGACCATCGCCCACAGGTGCCGGCCCTCCTCCACGTTGACCTGGAAGAGGTTGCGCATGTCGTACAGCGACGGCGCGGTCATGCCCAGGTGTCGCTGTTGCTCCACCGACGCCGGCTCGGTGTCGCCCTGGATGACGATCAGCCGGCGCAGGTCCGAGCGGTACTCGCCGGGGACCTCCTGCCAGGCCGGCTCGCCCTTGTGCTGGCCGAAGTTGACCTTCCGGTCGGGGTCCCGCTCGGCGAGGAAGATGCCCCAGCGGTACTCCTCCATCGGCACCCGGTCGAAGTGCGCCCACCCATCGCGGCCGACGGCGACGGCGGTGCGCAGGTAGACGTCGTGGGTCGGGATGGAGGGACCGAGGTTCCTCCACCAGTCCAGGAACTTCGGCTGCCAGCCCTCCAGCGCCCGCTGCAGCTTGCGGTCACCGGCCAGGTTGACGTTGTTGGGGATGCGCTCGCTGTAGTCGATCTTCGACAGCGGACCGGTCGGCGTGGGGGCGTCACCGGTGACCGTGCCGCTCTGGGGGGTGGACTCGGTCGTGGGGCCGGGTCGGGTGGGAGAAGTCGACGCAGTCATGCTCAGACCCGCTTCCTGTCGTAGTCGGCCCGCTTACCGGTGCCGTACCGGCGCAGCGCTCCTTCCGGGCCAGCGGCGTTGGGCCGCTGGAAGATCCAGTTCTGCCAGGCGGTGAGCCGGCCGAAGACCTTCGTCTCGGGCGTCTCGCGGCCGGCGAAGCGCAGGTTGGCCTCCATGCCGGTGAGCGCGTCGGGGGAGAAGCTCGCGCGCTCCTCGACCACCAGCCGGATCTCGTCCTCCCAGTCGATGTCGTCGGGGGTGCTGGTGACCAGGCCGAGCTCCGCGGCGTCGGCGGCGAGCAGGTCGCGGCCGGTGGCGGCCTCGGCGGCGGCCAGTTCCTCGGCGCTGCCGAGGAAGCGGACCTGCAGCCGGGACAGGCCGTTGCCCATCGGCAGCAGGCCGGTGTTGAACGCGTCCAGCCGGATCACCGCGGGCGGCAGGGGGGCGTCGTCCTCCTCGAACTGCCCCTCGAGCATGAACTGCCGGTCGGCGGCCAGGGCGATCTCGGCCAGCGCGCCGACGAAGCACGAGCCGGGCTCGATCAGCGCGAACAGGCTGCGGCTGGTGGTGTCCAGCCGCTTCACCGTGCGGCGGTAGAAGCCGATCGTCTCGTTGACCAGCCAGTGCTCACGGGAGGCCAGCAGGAACTCGTCGTAGGCGGCGGCGGTGGCGACGTCGCCCTCGGTGCGCAGCAGCCAGGTACCGATGGCCAGCTCGTTCGTGCGCAACCGCAGGATCGCGTCGTCCAGCTCGCGGGTGGCGGCCAGCAGCCAGGCGGTGTCGCCCTGCTCGGCCAGCTCCTCGACGCTGCCGGGGACGGCGGTCGGGCCGAGCACGGTGATCGTCGCAGTGCCCGAGTCGCGGTCGAGGACGACGCGGAGGTGCCGGTAGCGGGTGGTGTCGCCGTCGACCTCGCGGTGCAGCGGGGTCAGCTGCACGCCGGTCGCCCCGGTGCCGGGCCGGGTCGAGCGCGCGGCGAGCTCGGCGGCGCGCCGGGCGACCTCGGCGGCGAAGTCGCGGGCCTTGACGGTGGCGTCGACCAGCCGCCACTGCACGGCGCGCTCGCCCCGGATGCCCTCGGCGGTGGTGGAGAAGACGTCGGCGAGATCGCGGCGCACGCCACGCTTGTCGACCACCCGGGTCAGCCCGCCGGTGCCCGGCAGCACGCCGAGCAGCGGCACCTCCGGCAGCGACACCGCCGAGGAGTTGTCGTCGACCAGCAGGATCTGGTCGCAGGCCAGCGCGAGCTCGTAGCCGCCGCCGGCCGCGGTGCCGTTGACCGCGGCGAGGAAGGACAGGCCGGAGTGGGCGCTGGCGTCCTCGAAGCCGTTGCGGGTCTCGTTGGTGAACTTGCAGAAGTTCACCTTCCAGCTGTGCGGGGACGCGGCCAGCATCTTGATGTTGGCCCCGGCGCAGAACATGCGCTCCTTGGCGCTGGTGACCACCACCGCCTTGACCTCGGGGTGCTCGAACCGGATGCGCTGGACCGCGTCGTGCAGCTCGATGTCCACGCCGAGGTCGTAGCTGTTCATCTTCAGCTCGTAGCCGGGCACGATGCCGCCGTCCTCGGCCACGTCGAGGGTCAGGGTGGCGATCTCGCCGTCGACCGAGAGGTTCCAGTGCTTGTAGGCCTCGGGCGAGGTGTCGAAGGAGACCTCGGTCGTCGCGGCCGGCTCGGCGACCGGGCCGGGGCCCTCCGTCGCGACCGAGCGGTTCTCGAGCGTTGTCACGGGACCTCCAGGGAGTTGCGGCGCAGGCGTGTGACGCCCGCCACCCATCCTGACGTGCTACACGATCGTGCGCAAGAGGCTGAGTCGATGTAGCGCTAGGCCACGCCCAGCAGCGCCGCGGCGACCGAGCTGTCGCTGCGGAACTCGAGGGTGGGGGAGCGGTGCACGACCCGGCCCTTGTCCATCACCGCGATCTCGTCGGCGACCGCGAAGGCCAGGTGGAGGTCCTGCTCGACGACCACGAGGGTCACCCCCTCGGCCTTCATGCCGCCGACGGCCGTCCCGATCAGGTCGACCACGGCCGGCGCCAGCCCGTCGGAGGGCTCGTCCATGAGCACCAGCCGCGGGTTGGTCAGCAGGGCCCGCGCGATGGCCAGCATCTGCTGCTCCCCACCGGAGAGCTGTCCCCCCGTGTGCCGGCGCCGCTCGCCCAGTCGGGGCAGCAGCTCCAGCACCCGCGGGACGTCCCACGGGCCGCGCCCCCGCCCGCGCCGCGCGGCGAGGTCCAGGTGCTCGGTGACCGTCAGCGGTGCCCACACCCGCCGCCCCTGGGGCACCAGGGCGACCCCGGCCCGCGCGACGACGTCGGGACGGCGGCCGGTGAGGTCGGCGCCGTCCAGGTGGACCGACCCCGCCGACGGCGTCACCAGCCCCATGAGGGTGTGGATCAGCGTGGTCTTGCCGGCGCCGTTGCGGCCGAGCAGCCCCACCACGCGGCCGTCGGGGACGTCGAGGTCGACCCCCTGCAGGACCGTGCTGCGCTTGTAGCCGGACCGCAGCCCGCGGACCTCGAGCACTCAGCCCACCTCCAGGGCCGCCGGGCCGGAGCCGTCCAGGAACAGGGCGCCCCGGCCGGTGCCGAGGTAGGCCTCCTGCACCGCGGCGCTGGCGCGGACCTCGTCGGGGGTGCCGGTCAGCAGCACCCGGCCCAGGTGCAGCACCGTGACCGAGCCGGCGAGGGCGAAGACGACGTCGAGGTCGTGCTCGACGATCACCACCGTCACAGACGCGGGCAGCGCCTGGAGCAGCCCGACCAGCCGGGCGCTCTCCGCCGGTGACATCCCGGCGGCCGGCTCGTCGAGCAGCAGCAGCCGCGGCTCGCAGGCCAGCGCGACCGCGACCTCGAGCTGCCGCCGCTCGCCGTGGGACAGCGCCGCGACGGGTGTGCCGGCGCGGGCGGCCAGGCCGACGTCGGCCAGCAGCTCCCGCGCCCGCTCCCGGGCGGCGGCCTGCCGGCGGGGCACCAGGGAGTGCCGGCTGCGGTGCTGCCGCTGCGCGGCGAGCAGCACGTTCTGCTCCACGGTCTGGGAGAGGAACAGGCTCGAGTGCTGCAGCGTCTGGCTGATGCCGCGGCGGGCGCGCTGCGGCTCGGACAGCCGCGTGACGTCGTCCCCGGCGAGGGTCACCGTGCCGGAGGACACCCGCATCGCGCCGGTGACCAGCTTGAACAGCGTGCTCTTGCCGGCGCCGTTGGGGCCGATGAGGGCGTGGCGCGCGCCGGGCGGGACGTCGAGACTGACGTCGTCCACGGCCGTCAGGGCGCCGAAGGAGCGGCTCACCCCCGACAGGGACAGCAGCGGGGCGCTCATGTCGGTTCCTCCCGGGTGTGGCGGCGGATCCCGGCGAGGCCGGCGACGCCGCGCGGCAGCACGTAGACCGCGACCACGAAGACCAGGCCCAGCAGCAGCGGGCCGTGCCCGTCGAGCGTCGGGCCGAAGGTGTCGCGGACGAGGACGACGACCGCGGCTCCGAGCGCCGGCCCCCACAGCGAGCCCGCGCCGCCCAGTACGACCGCCAGCAGCAGGAGCGCGCTGGTGGTGAAGCCGGTGTCGCTGGGGTTGACGATCCGCACCAGGCCGGCGAACAGCCCGCCGGCCAGCCCGGCGAACCCGCCGGCGATGACGAAGGCCGCGTACTTGTAGCGGAACGGCGAGTACCCCAGCGAGCGCATCCGGGCCTCGTTGTCGCGGATCCCGCGCAGCACGCCGCCGAAGGGGGAGGAGGCCACCAGCCACAGGCCCAGGGCGCCGAGCAGCCCGACGGCGAGGACGAACCAGTACACGTACCCGGCCAGGGTCAGCGGCGTGCCGGCGATCCGGACCGAGGGGATGCCGAACAGGCCGTTGGAGCCGCCGGTGACCGACGACAGCGACTGGGCGAGCTGGTGCACCAGCTCGCCGATGGCGAGGGTGAGCATCAGGAAGAAGACCCCGCTGCTGCGCACCGCCAGCCATCCGGTCGCTGCGGCCGCGACCGCGCCGGCGACCGCCGCGGCCAGCACGGTCACCAGCCCCTCGGCGGTCCAGTGGATGGCGACCAGCCCCGCGGTGTAGGCGCCGATGCCGAACCACGCCGCGTGCCCGAGCGAGGGCAGTCCGGTGAAGCCGACCAGCAGGTCCAGACTCATCGCGAACAGCGCGAACACGAGGACCCGCGAGAAGGTGTTCGTGCCGAACGGGTCGACGAACAGGGGGACGGCGGCCAGCGCCGCCAGCAGGACCAGCCCGAGGGCGGCGGCCAGCGGCCGGGACGGGCGTCGCCGCGCGGGGGTGGCCGCGGCCCGGGCGCCGTCCGCGGTGCTCGTGAGAGGAGCGCTCTCCACACTCATGAGTGGGCCACCTTCCCGGCGAAGAGTCCACGGGGTCGGACGATGAGCACCAGGGCGAGGGTGCCGAACAGGATGAACGAGGCGAGGTCGGGCAGCAGGGCGCGCCCGAGCGACTCGACCTGCCCGATCACCAGCGCCCCGATCAGCGCGCCGCGGATCGAGCCGAGCCCGCCGATGACGACGACCACCAGCGCCAGCAGCAGGATCGTCTCGTCCAGGCCCGGCCGGGCGCCGTAGACGGGGGCGGCGAGCACGCCGGCGACGGTGGCCAGCATCGACCCGATGCCCAGGACGGCGACCTTCACCTTGCGGTTGTCGATGCCCATCGCCGAGACCATCTCCCGGTCGGCGACGCTGGCACGGACCAGCGCGCCCACGGACGTCCGCTCCACGACCAGCCACACCACCAGTGCCAGGACCAGCCCCACGCCGATGACCAGCAGCCGGTAGGTGGGGTACGCGCTGCCGGCGACGTCCACGCTGCCGTCGAGGCCCGGGGGCGGGGAGACCGAGCGGACGTCGTTGCCGTAGACGATCGACAGCACCTCGGCCACGACCAGCGAGATGCCGAGCGTGAGCAGCGCCTGGTCGAGGATCGGCCGCCGGGCCAGGGGTTCGGTCATGCCCGACAGGACGCCGCCGGCCAGCAGCCCGACCAGCGCGGCGACCCCCAGCGCGGTGAGGAACCCGCCCCACGAGTCGCCGGCGACGAAACTGACCGCGAGGTAGGAGCCGACGAGGAAGAACGCGCCGTGGGCGAGGTTGAGCACGTCCATCATCCCGAAGACGATCGACAGCCCGACGGCCAGGACGAACAGCAGCGAGCCGATGGCGAAGCCGTTCAGGATGCTGACGAGGTTCGCGTCGAACCACCCGAGCACGAGCTGCTCCTTCCGGGGGTGCCGGGCCGTGGGGAGTGGGGCGGGCGCGTGATGCCACAGCCCGGCACCGGGCGGGTCAGGGCTGGGCGAAGACGCCGAGCTCCTCGACGACGGAGTTCACGAGGGTGCCGTTCTCGTCGACCACCTCGCGCAGGTAGACCGCCTGCTCCGGGGTCTGGTCGGTGAAGATCCACGGGCCGCGCGGGCTGTCGTCGATCTCACCCAGGCTGCCGAGTGCCTCGGTCAGCGCCGCGCCGTCGGTGCCGCCGGCCTCCTCCAGCGCGCGGGACAGGACGTTGGCGGCGTCGTAGGCCTGGACGGCGTAGGTGGTCGGCAGCTCGCCGTAGGCCTCCTGGTAGGCCTGCACGAACTCGGTGTTGACGGCGTTGTCGATCTCGGTCGAGTAGTGCAGCGTCGTCCGGACGCCGACCGCCGCCGGGCCCTGCGCGTCGAGCACGCTGCCCTCGGTGAGGAAGCCCGAGCCGTAGAGCGGAACGGTGTCCTTGAGGCCGAAGTCCGCGTACTGCTGGACGAAGCTGACCGCCTCGCCCCCGGCGTAGAACACGAAGGTGGCCGCCGCGCCGGAGCCCTGGATGCCGGACAGGAACGGCTGGAAGTCCTGGGTGGTGCCGAACGGCGTCAGCGCCTGGCCGGCGATCGTGCCGCCGCCGGCGGTGTAGGCCTGGGTGAACCCGGCGACGACCTCCTGGCCGGCCGCGTAGTCCGGGGCCATGACGTAGACCGGGCCGATGCCCTCGGCGGCCAGGTGCTCCCCCATGGCCGCCGCGATCTGGGCGTTGGTGAACGAGGAGCGCCAGACGTAGGGGCTCGCGGCGTCCTGGGTGATCGCCTCCGCCCCGGCGTTCGCCACGATCAGCGGCACCTGCGACTCCGTCACCTGCCCGGCCACACCCAGGGCGGTGGCGGAGTTGACGATGCCCACCAGCGCGTCCACGTCGCCCTCGGTGAGCAGCCGCTGCACGGCCGGGACGCCGGTGTCGGGCCCCTCGCCCTCGTCGGCGACGACGGTCTCGACGGTGTAGCCGCCCAGCTCCCCGCCGTTCTGCTCCAGCCAGAGGTCCCAGCCCTGCTGCATGTCCTCGCCCAGCGGGGTGTAGACCCCGGCCTGCGGGATGACCAGGCCGACGCGGACGGTGCCGCCGCCCTCGCCGCCGCCGGACCCGCCGCCCTCCTCCTCGCCGCCGAGGCTGCCGCCGCCGCACGCGGCCACGGTCAGGGTGAGAAGGCCGGCACCGAGGCCGCCGAGCAGTCGCCGACCGGACAGGGGATGCAGCACGGGCACGCTCCGGAGGTCACGACGTGCTACACCCGCACGCCTGATGCAAGTGACCATGTAGTGCGCGCCGCGACTGTGTCAAGGGTCACACCGACGCCGTCGGCGAGCTGGTGCCGTTCCGTGACCTGTGCGGTCGTCGTCGGCGGGGAACGCCGGTCGGGGCGGCACGGGGTGTCACGATGAGGGACGTGGAGGCCGTGGACGGACCGTTCGTCACCCGTCGGCAGGAGCTCGGCGCCGCCAGCGCGCGCAGCCTGCTGCTCACCGTGCTCGGCGAGTTCGTGCTGCCCAGCGGCCGCCCGGTGTGGACCGCCAGCCTGCTGGAGCTGCTGGCCGATCTCGACGTCGCGGAGAAGGCGGCCCGCCAGGCGATCATGCGCACCGCCGACAGCGGGTGGATCGAGCCCAGCCGGATCGGGCGGGAGACGCGCTGGTCGCTGACCGCGGCCGGCACCCGCCTGCTGCGGGAGGGCACCGAGCGCATCTACGGGTTCGCCGCCGACGACCGTGGGTGGGACGGCCGCTGGCTGGTGCTCTCGGTCGGCGTCCCGGAGAACAACCGGGCGCTGCGCCTGCGGCTGCGCACCCAGCTGGGCTGGGCGGGACTGGGCTCGCTGGACGCCGGCACCTGGGTCACCCCGCGCGTGGACCGCGAGCAGGAGGCCCGCCGGGTCCTCGACGAGCTGGGCGTGCTGGCCGGCAGCTGGTCGTTCGTCGCCACCGCCGGCGTGGTGGGCGACGAGCGCTCGCTGGCCCGCACCGCCTGGGACCTCGACGGCATCGAGCGCGGCTACGAGGACTTCCTCGAGCTGGTCGGCCGGCGGCGGCCCCGCACCGACCGTCAGGCGCTGGTCGCCCAGGTCCGGCTCGTGCAGGAGTGGCGCCGTTTCCCGCTGCTGGACCCGGGGCTGCCGCGCGAGCTGCTGCCGCCCCGGTGGAGCGGCAGCCGGGCGGCGGAGGTCTTCCGCGAGCGGCACGCCTCCTGGGCGCCGCGCGCCCAGCAGGCCTGGGCCGAACTCGCCGGACGGTGACACTGCGATCCTCCGGATCGCACCGCGGCCGATGACCGTCCCCGACGGCGCCCAGCTCCACCGTCACACCCTTCGCGGAGCCTTCCGGGCCGCACCCGGGCACGACACGGCGGAGCGACTCACGCGGGGACGGGGTGCCGCTCCAGCCAGGCGCGCCCGGCGTCGGTGAGCACCCGCATGTCCCGCTCGGCCTGGAGCAGCGGCGGGTCCTGGCGGTAGAGCCGGGCGACCAGGTGGCTGTCGGGCGCCAGCTGCCGCGCGATCTGGTGGGCCTCCAGCTTGTGCATCCGCCCCCCGGCCTCGGCGAACCGGCGCAGCAGCGCGGCCTGCGCCTCCTCCGGGTCGGTGCGTTCGCGGGCCGGCGCGGCCGCCGAGGGCTCCTCGTCCAGCAGCGCGGTGACCGCCCGGGAGAACGTCTGCACCAGGTCGCGGATGCGGTCGTCGCGGGACGGCGAGGCGGCGTCGCCGCCGGAGCCCTGCCAGGTGCGCTGCGGGTGCCGGCGCAGGTACTCCTGCTCCAGTTCGAGCATGCGCTCGGTGTGCGTGCGGAACTGCTCGGCGGTGCCGTGCAGGAACACCCAGTGCCGCATCGCGTGGGCGTGCACGCCCTGCCGTTCCAGCTCCTCGTCGGACAGCTCGCGCGCCGGGATCCCCGGTCGGTCGGTCATGGCCGCTCCCCTCGGTCGTCCCGGGCGCCGGGGCCGGGGGCCGCCGGGGGGGGGGGGGCGGGGCGGGGGGGGGCCGCGCCCCCCCCCCCCGCCCCCGGGG
>NZ_JBJGYT010000036.1:0-41003 GCF_054050135.1 Geodermatophilus sp. SYSU D00705 | reverse complement strand
CCGGGGACGCAGGTTTCCTGCGTCCCCGGCCTCCGGTCAGCCGACGACGTCCACTCGTCGGCTTCCGCTCCCGGTCCGCTCCTCGCTCGCTGGCGCTCGCTGCGATGCTCCCGGGAGCGTCAGCCGACGACGACGTTCCAGGGGCGGACCGTCCAGCCCGTCACCAGGCCCCGCACCACGTAGGGGTCGGTCTCGGCGAACCGCTCCACCACCTCGCGGGGCGCGGTCCACACGAGCAGGGCCCGGTCGTACGGGTCCGGCAGCGCGCCGGCGAGCAGGAGCTCACCGCGCTCGTGGGCGGCGCGGGCCAGGGCGAGGTGCTCCTCGCGCAGCGCCGCCCGGCGCTCCAGGTAGTCCGGGGCCAGCGTGTACTCCAGGACCAGGTGCATGCCGCCACTGTGGCACCGGGCGCGGCCGGCGCACCGCGGCGGCGCGGCCGGTCAGGCGGGCTGGGAGATGTTGACCATCCAGGCGACGCCGAACGGGTCGACGCACATGCCGAACTCGTCGCCCCACATCTGCTTCTCCAGCGGCATGGTCACGGTGCCGCCGTCGGAGAGCTTGGCGAAGTAGCCGCGCAGCTCCTCGCCGTCGTCCCCGCTGAGGCTGACCGAGATGCTGCTGCCCTCACTGCGGTCCATGCCCGCGGGGGTGTCGGAGGCCATCAGCGTGTACCCGGCCGGCGTCTCGAGCTGCGCGTGCATGACCTTGTCGGCGTCGGGGCCCTCGGCCCCGCCCGCCTCGCCGAAGGTGCTCAGCGAGAGCTCCCCGCCGAACACCCCGCGGTAGAACTCCATGGCCTGCCGGGCCGTGTCGCTGAAGCTGAGGTAGGGGTTCAGGCGGGAGCTCACGGGCGGTCCTCTCTCCGGGTGGCTGCGGGGACGGTCACCGTAGCGACTCCGGACGTCCCTGCACCGACGACGGAGCGCCCGGGCCCGCGAGGGGCCCGGGCGCTCCGCGTCGCGCGTGCGTCGTCAGCGCACCGAGGCCTGCGCGACCTCCCGCTGGGCGGACTCGGCGTCCCGCTGGCCCGGGCCGGCGTTGCTGCCGGACGCCGGCGGCTCCGCGTCGCCGTGGTCGTCGATCATCGTGGTCTCGTCGAACGGGCTCTCCCCGGACAGCGCCGCCGACAGCTGCTCGCGGTCGAGCTCCCTGGTCCAGGTGGCGACCAGGACGGTGGCGATCGCGTTGCCGGCGAAGTTGGTCACCGCGCGGGCCTCGGACATGAACCGGTCGATGCCGACGATCAGGCCGACGCCGTCCAGCAGGTCCGGGCGGTGGGCCGAGAGCCCGCCGGCCAGCGTGGCCAGGCCGGCGCCGGTGACGCCCGCCGCGCCCTTGGACGCGATGATCATGAAGACCAGCAGGCCGATCTGCTCGCCGATCGTCAGCGGGTCACCCAGCGCCGAGGCGATGAACAGCGAGGCCATCGTCAGGTAGATGGCCGTGCCGTCGAGGTTGAAGGAGTAGCCGGTCGGGACCACGATGCCGGCGACCGGCTGGCTCACACCGGCGTGCTCCATCTTGGCGATCAGCCGGGGCAGCGCGGTCTCCGACGAGGACGTCGACACGATCAGCAGGAACTCGCGGCCCAGGTACTTCAGGAGCGAGAAGACGTTGACGCGGGCGACCAGCCGCAGGATGAGCCCGAGGACGACGAAGACGAAGAGCGCGCAGGTCACGTAGAAGGCGATCATGATCACCGCGAGGCTCTTCAGCGCGTCGATGCCGGTCTCGCCGACGACCGCCGCGATCGCCCCGAAGGCCCCGATCGGCGCCAGCCACATGATCATGGCGAGGATCCGGAACACCAGCCTCTGCAGGTGCCCGACGCCGCGCAGGAGCGGCTCACCGGAGCGGCCCATCGCCTGGATCGCGAAGCCGACCAGCAGCGCGACCAGCAGCGCCTGCAGCACCGACCCGTCGGTCAGGGCCGACAGGAGGGAGGTCGGGATCAGCCCGAGGAGGAAGTCGACGGTGCCGCCGCTCTCCTCGGCGGTGCCGGCCAGTGCAGCGCCCTCGCCGCGCAGCTCGTCGGAGAGCTGGAGCCCGTCACCGGGGTGGATGATGTTGCCCACCACCAGGCCGATCGCCAGCGCGACGGTCGACATGAGGATGAAGTAGCCCAGGGCCAGGCCGCCGATCCGGCCGACCTTGGCCGCCTGGCGGATCGCGCCGATGCCCAGCACGATCGTGCAGAAGATGACCGGCGCGATCAGCATCTTGATCAGGCCCACGAACGCGGTTCCCAGCCACTTCAGGTCGGTCGCGAAGCCGGGGAACAGGAAGCCGACCGCGATGCCGGCCACCACCGCGACGATGACGGCGATGTAGAGCCAGTGCGTGCGGTCCTTGCGCCGGGTGGCTCCCGGCGGCTGCGCGTGGTCGGTGCCTGACGCCATGACGTCTCCTGTCGTCGGCCGGAGGCGACTCGCCTCCCGGATCGGGTGTGCTGTGCCCCGTCCGGGGCGACGCCAGTCACACTCCCGGGTGCGGTGACGGCGGTCACCCATGCGTTCATTGCGTTCACGACGGCCGTGGCGGGCACGGTGCCGGTGGCGATGGCGTCACCGCGCGGCACACTCGCCGCGTGCCCGCCTTCCTGCCGCACCGCCGTGACGCGAGCCTGGCGCGGCGGCTGCTGCTGCTCCAGGCGCTGGTCGTCGGCGTCGTCGTCCTCACCGCGACGGCCGTGGCCTACCTCGACGCCCGCCAGGCCGTGCAGCAGGCCGCCGAGCAGGAGACGACGGCGATCGTGGCCAGCCTCGCGGACTCGCCGCTGGTGCTCGGGGCGGTGACCGGCCCGGACCCGACCGCGGTGCTGCAGCCCTTCGTCGAGCAGGTCCGCGCCGACACCGGCACCTCGTTCATCACCGTCCTCGCGCCCGACCGCACCCGCTGGACCCACCCCGACCCCGAGCAGATCGGCCGCCCCTTCCGCGGCACGATCGCCCCTGCCCTGGCGGGGGAGACGTTCACCGAGACCTACACCGGCACCCTCGGCCCCTCCGTGCGCGCCACCGGACCGGTGGTGGACGCCGACGGCGACGTCGTCGCCCTCGTCTCGGCCGGGATCACCGTCGCCGCGATCGGGGAGGACCTCGCCGCCGCCGTCCCCGGGATCGCCGGGACGGCGCTGGCCACGCTGGCCGTCGGCGGCCTGGGCAGCTGGGCGCTGAGCCGGCGGCTGCAGCGCCAGACCCACGGGCTCACCCCGACGGAGCTGGCGCGGCTGCTCGAGTACCACCACGCGGTGCTGCACGCCGTGCGCGAGGGCCTGCTCCTGGTGGACGGCGAGGGGCGGGTGCAGCTGGTCAACGACGAGGCGCGGCGGCTGCTGGGTCTGACCGACGACCCGGCCGGCCGGCACGTCGGCGACCTCGGGCTGCCCCCGGAGCTGACCGCGGTGCTGACCCAGCAGCGCACCGTCGTCGACGAGGTGCACGTGACCGGCACCCGGGTGCTGGTGGTCAACCAGGCCCCGCCCCGAGCCGGCGACCGCTCGGCCGGCACCGTGGTGACCCTGCGGGACCACACCGACCTGCAGGCGCTCACCGGCGAGCTGGACAGCGTGCGCGCCTTCGCCGAGTCGCTGCGGGCCCAGGCGCACGAGGCCGCCAACCGGCTGCACACCACCGTCTCCCTCGTCGAGCTCGGCCGCACCCAGGAGGCGGTCGACTTCGCCACCGCCGAGCTCGCCTCCGCGCAGCGGCTCACCGACCGCGTGGTCGGCGCGGTCGGCGACCCGGTGCTGGCCGCGCTGCTGCTGGGCAAGGCGGCGACCGCGCACGAGCGCGGCGTGCTGCTGGAGATCGACCCGGCGACGGCGGTGGGCGAGACCGGCCTGCCCGGCGGTGACCTGGTCACCATCGTGGGCAACCTGCTCGACAACGCCATCGACGCCGCCCTCGCCGGGGACCCGCCCCGGGAGGTGCAGCTGGCCGCGGAGGTGACCGGCGGGCACCTGGAGATCCGGGTCGAGGACACCGGTCCCGGGGTGGCCGAGGAGGACGTGCGGCGGGTCTTCGAGCGGGGCTGGTCGACCAAGGAGAGCGCCGGCGCGCCGGCCGGGCTCGGCCGCGGGCTGGGGCTGGCGCTGGTCGCGCAGGCGGTGCGCCGGCACGGGGGCACGGTCAGCGTCCGCCCCGGCCCGGGCGCGCAGTTCGTCGTCTCCCTGCCGGTGCGGGCGCCGGTCGGGGCGGCGCCGTGACCTCCCCGGACGTCCGCGTCCTCGTGGTGGAGGACGAGCCGGTCGCGGCCGAGGCGCACCGCGCCTACGTGGACCGGACGCCGGGCTTCGGCACCGTGGCCGTCGCCGGCACCGGGGCCGCGGCCCTCGACGCGCTGGCCCGGGTGCCGGTCGACCTCGTGCTGCTGGACATGAACCTCCCCGACACCCACGGCGTCGAGCTGTGCCGGCGGATCCGGGCGGCCGGGGTGCCGGTCGACGTCCTCGCGGTGACCTCGGCGCGGGAGCTGTCCACCGTGCGGGCGGCGGCCGCGCACGGCGTCGTCGGGTACCTGCTCAAGCCCTTCACCTACCCGGCCCTGCGCGACCGGCTGACCGCCTACGCCGAGTACCGCGCGCGGCTGTCGGCCGCGGGGGACGCCGCCGGCCAGGACGAGGTCGACCGCGTGCTCGGCGCCGTCCGCCCCGGCCGGCCCGCGCCGCTGCCGAAGGGGATGGGCCGGGAGACGCTGGACGCCGTCGTCACCGCCGTCCGCACCTCGGAGGGGCTCTCGGCCGCGGAGACCGCGGAGCTGATCGGCGCCTCGCGGATCACCGCCCGCCGCTACCTGGAGTACCTGGCCGACACCGGCCTGGTCGACCGCGCGCCGCGGTACGGGGGCGCCGGCCGCCCGGAGCTGGAGTACCGCTGGCGGTGACCCCTTGACCTCCAGTGCGCTCGAACCCCGACGCTGGGCACGCCCGCGGAAAACCGGTGGCGGGCGACGAGCCCGGCGCGGACATTCCGTCAGAGGGAGAGGGGACGCTGCGCCCGGACACCCGGCTGAGGGAGCACGATGACCGCACACTCCGCACTGGCCATCGAGGCCACCGGTCTCACCAAGTCCTTCGGGGCCACGCGCGCGGTGGCCGGCGTCGACCTCGCCGTCCCGGCCGGCACCGTCTACGGCGTGCTCGGCCCGAACGGGGCGGGCAAGACGACGACGATCCGCGTGCTGGCCACGCTGATCCAGCCCGACTCCGGGCACGCCCGCGTGCTGGGCCACGACGTGGTCACCGAGGCCGACACCGTCCGCGGGCTGGTCAGCCTCACCGGGCAGCTGGCCTCGGTCGACGAGGAGCTCACCGGCCGGGAGAACCTGGTCCTGCTGGCGCGGCTGTTCGGCCACCGCCGCGCCGCGGCCCGCGCCCGGGCCGACGAGCTGCTGGAGGCCTTCGGCATCGCCGAGGCCGCCGGCCGGCTGGTCAAGCACCACTCCGGAGGGATGCGCCGCCGCCTGGACATCGCGGCCAGCCTGGTCGTCACGCCGCAGCTGCTCTTCCTCGACGAGCCGACCACCGGGCTGGACCCGCGCTCGCGCAACCAGGTGTGGGAGATCGTGCGGGCGCTGGTCGCCGAGGGGACGACGATCCTGCTCTGCACCCAGTACCTGGAGGAGGCCGACCAGCTCGCCGACGGCCTGGCGGTGATCGACCGGGGCCGGGTCATCGCCGAGGGCACGCCGGGGCAGCTCAAGGCGTCGGTCGGCACCGGCTCGCTGCACGTGCGCCTGAACGACCCCGGCCAGGGGGCGGCGGCGGCCGGCGTGCTGGAGCGGGCGGTCGGTCCGGTGACCCCGGGCGACGACCCGGCCGCGCTGTCGGCGGCCTGCGGCGACGCCGCGACGGCCGCCCTCGGCCTGACCGAGCTGGCCCGCGCCGGCGTCGGCATCGCCGACTTCTCCCTCGACCGGCCCAGCCTCGACGAGGTCTTCCTCGCCCTCACCGGCCACGCCGCGGAGGACGGCGACCGGGAGCCCGCGTCCCCCGCGCAGGAGCGTGCGTCATGACCACCACCGTCACTCGCGACTCGGCCGACACCGCCGCCGTCCGCCGGGCCATCGCCTCCACCGCGCGGCCGCCGCGCCCGGGCCCGCTCACGGCGGCGCTCACCTTCGGCTGGCGGGGCATGCTCAAGGTCCGGCACGTGCCCGAGCAGCTGCTCGACGTCACCGTGACGCCGGTGATGTTCGTGCTGATGTTCACGTACCTGTTCGGCGGCGCCATCGCCGGTTCCACCAGCGCGTACCTGCAGTACATCCTGCCCGGGATGCTGGTGATGTCGGTGCTGTTCACCACCGTCTACAGCGGCGTCTCGCTCAACACCGACCTCACCAAGGGCGTGGTCGACCGGTTCCGCTCGCTGCCGATCTGGCGTCCGGCCCCGCTGCTGGGGTCGCTGCTCGGCGACAGCGTCCGGTACGTGATCGCCGGCACGGTGATCATCGTGCTGGGCGTGGTGCTCGGTTACCGGCCCGAGGGCGGCGCGGCCGGGGTGGTGGCGGCGCTGGGGCTGGTCGTCGTCTTCTCGTTCGGCCTGTCGTGGGTCTTCTCCGTGCTCGGGCTGCTCATGCGCTCGCCGAACGCGGTGATGAACGCCGGGTTCACCGGCATCTTCCCGCTGACGTTCCTGTCCAACGTCTTCGTCGACCCCGACACCCTGCCCGGGCCGCTGGCCGCCTTCGTCGAGGTCAACCCCGTCTCGGTGCTGGCGACGGCGTCGCGGTCGCTGATGGCGGGGCAGCCCGACGGCGTCGCGATCGGCGTCTCCCTGGCGGTGGCTGCCGGTCTGGCCGCGGTGTTCCTGCCGGTCACCACCCGGCTCTACCGCAGCCGCTGACGCGCAACTCCGGGGAACGTGCGGTCCGGACTGGCCGCGGGGCAGCACCTTCCCCGGAGTTGCGCGGGCTCAGCGGCCCAGGTGCGCACGGATCGCCGCGACGACCATGCGGTGGTCCTCGACCTGCGGGAGCCCGGAGACCACGACCGCGCCGATGGGGCCCACCGACCGCACGATCACGGGGAAGGCGCCCCCGTGGGCGGCGTACCGGGCCGGGTCCAGCCCGAACTCCTCCTCGAACGTCGTCCCGCGCTCGATGGAGGCCTGCCGCACGTAGAGGCTGCTGTGCCCGAAGCGGTGCACCACCCGCGTCTTGCGCTCGATCCACCGCTCGTTGTCGGGGGTCGCCCCGGTCAGGGCGGCGGAGAACAGCCGGTGGCCGTTGCGGACGACGGCGACCGCGACCGGCGCGGCGTCCCGGCGGCCGGCCGCCACGAGCGCGGCGCCGAGGTCCCAGGCGTCGTCGTTGGTGAAGCTGCTGAACTGCAGCTCCCGCTCCTCGGCGGCGAGCTCGGCGAGTTCGGGGAAGGCGTCGGCCATGGCCCCTTCCTACCCGGCGTGCGCGCGCGGCCGTCGGCGGGACGGGGTAGAGGTGGGGCACCCGAGCCGACAGGGGTGCGCGATGACAGTCACCGAACGGGTGGACCGGTTCCAGCGGCGGCACCCCGCGGCGGGGTTCCCGATCGCGGTGCTCTACAAGTTCTTCGACGACGACGGCCACTTCCTCGCCGCGCTCATCACCTACTACGGCTTCCTGGCGCTGTTCCCGGTGCTGCTGCTCCTGGCCACCGTGCTGGGGCTGGTGCTGGCCGGCAACCCCGAGCTGCAGCGGCAGCTGCTGGACTCCGCGCTCGCCGAGTTCCCCGTCATCGGCGAGCAGCTGGGCACGCCCGAGGCACTCGGCGGCGGCTTCACGGGGGTGGTCGTCGGCGGGCTGGTCGCCCTCTACGGCGCGCTGGGGCTCGGGCAGGCGATGCAGCACACGATGAACACCGTGTGGGCCGTGCCCCGGCACAACCGGCCCGACCCGATCACCGCGCGCGGCCGCAGCCTGCTGCTGCTGTGCACCCTCGGGGTGCTGGTGCTCGCCTCGACCGTGCTCTCCGCACTGGGCAGCGGCGCAGCGGCCTACGGCGGCGGGTTCAGCGGGGCGGTGCACGTCCTGGTGACCGTGGGGTCGGTGCTGGTGAACGCCGCGGTGTTCGTGCTCGGCTTCCGGATCACCACCGCGCGCCGGCTCCGCACCCGGCAGGTGCTCCCCGGCGCCCTGGCCGCCGCGGTGCTGTGGCAGCTCCTGCAGTCCTTCGGCGGCGTGTACGTCGCCCGCGTCGTCGCGAACGCCAGCGCCGTCGACGCGGTGTTCGCGCTGGTCCTGGGCCTGGTCGCGTTCATCTACCTGGCGGCCGTCGCGCTGGTGCTGTGCGCGGAGGTCAACGTCGTCCGGGTCGACTCCCTCCACCCCCGGGCGCTGCTCACCCCGTTCGTCGACCACGACGACCTCACCGAGGGCGACGAGCGGGTGTTCGCCGAGGCCGCCCGCGCCCAGCGGGCGGTGCGGCACCAGCGGGTCGACGTCGCCTTCGAGAAGGAGGGGGCCGACGACGGCCGGCCGGAGCCGCACGCGCAGGACTGAGGCGGCCCCGCTCAGGGCTGCGGGGCGCCGTCGCCCGGGTCGGTGCGGGGGGCGTCCGTGCCGGCCCGCCCGTCGATGCGGAGCAGCGCGGTCTCGAGCCGTTCCCGCAGCTGCTCGTCGATCCCGGGCGACCAGCGGCTCCGGTGCCGTTCGCTCTCGGCCGTGGCGACGACGACCGCCGGCTGGTCGAAGCGGAGCTGCCGGCGGGCGGCCGCGTCGTCCGCCGGCCGGTCGTCGGAGAGCAGCTCCAGCGGCAGGTAGTCAGGGGCCTGGGGTTCGTGCCGACCCCTGGTCAGCGGGGTGAAGTCCCACGGGGACGTCACGCCGGGCGCCGATGGTCGCGACCGCACCGCCGCCAGGGTCAGCGCCCCGGCGACCAGGGTGCTGACCGCAGCCGGCAGCACCAGCCAGTGGTCGAGGTCGGGCGCGAGGGCGACGATGCCGGCCCCGACGAGTGCGGCCAGCGTCGAGATCCCCGCCAGTCCCTTGGCGAAGCCGAGCAGGCGGCTGAGCATGGGGTGGGCGTCCTGCTGGGCGGCGACGGTGCTGCCGAAGCTGATGAAGACGACCAGCAGGGTCACCGCCAGCTCGGCGTCGGTGCCCCCGTCGCCCCACCGGGTGAGCGTCAGCACGAGCAGCATGAGGCTGTTCACCCAGCACGCGATGGTCATGGACAGCAGCCAGCCGCTCACCTCCGCGCGCAACTCCACCTGCGCGTGAGAGAAGGCGCCCGAGGGGACGTCGGTCAGGTGCAGGTCGACCGTCGGGTGCATCCCCGAGACCTGGTCGAAGGGCAGGTCCCCGGCACCCCGGCCCAGCACCTCCGTGGCGGAGCCCGGGGGACCGGCGGTGGACACCTCCTCGGGAGGGTCGGTCGGCCTGGAGGCGAGGGCCTGCCCGGCCCGGATCACCGCTCCGGGCGGGGCCGTGACCTCCAGGTGGAAGCTCTGGGCGCTCTCGGCGGCGTAGACGGGGAAGCGGATCCGCACCGGGTCCACGCCCAGACCTGCCCGCAGGCGGGACAGGCGTGTGCGGTTGTCGGCGGGCCGCAGGCTGTAGGCGGTCGGCCGGCCCAGGTCCGGGTGGGCGCGCAGCCCCGTCGTCCCCGCCTCGTAGCGCAGGTCCAGCGGCTCGTCGTACCCGAACTTGACGATCCGCCGGGTGAGGTCCTCCCGCTGCAGGAGCAGGCACATGACCCAGCTGTCGAGCAGCCGCTCGCAGGTCATCAGGAACAGGGCGTCGTCGCGGAGGGCCCGGTACCCGGGGTCGTGCAGGAGGTCGCGCATGGCCTGGTGGACCTGCGGCCGGTCACCGAAGACCAACCGGTCCACCAGCCGGTCGACGGGCGGGGGGAGGTCGGCCTCGGGGTGGCCGTCCCCGATCGACGCCGCCAGGCCCTTGAGCGCCGCCGCGGTCAGTGTCTGCTGCTGGCGGAGACCGAGCAGTGACAGCGCGGTGCCGGCGTGGTCGCGGAGGTCGAACTTCACCAGGCTCCGCTTCTGCAGCAGTGCCATCGGGACCGTGTCGAGCACCCTCCCGGCGAGCTCCAGGCTCGGTGTGTAGGGCGGCAGGATGAAGTCGACGGTGACCTGGCGCCGGACAGTGCGGCCGTCGATGAAGGTCACCGCCTCCGTCCTGCGGCGGACCCAGTCCCGGCTGTTCAGCCAGAGGTGGAGGATGCGCAGACCGCAGTGGCGGCACAGGGCGACGTTGTAGTCCTGCACCTCCCGTGTCGAGGCGAACCGGTGGTGGTGCGGCCCCAGGGCGTCCCAGGGGAAGCGGACGACCGGCCTCTGCACGCGCGGCTCGGACGGGGCGGCCACCCCGAGGTCCTCGGCGTCCCCGACGGTCATGCGCTCGACCTCTCACCGTCCACCCGGCCTGCGGTGCTCGGGTCGAGGAGAGCACGACCGCCCGGCCGGCGCATGCGCAGCGGGTTCGTGTGGGTAGCCACGCGTCGTGACCAGTGGGCCCCGTCGCGGGCGCGGGGCCTGATCCGGATGGGGCCGCTCGAGGGCGTGCGGCGCGCGCTGACCGGGTCGGGTGCGGTGCGCCGGCCGGAGCTGCGCACCGGCGAGGGCCGCACCGCCTCGCGCCTGGAGCTGTTCTTCGACCTCGCCTTCGTCCTGGTCGTGGCGGAGCTCGCGATCGCGCTCCGGGAGGACGTGACCTGGCACGGGGAGCTGCTGTTCGCCGGCCTGTTCACCACCGTGTGGTGGGCGTGGGTCAGCGCGACCCTCTACGCGAACCGGTTCGACCACGACGACGTCGTCTACCGGCTGCTGAAGCTGGCCAGCATGGCCGCCGTCGTCGGGCTGGCCGCGTCGGCCACCGGCGCGACGGGGGAGTGGTTCGCCGTCTTCGTGGGCTGCCAGCTGCTGCTGCGGGCGACGCTGCTGCTGCAGTACTGGCGGGCGTACCGGCACGTGGCCGAGGCGCGTCCGGTCGTCCGGCTGTACATGGCCGGGGCGGCGGTGGGGGCCGCGCTGTGGGCGGTCTCGCTGCTGGTGCCGCGGCCGGCGGCCTACGGGCTGTGGGCCGCCGCCCTGCTGGCCGAGGCGCTGGTGCCGCTGCTGGCCACCCGCTCCTCGGCCGACGTCCCCCTGCACGTCGAGCACCTGCCCGAGCGGTTCGCCCTGTTCGTGATCCTGGTGCTGGGCGAGTCGGTCGCCGCGATCGCCCACGGGCTGACCGACGCGCAGTGGTCGTCGTCCGCGCTGCCGGTGGCGCTGCTCGGCTTCGTGCTGGCGGCCGCGCTGTGGTGGAGCTGGTTCGACCTCGCCGGCGCCCGCGCGAAACGCCTGCTCGACGAGGTCGGCGAGGTCCCCAGCGACCACTCCCACGACGTGTACGTCTTCGCCCAGCTGCCCCTCACCCTCGCACTGGCCACGGTCGGCGCGGGCCTCGAGCTCGCGGTCGTGCAGAGCGGGCAGGGCGACGTCCCGCCGGGCACCCGCCTGCTGCTCGCCGGCGGCGTCGTGGTCTACCTGCTGTCGATCACCGTCACCGACGCCGGGATGTCGCGCCGCACCCGCCGCGGCTGGTGGTGGCCGCTGGCCGCCGCCGTCGTCGCGGGCCTCGACGCGCTCCTGGACCTGCCCGCGGTGGCCGTGGTCGGCGGACTGGCCGCCCTGCTGGTCGCGGTGGTGGCGGTCGGGACGGTGGAGCGGGCGACCGGCCGGCTCCCGGTCTCACCGGCCTGAGCTCAGAGGAACGTGACCCAGCCGTCGGCGACCACCGACTGCCCGGTGATGAAGCCACTGCTGCGGGAGCAGAGGAAGGACACCGCCGGGCAGAGGTCGTCGGGGAGCATGCCGCGCGGCACCGAGCGGCCCGCGCCGCCCCGGGACGGCCGTCCACTGGGTGAGACCCACGTCACACCCCGGTTTGACGGCACCGGGCGGGAGCGAGAGGCTGCCGACGTACCGGTGCCGGAGCCCACGGCCCGCAGTCGCGGACCGTCTCCGGCCAGGAACGACTGGGCATGCCCCCGGCCGAGGAGGTCTCCGTGACAGCCACGCAGGAAAGTCGGACGCGAGCCGGCGACAAGCTCCTCGGCAAGGTCGCCTTCGTGACCGGCGGCACCCGGGGCATCGGTGCGGCCATCTGCCGCAGCCTGGCCTCCCAGGGCGCGGACATCGCCGCCGGCTACAGCGGCAACACCCAGGCTGCCGAGGCCTTCGCCAGCGACTTCGGCGCCACGTTCCCCACCAGCCACGCCACGGTCCACCGCGGCGACATCGGGTCCGCCGAGGACTGCAAGCGCACCGTGGGCGAGGTCATCGAGCAGCACGGCCGGCTCGACATCCTGGTCAACAACGCCGGCATCACCGCCGACAAGACGGCGCTGAAGATGACCGCCGACGACTGGCGGCGGGTCATCGACGTCAACCTGTCGGGCGCGTTCTACCTCTCCCAGGCCGCGCTGACCCACATGCTCGAGCGCGGCAGCGGCCGCATCGTGATGATCTCGTCGGTCATCGGTGAGACCGGCGGCATCGGCCAGGCGAACTACGCGTCGGCGAAGGCGGGCCTGCTCGGTCTCACCAAGACCCTCGCCCTCGAGACGGCCATGCAGCTGCAGCGCAAGGGCATCACCGACGGCCCCGGCATCACCGTCAACGCCGTCACGCCGGGCTACATCGCCACCGAGATGCTCGACACCGTCCCCGAGAAGGTGCTCGACGGGCTCAAGGCGAAGATCCCGCTCGGCCGGCTGGGCCGCCCCGAGGAGATCGCCCGCGTCGTGCACTTCCTCGCCGCCGACGCCTCCTCCTACATCACCGGGCAGACCTGGGGTGTCAACGGCGGCCTGGACATGTAACAGGTCGGGAGGGACGAGCCGACCGATCCGAACCGGGAGGGGTGCAGGGTGTTCAGCCGCATCGCCGTCGTCAACCGGGGCGAGCCCGCCATGCGGCTCATCCGCGCCGTCCGCGAGCTCGATGCCGAGCACGGGTCGCGGACCCGTGTCATCGCCCTGCACACCGAGGCCGAGCGGCGGGCGACGTTCGTCCGCGCCGCCGACGAGGCCGTCCTGCTCCGGGAGACCGGCGCGGGCAACCCGTACCTCGACCACGCCGAGCTGGCCCGCGCGCTGCGCGCCAGCGGCGCCGACGCGGCCTGGGTGGGCTGGGGCTTCGTCGCCGAGGACCCGGCCTTCGCGGAGCTGTGCGCCGACCTCGGGGTCACCTTCATCGGGCCGACGCCGGAGTCGATGCGGCTGCTCGGCGCCAAGATCGAGGCGAAGGCGCTGGCGGAGAAGGCCGGCGTCCCCGTGGCGCCGTGGAGCGGCGGCCCGGTCGAGACCGTCGACGAGGGCCGCCGGCACGCCGAGACCATCGGCTACCCGCTGATCGTCAAGGCCCGCAGCGGCGGCGGCGGCCGCGGCATCCGCGTGGTGCGCAGCGAGGCCGAGCTCGAGGAGGCGCTGACCCGCACGCAGGCCGAGGCGCAGCGCACCTTCGGCGACCCGGTCGTGTTCATGGAGCGGCTGGTCGAGGGCGGCCGGCACGTCGAGGTCCAGGTCATCGCCGACCAGCACGGCACGGTGTGGGCACCCGGGGTCCGCGACTGCTCCGTGCAGCGGCGCAACCAGAAGGTGCTCGAGGAGTCCAGCTCCCCGGCGCTCAGCGACGAGCAGGACGCCGCCCTGCGCGGCTCGGCGATCGCCCTGGTCAAGGCCGCCGGCTACGTCGGCGCCGGCACCGTGGAGTTCCTGTACCAGCCCGACGAGCGGCTGTTCACCTTCCTGGAGGTCAACACCCGCCTGCAGGTCGAGCACCCGGTGACCGAGGAGGTCACCGGGCTGGACATCGTCAAGCTGCAGCTGCACGTCGCCGCCGGCGGCCGCCTGGAGGGCGACCCGCCCCCGGCGAACGGGCACGCCATCGAGGCCCGGCTCAACGCCGAGGACGCCGAGGCCGGGTTCGCCCCGGCGCCCGGCCGCGTCGAGCTCATGCGGCTGCCCACCGGCCCCGGGGTCCGCGTGGACACCGGGATGAGCGTCGGCGACGTCATCCCGCCGGCCTACGACTCGATGGTCGCCAAGGTCATCGCCTGGGGCCGGGACCGCCCCGAGGCGCTCGCCCGGCTGCGCTGCGCCCTTCGCGAGACCACCGTCGTGCTGCGCGGCGGCACCACGACCAAGTCCTTCCTGCTGGACCTCCTCGACCGGCCCGAGGTGGTCTCCGGCACCGCGGACACCGGCTGGCTGGACCGTGAGGGCACCGGCGGCGGCGTCCCCGACGCGGCGTCGGCGTGGATCGCCCTCGTCCAGGTGGCCATCGACGTCTCCGACGCCGAGGAGGCCTGGGAGCGCACGGCGTTCCTGGCCTCGGCGCGGGGCGGACGGCCACGCGCCCCGCACGGGGTGGGCCGCCCCATGGACCTCGGCTACCGCGGGCAGGTCTACCGGCTCACCGTCGCCCGCACCGGCCCCGACCGCTACCGGGTGGAGCTCGACGGCCGCTCGGTCGACGTCGAGCTGGACCGGCTCAGCCCGCTGGAGAGCCGGCTGGCCGTCGGCGGCCGGCGCCACGCCATCGTCGCGGTGACCGCCCCCGGCTCCCACCTGGTCGAGGTCGACGGCGTCGCCCACCGGGTGAGCCGGGACGCCGGTGGCACCGTGCGGGCCCCGGCCCCCGCCGTGGTCGTCGCCGTCCGCGCCCGCCCCGGCGAGGAGGTCGAGGCCGGCCAGACGATCGTCGTCCTCGAGAGCATGAAGATGGAGACCGCGGTGCGCGCGCCCTTCGCGGGCCGGGTCCGCGAGGTGCTCGCCGCGGTGAACGCGCAGGTCGACGCCGGCGCCGCGCTGGTGAGCCTGGAGCGCGCCGGCGGGGACGCCGGCGAGGCGACCGGCGACCGGGTGGAGCTGCCCGGCGGCGAGGTGACCGAGACCTCCGCCGACGCCCGCGAGCGTGCGCGGGCGCTGCTGGCCGGCATGCAGGCGCTGATCACCGGCTACGACGTCGACGCCGCCCACGCCAAGGCACTGGTCGCCGAGTACGGCCGCGTCCGCGGCGAGCTGCCGGTGGACGACCCCGAGCTCGTGCAGGCCGAGCTCGCCGTCCTCACCACCTTCGCCGACCTCGCGGAGCTCTCGCGCAACCGGCCGGCCAGCGAGGAGGAGGAGGCCGACCAGCAGGTCCACAGCCCGCGCGAGTACTTCCACTCCTACCTGCACTCGCTGGACGTCGAGCGGGAGGGCCTCCCGGACAGCTTCCGCGACCGCCTGTCCCGGGCGCTGCGGCACTACGGGGTGGAGGACCTCGAGCCGGTGCCGGCGCTGCAGGAGGCGGTGCACCGCGTCTTCCTCGGCCAGCAGCGCGTCGCCGACCAGCTGCCCGCCGTCCTCGCGCTGCTGGACCGCTGGCTCACCGCCGCCGACCTGCCCGCCGACCCGGTGCGCGCGCAGGTGGGCGAGGTGCTCGACCGGCTCGTCGTCGCCACCCAGCTGCGCTACCCGTCGGTGGGCGACCTCGCCCGCGCCGTCCGCTACCGGCACTTCGAGGAGCGGGTCGTCGTCGCCGCCCGCCAGCAGGTGCTGGACGACGCGCGGCGGCTGCTCACCGAGCTCGACGAGGCCGCCGAGCGGGGCGACCCGCGCACCGGCGTGGACCGCATGGAGGCGCTGGTCGCCAGCCCCGAACCGCTGATCACCCTGCTGGCGCAGCGGTTCGAGCGGGAGACGACCGTCCCGGACCCGGTGCTGGAGGTGCTCACCCGGCGCTACTACCGCAGCCGCGCCCTCCAGGACGTCCGCACCACGCTGCTCGACGGGCGGTCCTGCGTCACCGCCGACTACGAGCTGGCCGGCTCCCGGCTGCACCTGGTCGCGCTCATGGTCGAGGACGGCGGCCTGCCCGCGGCGCTGGCCTCCCTCGAGCCGGTGCTCGCCGGCGTCGCCGACCCGGCCGGCCTGGTCGTCGACCTCTACCTCTCCTGGCCCGACCGGCCCGCCGACGGCGACGAGGTGTCCGCGCGCCTGCGCGAGCAGCTCATCGGGAGCGCGGCGCTGCGGGCCGGCCGCCGCGTGACGGTGAGCGTCTGCACCCCCGACGGCGACGTCGAGGCGATCACCTTCCGACCAGCGCCCGGGGACGTCGACGGCGGCGGGCTGGCCGAGGAGCGGATCATCCGCGGCCTGCACCCGCTGACCGCGCAGCGGCTGAACCTGTGGCGGCTGAAGAACTTCGACGGCGAGCGGCTGCCCTCCCCGGAGGACACCTACATCTTCCACATCTGGGCGAAGGACAACCCGGGCGACGAGCGGCTGATCGCCATGGCCGAGGTGCGCGACCTGACTCCGGTCCGGGACGCCGGCGGGGACATCGTCGGGTTCCCGACCGTGGAGCGGCTGCTGACCTCCTGCCTCGACGGGCTGCGGCGCTCCCAGTCGCGCCGCCGGTCGCGCCGGCCGCTGGAGCACAACCGGGTCTTCCTCTACGCCTGGCCGTCGATCGAGCTGCCCCTGGCCGAGCTGGCCAGCATCGCCCGCACCACGGCGCCGCAGACGGTGGGGGCCGGGCTCGACGAGATCGTGCTGCTGGCCCGGCTCCAGGAGGAGGCCGGCCCGCCGCGCGAGGTGGCGCTGCGCTTCTCCTACCGGCCGGGCACCGGCGTGGTCATGAACATGACCGACCGGCCCACCGAGCCGATGCGGCCGCTGGACGAGTACACCGACAAGGTGCTGCGCTCGCGCGCCCGCGGCGCGGTCTACCCCTACGAGCTGGCCCCGTACCTGGCCGGGCCCGACGGCAGCTTCGTCGAGCACGACCTCGACGACCGCGGCCGGCTGGTGCCGGTCCAGCGGCCACCGGGGCGCAACCGCGCCGGGCTGGTCTGCGGCGTCGTCACCACCCCCACCGAGCGCTACCCCGAGGGCGTCACCCGGGTGGCCCTGTTCGGCGACCCGACCAAGCAGCTGGGCACCGTCTCCGAGCCCGAGTGCGCCCGCGTCGTGGCGGCGCTGGACCTGGCCGAGGAGCGCGGCATCCCGGTCGAGTGGTTCGCGCTGTCCTCCGGGGCCCGCATCTCGATGGACAGCGGCACCGAGAACATGGACTGGGTCTCCCGGGCGCTGCGCCGCATCATCGAGTTCACCCAGGCCGGCGGCGAGATCAACGTCGTCGTCGCCGGGATCAACGTCGGCGCCCAGCCCTACTGGAACGCCGAGGCCACGATGCTCATGCACACCAAGGGCATCCTGGTCATGACGCCGGACAGCGCGATGGTGCTCACCGGCAAGCACTCCCTCGACTACTCCGGCGGGGTGTCGGCGGAGGACAACTTTGGCATCGGCGGCTACGACCGCGTGATGGGGCCCAACGGGCAGGCGCAGTACTGGGCGCCCAACCTCACCGCCGCCTGCCAGCTGCTCACCCAGCACTACGAGCACACCTACCGGGCGCCGGGGGAGCGGTGGCCCCGCCCGGGCCGCACCACCGATCCGCGTGACCGCGACGTGCGCGACTTCCCGCACACCCACCCGGCCAGCGACTTCACCCGGGTCGGCGACATCTTCTCCCCGGAGACCAACCCCGACCGCAAGAAGGCCTTCGACATCCGCACGGTCATGCGCGCGGTGGCCGACGCCGACCACCCGACGCTGGAGCGCTGGGCCGGCATGGCCGACGCCGACACCTCCGTCGTCTACGACGCGCACCTGGGCGGCCACCCGGTGACCCTGCTGGGCATCGAGTCCCGGCCGGTCCCGCGGCGGGGCAGCTACCCGGCCGACGGGCCGGACCAGTGGACGGCGGGCACCCTGTTCCCGCGGTCGTCGAAGAAGACCGCCCGGGCGATCAACGCCACCAGCGGCACCCGGCCGCTGGTCGTGCTGGCCAACCTGTCCGGCTTCGACGGCTCCCCGGAGTCGCTGCGCAACCTGCAGCTGGAGTACGGCGCGGAGATCGGCCGGGCCATCACGAACTTCGACGGGCCGATCGTCTTCTGCGTGGTCTCCCGGTACCACGGCGGCGCCTTCGTCGTCTTCTCCGGCGTCCTCAACGACAACATGGAGGTCCTCGCCGTCGAGGGCTCCTACGCGTCGGTCCTCGGCGGGGCGCCGGCCGCCGCCGTCGTCTTCACCCGGGACGTCGACCAGCGCACCGCGAAGGACCCCCGCATCCAGGAGCTGGAGGCCGCCATCGCGGCCGCCGACGGCGTCGAGGCCGCGCACCTGCGGGTGCAGCTGGCCGAGCTGCGCACCGCCGTCCGCTCCGAGAAGCTCGGTGAGGTGGCCGCCGAGTTCGAGGCGATCCACAACATCGAGCGCGCCCAGCAGATGGGCTCCGTGCACGCGATCATCCCCGCCGCCGAGCTCCGCCCGCGCCTGATCGACGCGGTGGAGCGGGGGATGGCCCGCACCGCCACCCCGCCGTCCCCGTAGCCCCCGCCGTCCCCGTAGCCCCGAGGAGAACTGGCATGAACGCGTTCGTCCTGAACCGGCACGGCCGCATGGTGTTCCCGTCCAACATCGTCCCGGAGCTGGACTTCTCCACGGTGGAGACCCTGGAGCAGCTCGACAGCGTCATCCGGCGGGACTTCGAGACCAAGGCCCCCAGCGGCACCGACATCCTCGACAAGGTCCGGACCGGCGGCTACGCGACGCGGTACGCGCTCATGCGCGACCTCGCCCTCAACCTGTTCTGGGCCAACCGGTTCTCCATCACCATGTACGAGAAGCGGCCCACCCGCTGGGCCGACGTCCCCCGGAACCGGCCGGACGTCTTCCTCCCGGTCGTCGAGCCGTGGGAGGAGGGGGAGACCAAGGTCGCCGCGGTGCAGGAGGCGTACGCGACCCTGCAGGCGCAGTGGGACGCCGAGGTCGAGGACCGCATCTTCGGGGTCCTGTTCGACGTCTTCGGCAACCGCAAGCACCACGCCACCACGCTGCCGGCGATCAAGCCGACCGTGGCCGAGTTCCTGGAGAAGCCCAGCAGCCTCACCTTCCGGCTGCCCAGCTACGACCCCGACTACCCGGTCTACGGCTACCGCGACATCCTCGACTGCGACGAGGATGTGCCCGAGCTCGAGGCGCTGCACCGCTGGGCGATGGTGCTGCACAACCAGTACCCGTGGGACCGCACCCAGGTGGAGCTGGCCGAGGCGAGCCAGCTGTCCGACGACGACTACGTCGTGGTCTTCACCCCCCGCGACAAGGCGGTGCGCGACTTCCTCCGCCGGCTCGAGGACGGCGCGCAGAGCCGGCCGGCGCCGCAGCCGCGGGAGTCCCGGCAGCCGGCGCGGCCGTACCGCGAGATCGACGTCCGCCGCGACTTCCGGGTCATGCCGCGGCTGGAGTCGCTGGCCGCGGTGCACGGCGACCAGGTGTGCCGCAACGACGACCTGATCCGCAACACCGCCTACAACTGGTCGCCCATGAGCGCCGAGGAGATCAGCCAGAAGACCGGCATCGAGCAGCGCCGGTACAGCTCGGTGACGGTGGAGGAGCTCGCGCTGCAGGCCGCCGAGGCGGCGCTGGCCAAGGCCGGCCGCGAGCCCGAGGAGATCGGCGCGGTGCTGGTCTGCACCTGCACCAGCTCGCGGCTGATCCCGTCGCTGGCCACCTACCTGTGCGGCCAGCTCGGCATGTACCAGGTCGCCGCCGCCTACGACCTCATCGCCGCGTGCGCCGGCATGCCCTACGGCCTGGCCGACGCGACCCGGCTGCTGCAGGAGGTCGAGCGGCCGGTGCTCGTCGTCTGCGTGGAGAAGTTCTCCGACAAGATCGGCAACGTCCGCACCTCGCGGATGATCTTCGGGGACGGCGCGGCCGGGCTGGTGGTCGGCCCGGCTCCGGAGGGCGCCGACCCCGATCTGCTGGTCATGAAGACCTACGCCAGCGGGCCGGCCAGCGAGGTGAACTCGATCCTGTGGCCCAACCCGGAGTTCGACAACAACATCACCGTGTTCGGGCCGCAGGTGAAGGCGCTGGCCGGCCGGTACCTCGCGCAGATGATCGAGGAGCTCTCCGCGCTGCCCGACCCCGACGGCCGGGCCGGCTCGCTCATGGAGAGCGTCGACCTGATCGTGCCGCACCAGGCCAACAAGACGATGGTCATCCAGCTGGCCGAGCGCGCGGGACTGACCGCCGACCAGCTCTACTTCAACATCGAGCAGGTCGGCAACACCTCCTCGGCGAGCATCCCGCTGGCCATCCACGACGCGGTGCGCGACGGCGTCCTGACCGGGCCGGTGCGCATCTTCGCCCCCGGGTTCGGCGCCGGCGCCGTGGCGGGCTACGCGGTGATGCGGGTCGACCCCGCCGTGGTGGCGGTGCAGTCGGCCTCGGCACCGGAGGCGGCGCAGCAGCCGGCCGCGGCGGCCACCGAGCCTGAGCCGGGGGAGCTGCCCAAGCCCTCCGACGACGTCGGGGTCGCCTTCGGCTGACCCGCAGCACTCCGAGCGGAGGAGGAGCCGTGGCGCACAGCACCCCCGAAGGGGACACCGCGGACAACGAGCGGCTGCTGGAGGACCACCGCGACGGGCACCCCGTGGTGCCGTACCGGGCGTTGTGGGCGGTGCTGCTGCTCGGCTGGGTGGTGAGCTACGCCGACCGGACGGTCACCGGACCGGTGATCGCCTGGATGATCGAGACCGAGTCCGGGTTCATCGGCGACGCGAGCAACCCCGCGACCGTCGGCGGCCTGGTCGGCTCGATGTTCTTCCTGGGCTACATGCTCACCCAGTACCCCGGCGGCCGGCTGGGGGACCGGTACGGCCACCGGGAGATGATCGTCGTCTCCCTGCTGGCGGCGGGCGTGCTCACCGTCGTCTCCGGCCTGGTGACCGGCCTGGTCGCCTTCGTCGCCGCGCGCGTGCTGACCGGTCTGGGCGAGGGCGTCTTCTACTCCAACGACCGCACGCTGATCATCAACCACACGCCGGTGGCCCAGCGAACCCTCGGCCTGGGCGTGGTCATCACCGGCCTGTCGATCGGCCTGACCCTGGGCATCGTCCTCACCCCGGTGCTCATCGACTGGGGCGGCGCCCTCGGCATGGGGGACGGCGCCTGGCGGATGCCGTTCTTCGTCTTCGCCGCCGCGACGCTGGTCGTCGTCACCGTCGCCTACACGTTCTTCCGCGCCCGGCTCGGCGGCCCGATGCGGCTGGGGGCGCCATTCGCGCAGCTGGCGCTGTTCTCCCTGCCCACGTTCGTCGTGATCGTGGCGCTGTTCCTGCTCGCCGAGAGCCTCGAGTGGCCGGAGTGGCTGACCGCGACCATCGCCTCGGTCATCGCGCTGGTGTACATCGCGGTGATCGTCAGGGGCGTCAAGCGGTCCGGGCGCGGTCCGGCGCTGCTCAACCGCAACCTGTGGCTGATCTACGTCGCCTACATCGCGATCCTGTGGAACCTGTGGTTCTTCAGCTTCTGGTCGGTGCAGATCGTCCGCGAGGCGGCCCAGAGCAGCCTGATCGCGGCGGCCCTCACCGCGGCGTTCAACGCCGGCGCCGGCATCCTCGGCTTCCCGGTCGGTGGGTGGCTGGCCGACCGCGCGGTGCGCACCGGCCGCGGGCGCAAACCGCTGGCCCTGGTCTGCACCGGCGTCTACTCCCTGCTCGTGCTGGTCTTCGGCTGGAGCATCTCCGGCGGCCGGGAGCCGTCGCTGCTGCTGCTCGGCCTGCTGCTGTTCTCCTCCGGCGTCTTCTTCAACGCCCTGCAGCCGATCGTGCAGGGCATGACCGGCGACCTGGTGCCCGCCGGGGAACGCGGCTCGGCCTTCGGGATGCTCAACCTGGTCTCGGAGATCGGTGCCGTGCTCAGCCCGGTGGTCAGCGGGATCCTGCGCGACGCGACCGGCAGCTGGGCGACCGGCGTCTACGTCGCCGCCGGGATCATGATCGTCTCCTTCTTCCTCTACGCGCTGGTGAGGGAGGCCCCGGCCCACCACGAGGACCCCGTCCCCGCCTGAGCCCCCACCCCGGAGGAAACCCCCATGTCGCAGCCCGTCGCGCACGCCGCCTTCCGCAGCTTCCCGTCCAACGCCTGGTACGCGGCGGCGTGGGACCACGAGGTGGGCCGCAACCTGCTGCCCAAGACCGTCGCCAACCGGCCGGTCGTCTTCTACCGCACCGCCGCCGGCCGCCCGGTCGCGCTCGCCGACGCCTGCTGGCACCGGCTGGCCCCCCTGTCGATGGGCAAGCTGCGCGGGGACGACGAGGTCATGTGCGGCTACCACGGCATCTGCTACGACGCCGACGGCCGCGCCACGTTCATGCCGGCGCAGGAGACGATCAACCCGAGCGCCACCGTGCACTCCTACCCGGTGGTCGAGCGGCACCGGTACGTGTGGGTGTGGCCGGGGGACCCCGCGCTGGCCGACCCCGCACTCATCCCGGACCTCCACGTCAACGAGCACCCCGACTGGGCCGGGGACGGCAAGACCATCCACGTCAACTGCAGCTACCAGCTGATCGTCGACAACCTCATGGACCTCACGCACGAGCAGTTCGTGCACGGTTCGAGCATCGGCCACGACTCGCTGTCGGAGTCCGACTTCGAGGTCACCCACGACGAGCGGACGGTGACGGTGACCAAGTGGATGCTCGGCATCGACCCGCCGCCGTTCTGGAAGCGCAACCTGCAGGACCGCTTCCCCGACTACGAGGGCCCGGTCGACCGGTGGCAGATCATCCACTACACGGCGCCGTCCACCGTGGCCATCGACGTCGGGGTGGCCAAGGCCGGCACCGGCGCGCCCGAGGGCGACCGCAGCCAGGGCGTCACCGGCACGGTCATCAACACGATGACCCCGGAGACCGACCGCACCTGCTTCTACCTGTGGGCCTTCGCCCGCGACTGGTGTCTGGACAAGCAGGTCATCACCACCCGGCTGCGCGAGGGCGTCTCCGGGGTCTTCTTCGAGGACGAGGTGATGCTCGAGGCCCAGCAACGGGGCATCGAGGCCAACCCCGGCTACGACTTCTACAACCTCAACATCGACGCCGGCAGCATGTGGACCCGCCGGATCGTGCAGCGCATGATCGACGCCGAGCTGGGTTCCGACGCCGTCCCGCCGGCCGAGACCTCCGGGGACGCCGCGGTGGCGATGGGCGCGGTCACCGCCGCGGCCAACGCCGCCGGCCACGAGGAGGGCACGGGGCTGGCCGCCGAGGTCGCCGGGGGCATCGCCGGGCACCGGCAGCAGCCGACCGTCGGTCTCATGGGCCGCGGGCTGTAGGCGATGGCGGCCACCAGCGCCAAGAAGTGGCGGCGGGCCCGCGTGCTCGACGTCTGCGAGGTCGCCCAGCACGTGCGCCAGGTGGTGCTCGAACCGGAGCACCTGGAGGCACCGGCCCCGCCGGGCAGCCACATCGACATCGGCGTCTACGTCAACGGCCGGGCCGACGTCCGCTCGTACTCCGTCGTCGGGATGGGGGCCTACGGCACCGAGATCGTGCTCGGCGTCCAGCTGGCCCGGCAGAGCCGCGGCGGGTCGGCGTACGTCCACGCGCTGCGCCGCGGCCAGGAGGTGTCGATCACCCAGCCGCTGCAGAACTTCCCGCTCAGCTACGGCAAGCCCGCCTACGTGCTGGCCGCCGGCGGCATCGGCATCACCGCCCTGGTCGCGATGGGGAAGGCGCTGAAGGAGCGCGGCGCGGACTACCGGTTCGTCTACGGCGCCCGGTCCCGGGCGCTCATGGCCTTCGCCGACGAGCTGGTGGCCGAGCACGGCGACCGGATGGACCTGCGGGTGGACGACGAGGGCACGGGGCTCGACGTCGGTGAGCTCGTGGCCGGGGTGCCCGACGGCGGGGAGCTCTACGTCTGTGGCCCCACCCCGATGCTCGACGCGATCAAGGCGGCCTGGGCCGCGGCCGGACGGCGCCCGGCGGACCTGCGGTTCGAGACCTTCGGCAGCAGCGGCCGGTTCGCCCCCGAGGCGTTCACGGTGCGCATCCCGCGGCTGGGCCTGGAGACGCTCGTGCCGCACGACGTGTCGATGCTCGAGGCGCTGGAGGCCTGCGGCGCGGACATGATGTTCGACTGCCGACGGGGCGAGTGCGGCCTGTGCCAGGTCAAGGTGCTCGGTGTCGAGGGGGTCATCGACCACCGCGACGTCTTCCTGAGCGACGCCCAGCACCAGGCCGGTGACCGGCTGCAGTGCTGCGTCTCGCGGGTGGTCAGCGCCCGCACCGGTGGGCTGGCCGGCGCCGACGGGCAACCGGCCGCGGTCACCATCGACGTTCCCTGACCGGCGCGGGCGGGCCCCGTCCTGACCGGCGCAGGCGTCGCCGCCGGCCGGTCGTCGCCGCCGGTTCTGCGGTGTTCTCGCCGTTCCTGCGGTGGTGCAGGGCCGCAGAGGCGGGCGGAACACCGCAGGAGTCGCCGCGAGCGGCCGGCGCGGGTCAGCGGGCCAGGAAGTGCACCCCCAGCCACAGCCAGACGGCGAGGACCGCCAGCCGGCCGGGCGTCGTCCGCATGGCGGCTGCGACCGCCCGCCCGACGGGTGCCGGGCCGGCGCCGCGCCGGGCCGCGGACTGCAGCGCGAGCGCGGCGAGCAGGAGGACGAGGAAGCCCGCGGGGCCGACCGCGCCGGCGCTCACCGGGACCGCCGGGCGACGCGCGGGCGGGCGGCGAGCCACGCACCGGCCGCCAGCCAGCACGCCGTCGCGGCGGCCCGCACGAGCGGGTGGGCCAGCACGGGGTCCGCGAGGTCGCTGAGCGTGGGCAGGCCGCCGTCGGCCAGCGCCGCCAGCTCCCACGCGCCGGCCGCCGCCAGCCAGACCAGCCAGGGCAGCCCGCGCCGGCCGACGGGGGGCGCGGCCCCGCCGGCCCGGCGGAGGAGCGCCACCCCCGACACGACGAGGCCGGCTCCGGCCACGGCCACGAGCGCGCCCACGGACAGCTCACCGGCGACCGCGACCGTGACCACGCAGGTGCCGGACAGTGCCGCCAGCGTCAGCCGGCGAGCGGCGGGGACAGGCGCCACCCGTGCATGATCGCGCCTCCCGGGACGCCGCCGACCGGCCGGAGCTACGTTGGGCGGATGGCATCGCCGGAGGAGGGCCCGGACCGCTCGGTCCGGCCGATGGAGAGCTCCATCCGCACCGGGCTGCCCGGCGGCTCCAGCTACGCCGGCTACCTCGACCTGGACCGGCTGCTCAGCGCGCAGCACCCGCGCAGCGAGCCGGAGCACCACGACGAGCTGCTGTTCATCGTCCAGCACCAGACCAGCGAGCTGTGGTTCAAGCTGGTGCTGCACGAGCTGCGGGCCGCCCGCCGCCACCTGGCCGACGACGAGCCGGCGCCGGCGCTGAAGTGCCTGGCCCGGGTCAAGAACATCCAGCGCACGCTCACCGAGCAGTGGTCGGTGCTGGCCACCCTGACCCCGCGGGAGTACGCCCAGTTCCGCGGGGTCCTCGGCGCCGCGTCGGGCTTCCAGTCCGCCCAGTACCGGGCCGTCGAGTTCATCCTCGGCAACAAGAACGCCGCCGTCCTCGCGGTCTTCGACGCCGACCCTGGCGCCCGCGCGGCCCTCGCCGGCCTGCTGGAGGAGCCCACCCTCTACGACGAGTTCCTCCGCCTGCTGGCCCGCCGCGGCTTCGCCGTCCCCCAGGAGGTGCTGACCCGGGACGTGCGGGAGCCGTGGACCTTCCGGCCGGAGCTGGTGCCGGTGTTCCGCACGGTCTACGAGGACCCCGCCGCGCCGTGGGACGTGTACGAGGCGTGCGAGAGCCTCGTCGACATCGAGGACAACGTGCAGTTCTGGCGGTTCCGGCACCTGCGCACGGTGCAGCGCACGATCGGCGGCAAGACCGGCACCGGCGGTTCCTCGGGCGTGGCGTTCCTGCGCCGCGCGCTGGACCTCACCTTCTTCCCCGAGCTGTACGCCGTCCGCACCGAGATCGGCACCTGAACGGGCTTGTCCCGGCCGGTCGGAGGGGACGAGCATGGCGGCGCCGTCCAGCGCGAGGAGGCCGCGATGACCCAGGACCCCACGGACCCGGCCGGTGACTACGGCTACGACCTGGCCCACGACGACGCGGGCGCCGCAGCGGCGCCGCCGCCTCCGCACCCGGGGCCACCGCCCTCGGCCGGCCCCGCCGAGGACGGCGGCGACTACAACTACGACGAGGCGCACGACTTCCGGTCGCGGTGACCGGCCGGCCCGCCGGTGCCCCAGCTGCTCGTCGTCCACCACACGCCCTCACCGACCCTCCAGGCGGTGCTCGAGGCCGTGCGTGAGGGCGTCGCGCTGGTGGAGGGGGTGGAGCTGGTCGTGCGCCCGGCGCTGTCGGCCGGCGCCGCCGACGTGCTCGCCGCCGACGGCGTCGTGCTCGGGACCCCCGCCAACATCGGCTACATGTCCGGGGCGCTCAAGCACTTCTTCGACTCCGTCTACTACCCGTGCCTGGACGCCACGGTGGGCCTGCCGTACGGCGTGTACGTGCACGGCAACGACGACACCGCCGGCGCGCTGGCCAGCATCGCGCGGATCACCGGTGCGCTGCGCTGGAAGCAGGTGGCCGCGCCGCTGAGCCTGGTCGGCGCGCCCGGCCCGGCGGACCTGGAGGCCTGCCGGGAGCTGGCGGCGACCGTCGCGGTCAGCATCTGACGACGGGAGGTCCGGGTGGACGGCGTCCTCGTGGTCGACGCGCTCGTGGCCGTCCTCGCGGTGTCGCTGCTGGCCCCGCTGGTGGTCGGGCTGCTGCCCCGCCTGCCCGTGCCGCAGGTCGTGCTGCTGCTGGTCGGCGGCATCCTCATCGGACCGCAGGTGCTGGGCCTGAGCTCACCGGGCGGCGTCCGGGTGCTCGCCGACGTCGGCCTCGGCTTCGTCTTCCTCCTGGCCGGCTACGAGGTGGACCTGCGGTTGTTCCGGGAGGACGCCGGGCGCCGGGCCGTCGTCGCCTGGCTGGTCTCGCTGGTCCTCGCCCTGGGCGTGGTGGCGCTGCTGGCCGCGGCGGGCCTGGTCCGCGCGTTCGTGCCGGTGGCGCTGGCCCTGACCACCACCGCGCTCGGCACGCTGCTGCCGGTGCTCCGCGAGAACCGGCTGCTCTCCGGGCGGCTCGGGCGGTACCTGCTGGCGGCGGGCGGGGTGGGCGAGCTGTTCCCGGTGCTGGCGATCGCGCTGTTCCTGGGCTCCCAGAACCGCTTCACCGCGCTGGCGTCGATGGGGGCGGTCGCGGTGCTGGCGGTGCTGCTCGGGCTGGGCCGCCGGGCGGTGCGCGACGGCGGGCGGCTGGCCACGGTGGTCCTGCTGGGGCAGCACGAGACCGCCCAGATCACGCTGCGTGCCACGATGCTGCTGCTGATCACGCTGATCGCGGTCACCGACCAGTTCCACCTCGACGCCGTGCTGGGGGCCTTCCTCGCCGGCGTCGTCCTGCGGCGGTGGGCGGGCGAGGGCTCGCCGGTCCTGGAGTCCAAGCTCGACGCCGTCGGCTACGGGTTCTTCATCCCGGTCTTCTTCGTGTACTCGGGCATGAGCCTGGACCTGCACTCGATCGCGGAGGCGCCGCTGCGGGTCGTGCTCTTCTTCGTCCTCATGTTCGCCGTCCGCGGGCTGCCGGCGCTGGTGGTCTACCGCGGCGTGCTGCCGTGGCGGCAGCGCGGGCAGACGGCGCTGGTGACGGCGACCGCGCTGCCGGTGCTGGTCGCGCTGGCCGAGATCGGGCTGCGCAACGGGACGATGCTGCCCGAGAACGCGGCCGCGCTCGTGGGGGCCGGCGTGCTCACCGTGCTGCTGTTCCCCGCGCTGGCCGTGGCCCTCGGCCCCGCGCAGCCGGAGGGTCAGCCCGCCGTCCCGGCCCCGCGGGGGAACAGGCGCCGCTCCAGCGGCCCGGTGGCGAACAGCAGGAGGAGAGCGAGGTAGTTGACCGCCGGGACGAGCACCCCGAGGACGAACGCGACGACGAAGGTGCCCGTGGTGACCAGCGCCGGTGCGGGGTGCTCCGGCTGGACCCCCGCGCGCCGCAGGCCGGGTCGGCCGCGGACGAGGAGGGTCAGCGCGGTGAGCATCGCGGAGCTGACCGTCATGGTGCCGATGTACAGCGCCACGGCCGGCCGGTCATTGCCGTAGACGGCGACCACCTGGGTGGTGAACGGCAGGACGACGATCGTCAGCAGCCAGGCGAAGTTGACCAGGACGAATGCGTGGTCGTAGGCGGCGACCTGCTCGACGATCCGGTGGTGGACCATCCACAGCCGGGCGATGACCAGGAAGCTGAGCAGGAACGCGCCGAACTGGGCGGCGTCCGCGGCGAGGACGTCGGCGAGGTCGTCGTCCAGCTCCGCGTCGGCCAGGACGTCGACCAGCGGCAGCACCAGCAGGGTGATGGCGATCGCCACGACGGCGTCGAGGAAGGTGACCAGGCGGTCGAGCCCCCGCTCGGTCGGCACGGTCCGGGGCCGGGTGGAGTCCGGTCTCATGCGGGGAGACGATCCGCCGCCGGGCTCCCGGCAGCACCCCCCTCCGGCGCCGGCGCCCGCCGGTCGCCACGGGGTGCGAGCGGGTCCGTGCGCCGCGGGCCTCACCGGTGGATCTCGACGAGCAGCACCCACGCGTTCGTCGTCGCCCCGCCCATGCCGAGGACCATGGCCGCGGCCAGCCACCACAGGTCGCCGCCGGCACCGGCCAGCAGGGACGCCGCGCAGGCGACGAGCGCGGCGGCCGGCAGGAGCACCGTCGCCGCGGGCACGAGCACCCGGTACCGCGGGGTGGTGCGGTCCGGCCGGCCGCGCAGCAGGGGCGGCAGCGCGGTGGCGGCCAGCAGCACGCCGATCGCCGCCAGCTCGACGGCCAGGGCGCGGACCGGCTGGGGGACGAGGACCAGCACACCGGCGATCAGGAGCGCCATGAGCAGCGCGAGGGTGCGCGCGGCCCGCCCCGGCAGGTCGCGGAACTCCAGGATGCGGGCCAGGTTGATGGAGACGGCCACGAAGATCAGGCCGGCCAGCGCGGCACAGGCACCGACGGTGGCCACGGCGAAGTCGTGCCAGGCGTCAGGGATGGCGGTGTCCACCGCGCCGTCCTCTCAGGTGCCTCACCCCTCCGGGTGCGGCGCGCCGACCACGGCCCCGGGCCGCGCCGTGTGCGGCACGTCGGCGAACAGGTCCACCAGCGCGTCCCAGCGGGTCCGCCGCCCGGGCGGGAAGCGGGCCTCCGACCGCTGCCGCCGGACCGAGCCGGCCGGGTACCACCGGCGTCCCCAGAACGAGTGCGGCCGGGCCAGCCGGAACGCGCCGACCGCCGCCACGAGCGGCACGAACACCCCCACCACGCCCAGCACCGCCCGCCCCTTGAGGATCGCGACGAGGGCGAAGGCCAGGTTGACCGCGACCGTCAGCGCGAGCGGCACGTCCCCGGGGAGCTGCTGGGCGTCGAACGGGTTGGCGCCGATCAGCAGCAGCACGCCCACCACGACCGCCAAGAGGACGGCGTCGATCGAGCTGCGACCCTCGTGCGACCAGTAGACGTCCTCCAGGTGCAGCCACAGGGCGAACTCGTCGAGGGTGAGCGCCGCGCCGACCCCGAACAGGACGGCGAGCACGTTCTGCCAGGCACCGGCGGGCCGGTAGGTCAGCTCGACGAGGCCGGTGCCGAGCAGCAGGAAGATCCCGTACACCTCGTGGTGCAGGTGGACGCCGCCGACGCTGGCGTCCCGGAAGGGGCCCCGGCCGGTGCGGATGGCGCGGGTGACGAACCGCGTGGCCAGGAACGTCACCAGGAACGCGCCGAGCATCCAGGCGACGACGATCCGCCGGCCGGTCAGCGCCGGGAGGAGCTCCAGCTCGATGCCCACAGCGCCACCGCCCTCTCGCCAGGCCCCCGATGGTGCCGGGGGAGGCGGGGGCGGGACCAGAGGCCGTCGTCCGAGGGACCGCCGCCCCTGGCGTCCGGACCGGAGAGGCGGGACGGTCCGCGCGGACAGCCGGACCCGCGGAGGGAGAGCCCCGTGCCCCAGCCCCGACCGCCCCGCCCCTCTCGTCCCCGCCGCTGGTCGGCCGTCGGAGCCGCCGCCGGGGTCGTCGCCGTCCTGGCGCTGGCCGGGTGCGACGCCGGCAACGAGGCGGAGACGCTGGAGGAGACCCCCGACACCGCGGGGGTCGACGGCTCGGTGGGCCAGGTCTCGCTCGACGACTTCTTCCTCGACGCCGAGGACACCGTCGCGGCGGGGGCGTCCGTGCCGCTGCGCGGGGTGGTCACCAACGACGCCGAGGACGCCGACCGGCTCGTCGGCGTCACCACGCCGGCCGCGCAGTCGGTCCAGCTGCTCGACGAGTCCGGTCAGGCCAGCCCCGCCGGCATCGAGGTACCGGCCGGCGGCCAGGTGGAGGCCGTCACCGGCCCGGTGCGGTTCCAGCTGGAGGGCGTGACGGACCCCATCGCACCCACCGACACCGTGCGGGTCACCTTCACCTTCCGGAGCGCCGGGGAGGTGGCCCTCGACGTGCCCGTCGCCCCCGGCCCGGGTCCGGTGGACTGAGCCGCACGGGGCGGGTCGAGCGGCCGGGCGCGGGTACGGCAGCGGCGTGGACGGCGGCGCGGGGCCCCGGGAGAGCACCGTCCGGTTGCACGACGGCCGGGTGCTCGCCTACGCGGAGTACGGCGACCCGGACGGCCGGGTGGTGCTCGGCTGCCACGGCTCGCCGAGCTCCCGGCTGGAGCGGCACGTGGAGGACCCGGAGGACTACCGGCGGTGGGGCGTGCGGTTCGTGGTGCCCGACCGGCCCGGCTTCGGCGACTCCGATCCGCGGCCCGGCCGGCGGGTGACCGACTGGCCCGACGACGTCCGCCAGCTGCTGGACGTCCTCGGGGTGGGGCCGTTCGACGTCCTCAGCCTCTCCGGCGGCGCCGCCTACGCCCTGGCCTGCGCCGCCGCCTTCGGGGACCGGGTGCGCGGCGTCGGGGTGCTGGGCGGGGCGCCGCCGCCCGACGTCCCGTGGCCGTGGGCGTGGCCGGACTGGGTGCCGCACCAGCTGCGCTCGGCCGCCCGCAGCACGTCGCCGGTGGCCGCGCTGCTCAAGCCGCTGTTCGTGCCGGCCGCCCGCCGCCCGGCGCTGATCCCGCGGTACCTGCAGGCGCGGCTGAACCCCTCCGACCGGCGGGTCCTCGGGCGTCCCGCCGTCCGGCGGCTGCTGGTCGCGACCTTCACAGAGGGCCTGCGCCACGGGCCCGGCCCGGTCGCCGAGGACCGCGCGCTGCTGCTGCGGCCGTGGGGCTTCCCGCTGTCGGCGGTGCGCCAGCACGTGCACGTCTGGCACGGCACCCAGGACTGGCAGGTGCCGGTCGGGCTGGCCCGGGTGCTCTCCGCGCTGCTGCCGCGCAGCACGGTGCACTGGGTCCCCGGCGAGGGCCACTTCTTCGTGTTCGACCACGCCGCGCAGGTGTACGCGGGGCTGCGCGGCTGAGCCGGCGGTCGTCGTCCCGGATGGCGGCGGCACCCGGGCGGGTGTGCGATGGGACGGCGCCGTCGATGCTCCGGGAGTCGCCATGCCCCGCCGTGCCCCCACCCTGGTCGCCCTCGCCGCGCTGGCCGCCGGCGCCGTCGCCACCGCCCCGCCGGCCGTCGCCGCCCCGGACCGGCAGCCGGTCGCGATCGGCACCGGCGGTGCCGTCGCCACCGTGGACCCCGACGCCACGCGGATCGGCCTGGAGGTCCTCGCCGCCGGTGGCAACGCCGCCGACGCGGCGGTCGCCGCGGCCGCCGCGCTCGGGGTCAGCGAGCCGTACTCGGCCGGCGTCGGTGGCGGCGGCTTCTTCCTCTACCACGACGCCGCCTCCGGCGCGGTCTCCTCGATTGACGGCCGCGAGACCGCGCCGCAGGCGATGGGCCCGGACGCCTTCCTCGACGCCGCCGGCGCCCCGCTGCCCCTGCAGGAGGCGGTGCAGAGCGGCCTGTCGGTCGGCACGCCCGGGACGCCGCTCACGTGGGAGCGCGCGCTGGCGGAGTTCGGCACGCTGTCGCTGGCCGAGGCACTGGAGGGGGCGACCCGGCTGGCCGAGGACGGGTTCGTCGTCGACGAGACGTTCCGGCAGCAGACCGCGGACAACGAGGCGAAGTTCCGCCGCTTCGCCGCCTCCGCGCAGCTGTGGCTCCCGGGCGGCGCGCTGCCCGAGGTGGGCTCGGTCTTCCGCAACCCCGACCTGGCCCGCACCTACGAGGAACTCGCCGCCGAGGGCGCCGAGGCGTTCGCCACCGGGGAGCTCGCCGGCGACGTCGTCCGCACCGCCCAGGACCCGCCGGAGGCCGCCGGCGCCGCCGCGGTGCGCGGCGGCCTGCTCACCGAGGCCGACCTCGCCGCCTACGACGCGCCGCTGCGGGAGCCGACGCGGGTGGGCTACCGCGGCCTCGAGGTGGTCGGGATGGCGCCGCCGTCCAGCGGCGGCTCGACGGTGGGGGAGGCGCTGAACGTGCTCGAGCGGTTCCCGCTGGGCTCGCTGTCCGACGCCGACGCCCTGCACCTGTACCTGGAGGCGTCGGCGGTCGCCTTCGCCGACCGCAACGCCTACGTGGCCGATCCCGCGACCACCGACGTGCCGCTGGCCGAGCTGCTGTCCGACGGCTTCGCCGCCGAGCGGGCCTGCGCGATCGACCCGGCCCGTGCGGCTCCCCGGCCGGTGGCCGCGGGAGTCCCGGACGGCGCCTACGAGCCGTGTCCCGCACCGGCGGGCACGACGGTCGGCGGCGACAGCGAGGGCCCGTCGACCACCCACCTCACCGTCGCCGACGCCCAGGGCAACGTGGCCGCCTACACGCTCACCATCGAGCAGACCGGCGGCAGCGGGATCACCGTGCCCGGCCGCGGGTTCCTGCTCAACAACGAGCTGACCGACTTCACGTTCGCCGCCGCGGACCCGGCCCGTCCCGAGCCGAACCTGCCGGGGCCGGGCAAGCGGCCGCGCAGCAGCATGGCGCCGACGATCGTGCTGGACGACGGCGCGCCGGTGCTCGCCCTCGGCTCACCCGGCGGCGCCACGATCATCACCACGGTGCTGCAGACGCTGGTGGACCGCCTGGACCGCCACGCCGACCTGGCCGACGCGATCACCGCGCCCCGCGCCAGCTCCCGCAACGGCACCACGACGGACGCCGAGCCGGCCTTCCTGGCCGCCCACGGCGCGGACCTCACCGCCCGCGGGCACGCCTTCGCCGAGGTGGCCGAGATCGGCGCCGCGACCGGCGTCGAGTTCCTGCCCGGCGGGCTGCTGCTGGCCGCGGCCGAGCCGGAGCGCCGCGGCGGCGGCAGCGCCGGCGTCGTCCACGACGTCCTCGCCGACGCCGGGTAGCGGCCCCCGGCCAGCGGACGCCGCCGCCGGTGGTGAGCACGAGCGGGAGCGCCGTCGTCGTGGTCGCCCTGACCGCGGGTGGCCGGGGTCAGCCGGCCGGTCGCCAGCCCAGGGCCGGACCCAGCCGGGTCGCGATGTCGGTGAGGATCTGCTCGTAGTCCGCGTCGGTGAAGCTGAACGGCAGCGCGAACACCACCTCGGTGACCTCCTGGAAGCCGGCGTGGGCGGACAGCTGCTCGGCGATCTGCTCCGACGTGCCGACCAGGTCGCGGGCGAACAGCAGCCGGGCCGGGCCCTGCGGTGCGGCGGTCCGCGGGGTGCGGGCAGCGGCGTAGGCGGCGTACCGCTCCCGCTGGTCGGCCGTGGCGCTGTCGGTCGGGATGACCACCAGCCCCTGCGAGACCCGCGCCGCCGTGCCGTCGGGGTGCGCGGCCCGGAACGCCCGGACGTGCGAGCGCTGGATCTCGGCGAAGTCCTCGGACTCCTCGGCCTTGACCACGCTGCTGGTCAGGAAGTTCATCCCCTGCTCGCCGGCCCACTGCGCCGAGCGCAGGCTCCCGCCGCCGTACCAGATCCGCCGGCCCAGCCCGGGGGAGTGCGGCTGGACCCGGTCCGACCACTCCTCGACCACGCCCTCCCGCCCGGCGAAGGTGCTGGCCCGCTCGCCGCGGACCAGGCGCAGCAGCCGGGACACCCGCTCGTAGGAGAAGTCCTCGGCGTCGGCGGTGTCCGGGTAGAGCGCGTCCTTGACGTCGTCCCAGTGCATGGGCGGGCCGACGCTCACCCCGGGGTTGAGCCGGCCGCCGGAGAGCACGTCGACGGTGGCGAGGTCCTCGGCCAGCCGCAGCGGGTTCTCCCACCCCAGCGGGATCACCGCCGTGCCGAGCTCGATGCGCCGGGTGCGCTGGGTCGCGGCGGCGAGGACGGCGACCGGTGAGGAGATGCCGTACTGCAGGTGGCGGTTGCGCACCCACGCGCTGTCGAAGCCGAGCCGCTCACCGAGCTCGATGACCCGCAGCGTCGTCTCGTGACCCGCGGCCGGGTCGGCGCCGTCGAAGGAGCCGATGGTCAGGAAGCCCAGCTTCTGCAGCGGGGCCGAGGGTGCGGGCATGCGGTGATCATCGCCGACGGGGCAGGAGCCGGCGCGACCGCGCCCGGTCGGCAGATGTCGCCGACGTGTCGACAGGGATCCCGGCGCGGGTCGGTCCCCGTCCGGCCCGCGACACGCCCGTGGACGGCGCGCCGGTCGGCCGGCGGTGTGGGCAGCGACACACCCGCGGCTGACCAGGCAGGTCGCCCCGGGTGGGCCGCTCGGCCTTGACGGTGCCCGTCGTCGCTCACCTACAGTCGCCCACCGAACACCGCCCGTAGCGGAATGCCCCCGGCACTGGAGAGAGCACATGCACCACCCCCGGATCCGCGGGCCCCTGGCGCCGGTGGAGGGCCGACCGTGACGGCGGTCCTCGTCGAGCAGATCACCGCCGAGCACCCCGCGGTCGCCCTGGGCGCTCCCCGGTCGCGCCGGGCGCCCTCGGCCGGGCGGCAGGCCGTCGCGTGGCTGGCCTTGCACGCCCTCCTCGGAGCGGCCCCGCTGGCCCTGTGCTCCACCGAGGCCCAGCCCGGGCGGGGGTTCGTGGTGAACCTGTCGGTGGCGCTGGGCTTCCTCGCCCTGTCGGTGCTCGGGCTGCAGTTCGCCCTCGCCGCCCGCTTCACCCGGGCGACCGCCCCGTTCGGCATCGACTGGGTCCTGCGCTACCACCGGCAGGTCTCCTTCCTCGCCGTCGTCGCGGCCTTCGGACACCCGCTGCTGCTCTTCCTGGCCGACGGCCGCTACCGGGTGTTGCTCGACGTCCTCGACGCTCCGCTGCGCGCCCAGTTCGCGTGGCTGTCGGTGGCCGCGCTGGGCGTGCTCATGGCGACGTCCATCTGGCGGCGGGCCCTGCGGATCAGCTATCCGGTGTGGCACGTCGTGCACTCCCTGATGGGCGTGACCACCGTGCTGGCCGGGCTCGGGCACGCGTTCCTCGTCGGCCGCCACTTCAGCGAGCCGTGGGTGCGCGGGACCTGGGCGGTCTACACCGCCGCGTTCCTCTGGCTGGCGGTGTGGGTGCGGCTGGTCAAGCCGCTGCGGCTGCGGCGCCGACCCTGGCAGGTGGTCGAGCTGTGGCCGGAGCCGGGCGGCAGCGTGACCGTCGGGCTGGAGCCCGCCCACCGCCACGGCGGCCAGGACTTCTCCTTCCAGGCCGGTCAGTTCGCCTGGATCCTGCCGCGCCGCACCGCCTTCACCCCGACCTACCACCCGTTCTCCATCTCCTCCAGTGCCGAGCGCCGCCGGGTGGAGTTCACGATCAAGCAGGTCGGCGAGTTCACCCGCTCCATCCGCCGGCTGCGCCTGGGCGACACCGTCTACGTCGACGGCCCGCACGGCTCGTTCACCCTCGAGCGGCACCCGGGGATGGGGTTCGTGTTCGTGGCCGCGGGGGTCGGCGTCACGCCGTTCCTCAGCATGCTGGCCACCCTCGCCGACCGGGGCGACCGGCGTCCGTGCTGGCTGTTCCTCGGCAACCGCACCCAGGACCAGATCACCGGGATCCGGCAGCTCGAGCGACTCCGGGGCCGGCTGGACCTCACCGTGGTGCACGTGATCAGTCGGCCCACCGAGACGTGGCCGGGGGAGCGCGGGCGCATCGACGAGCGCGTGCTCGCCCGGCACCTGCCGGCCCACCACCGCTCGCTGCAGTACTTCGTCTGCGCGCGCGAGGAGATGGTCGGCGCCGTGCGGAACTCCCTCGGCGGGCTCGGCGTCCCCGCCGACCGCATCCACAGCGAACAGTTCGGGACGGTGTGACGTGCGCACTCCGGGAACGACCTCGGCGGCCTGGGTCGTCAGCTGGGTCCTGCTCGGCCTCTGCGTCCTGTGGGCGGCGGTCCACGGCTGACCCGGTGGCCGTGCCTGGTCCCGCGCCCGTGCGGGTAGGGGCCACGGACAGCCCCGGGGACGAGGAGGTCCGGCGATGGCGGATCGGGACGACGAGTACGCGGCCGCGGGCCGCCCGGCCGACGGGCCCCGCACGCCCGCGACCCCGGCCGAGGCGGTGCCGCCGGATCCGCCCGTGGAGCGGGGCGTGCCCACGCGCGGCGACACCGACGTCCCGGTCGAGGAGACGCCCCGTGAACAGGCGCCGGCCGACCCCTACGAGGCGCCGTCCGGCCACGCCTGACGGGTCAGCCCCGGTTCAGGTGCTCCTCGACGGCGGCCCTCGTGACGCCCTGGGCGGCCAGCACGCCGGTGCCGTCCTCGGCCTCCAGCACCGCGAGCAGGAGGTGCCCGCCGCCGATGGCGTCGTCCCCGCGGCGCAGCGCCTCGCGGAAGGTGAGCTCGAGGATCCGTCGGGCGTGCGCGTCGAACGGGATCAGCTCGGGGACGTCGGCGGCGGCCGGCGGCAGCGTCGCCGTGGCGGTCCGCCGGACGGCGTCGAGCGACGCCCCCGCGGCGACGACGGCGCGGGCCGCCTGGCTGCCGTCGTCGGCCACCAGCGCGAGCACCAGGTGGGCCACGCCGATCGTGGCGCTGCCGGCCGCGCGCGCCTCCTCCTGGGCGCGCACGACCGCGACCCGGGCCTCGTCGGTGAACCGGCTGAAACCCTGGCTGGGGTCGAGGGGTACCTCGCCCGCCTTCGCCACGAAGCGCTTCTGGGCGGCCTGCTTGGTGACGCCCATGCTGCCGCCGATGTCGGACCACGACGCCCCCGCACGGCGGGCCCGGTCGACGAAGTGCCCGATGAGGTGGTCGGCCACCTCGCCGAGGTGTTCACCGAGCAGGACCGCGCCGGAGAGCTGGTCCAGGGGCGTCTCGTGGGCCCGGGTGATCGCGGCGATGAGGTCGTCGAGCCGGACGGCGCCGGCGGGCTGCGTCATGCCGTCAACCGTAGGTTGACGCCATGCCAGCGTCAACCCTGCGTTGACGGCTACCGTGTCCGCGCCTCTGCTCCCGACGTCTGGACGCCGATGCCGACCGACCCCCGCCCCTGCGGACGGCCTGCGTGATCGGCCGACGGCCGCGACGGGTGCTCGTCCTCGGCGGCGCGCGGTCGGGGAAGTCGACCTTCGCCGAGCGGGCGCTGGCGCGGGTGCGCGAGGTGGAGTTCGTGGCCTGCGGCCCGGCGCCCGGCCCCGGCGACCCGGAGTGGGCCGACCGCGTCGCGCGGCACCGCGCCCGCCGCCCGCCGTCCTGGCGCACCGTCGAGACCCTCGACCTGGCCATGGTCCTGAGCCGCCCCGGGCCACCGGTGCTGGTGGACTGCCTGACCACCTGGCTGGCCGGGACGATGGACGCCTGCGGGGTGTGGTCCGCCGAGCCGGGCGCGGACACCCGGATGGCGGCGGCGGTCGACGGGCTCGTGGCGGCCTGGGCCGGGACGCGGCGTGTGGTGACGGCGGTGAGCAACGAGGTGGGCAGTGGCGTGGTGCCCGCGACCCCTTCCGGCCGCCGTTTCCGGGACGAGCTCGGCGCCCTCAACGCCCGGGTGGCCGCGGCCGCCGACCGCGTCTGGCTGCTCACCGCCGGCGTCCCCCAGCGGCTGCGCTGACCGCCCGCTACTGGTCGTCGAGGTCCCGCTCGGTCACCAGGTGGACCGCCGCCTCCTCCGCGGACGCCGCCCCGCCGTCGATCCCGCGGTCGAAGGCGACCAACTCGGCCTCCGTGTCGGCGCCCGTGCCGTCGTCGTCCTCGGCGAGCCGGCCGGCCCGCAGGTCGCCGACCTCGTCGTCGAGCAGCTCGCCGTCGGTGTCGGAGGTGTCGCCGAGGCCGTCGCCGTCGTCGGGCACGGGATCGGCCAGCTCGCGGGCGAGCCGGCCGTCGAGGCTCTCCCCGCGCTCCTCCTCGTCCCCGGTGGTGCCCCAGTCGTCGACCGCCCACGGGCGCTCGGCCGGGGACCAGCCCTCGTCGAGGGGGTCGGAGCCGCGGTCGTCGAGGGTGTCCTCGGGCTCCAGGACGCCGGAGTCGTTCTCGCCGTCGAGGTCGTCGGGCGTGCCGTACGGGAACATGCGCCGCCTCCTGGCGTCGTCGTCGCCATCGTCCGCCCCAGCCTGCTCCGGACGGGGGCAGCGGCACCACCCTCGGACGCGACGAGGGGCCCCGGCGCGGTGCGCCGGGGCCCCTCGTCGAGCGGAGGTCAGACGGGGCGGACGTTCTCCGCCTGCGGGCCCTTCTGGCCCTGCGTGACGTCGAACTCGACCTGCTGGCCCTCGTCCAGCGAGCGGTAGCCGTCGCTGACGATGGCGGAGTAGTGGCAGAAGACGTCGGCGCCGCCGCCGTCCTGCGCGATGAAGCCGAAGCCCTTCTCCGCGTTGAACCACTTCACAGTGCCCTGGGCCATGTGCCTTCTCGTTTCCGTGCTGGGGGTGTCCGCGCCGGCGTGTGCCGGTGCGGGGTCGCCGCACCGACCGGCAGGACCGAGAGGAACGTCAGGCAGAGACGACTGCGGACGTCCGTGAACGAGGCAGAGGCACAACAGCGACCACGACCCACTGTACGGGATCCAGCGCCCGCGCCCGGGCCGGTTCGGTCACACCCACCCGTCGGGGGTGCCCGCGGCCGCCGGGGGTCACCAGCGCAGCGGGTCGGTCACGCGGGAGTGGGCGGTCCGGCAGGCCCGGCAGTTGCCCCAGGTGACGATGGCCAGCGGCGTCGTCGGGGCGCCGCACTCGGGGCACTCCACCGGCTCGTCCCCTCGGGCCCGGGCGTCGGTGATCGCGCGGGAGCGTTCCTCGTGGATGGTCTCGTCACCCCGGCAGGGGCACCCGAGATGGGCTTCGGCGCAGCGTCCGCGATGACCGGTGATGGGGTCCCCCTTCGCTCCGGGGGGACGCTACCCCTGCCGCCCGGTGCTCAGCGCTTGGCGCGGCTGACCCGCAGCACCATGCCGTCCGCGCCGGCGAGCACGGTCAGCCCGCCGCGGCGGAACCGGGTACGGGAGGGGGCGTTGGGGTCGGGCAAGACGTCGTCGGGGGCGTCGAGGCAGCGCTGGATGTCGCCGTCGGCGAGCTTCATGCCGGTCGCCGCCTCCCGCGCGCCGCGGGTCATCCGCAGCCCGCCGGCGCGCGGGGAGCCGCGCTCGGGCGACCGGCCGGCGGAGCGGGTCCGCACGGCGGGGATCGGGTCGGGGGCGGTGTCGTCGGTCGTGGACGACGGCGGGGCCAGGAACGTGAGGGCAGGTGCAGCCATGCGGTCCTTCGGTTCGTCAGCGGGGCGGGGCTCCGCTCCGCGGTGGGAGGCGCCGGGTCGGCGCGGGGGCCCGGCGCGCGTCGCGCGTCCGTCGGGTGTTCCCCGTGCGGGCACCGGACCGGCCCGCGCCCCCACGCTACGCGCCCGGCCCTGCGACGGCCCGGCCCGCGTCCCACGCCCGGGGCTGCGGAGGGGCCGGCCGCCCGGCCGTGTCCGGTGCGGAGAGCGAATCACTGGCGCCGGAGCGTGCTCGCCAGGTCCACTGGGCACCTCGTTCCCGAGTCCACCCGCAGGAGCCCTCCCATGACCGCGTCCCGCGACGCCGCGACGCCGGCCCGCGCCGCCGCCCCCAGACCGACGATCCGCTGGAGGCGGCGATGACCACCACGGCGACCCCGGTCACCGTGCACGAGACCCTGGCGACCCGGGTGCTCACCGGCGCCGGCGCGCGCCGCCTCGTGCCCGAGGAGGTCGCGCGGCTGGGCGCCGGCCGGGTGCTGCTGGTGGCGACCCGCTCGGCCGGCGCGGCCGCCGACGCGGTCGCCGCCGGGCTCGGCCCGCGACTCGCCGCCCGCTTCGACCGGCCGGCGGTGCACACCCCGGTGGCCGTCACCGCCGAGGCGATGTCACTGGTGCCCGAGACCGGCGTGGACTGCGTCGTCGCGATCGGCGGCGGGTCGGCGATCGGCCTGGCCAAGGCGGTGTCGGCGCGGACGGGCGTGCCGCAGGTCGCCGTCCCGACGACGTACGCCGGGTCGGAGGTGACCCCGGTGCTCGGCGAGACCGAGAACGGGTTGAAGACGACGCGGCGGGACCCGGCGCTGGCCCCCGGCACCGTCGTCTACGACCCGGAGCTCACCGTCGGCATGCCGGCCGGTCTCACCCGGACCAGCGCCGTGAACGCGCTCGCCCACGCGGTCGAGGCGCTGTGGGCACCGGATCCATCCCCGGTGACCGACGCGCTGGCGACCGAGGCCGTCGACGGCGTCCTCGGCGCGCTGCCGGAGGTGCTGGCCGACCCGGCCGGGCTGCCCGGGCGCAGCCGGCTGCAGGCGGCCGGCTGGCTGGCCGGGATCTGCCTGGCGCAGACGCGGATGGGCCTGCACCACCAGCTCGCGCACGCCCTGGGCGGGGCGTTCGACCTGCCGCACGCCGAGCTGCACACCATGCTGCTGGCCCACGTCATGGCCTTCGACCTGCCCGCGGCCCCCGCGGCGGCGGCCCGGCTGCGGCGCGTCGCCGGGCCGGACCCGGTGGCGGCGGTCTCCGCGCTGGCCCGGGCCCACGACGGGCCGACGACGCTCTCCGACCTGGGCGTGCCGCGCGACGGGCTGCGCGCGATCGCCGAGCGGGTCGTCGCCGCCCCCTACCCGAACCCGCGGCCGCTGGACGTCGGATCGGTCGCCGCGCTGCTCGACCGCGCCTGGTCGGGCGAGCACCCCGCCTGAGAGGCCGTGGGGGGGGGGGCGGGCGGCCGGCCCCCCCCCCCCCCCCCCCCTCCCCAACCCCACATGAAAAAAAAAAAACACAAACACAAACCCAAAATAATAAAGCGG
>NZ_JBJGYT010000035.1:0-42794 GCF_054050135.1 Geodermatophilus sp. SYSU D00705 | reverse complement strand
GCGGTCCCGCGGCCCCCCGCGGGACCGCCCCGGCGACTCAGCGCGAGGCGCCGGCCCGCCGCTTGTTGTAGACGTCGAAGGCCACGGCGAGGAGCAGGACCAGGCCCTTGACCACCGACTGGATGGACTGGTCGATGCCCATGAGCTGCATGCCGTTGCTCATCACGGCCATGATCAGACCGCCGACCATGGCGCCGACGACCGTGCCGACACCACCGGTGACGGCCGCACCGCCGATGAAGCACGCGGCGATCGCGTCGAGCTCGAACATGTTGCCCGCGCTGGGCTGGGCGCCGTTGGACCGCGACGAGAAGACGATGCCCGCGACCGCGGCCAGGAAGCCCATGTTGACGAAGATCCAGAAGTTGACCGCCCGGACCTTGACGCCGGACAGCGTCGCGGCGGCCAGGTTGCCGCCGATCGCGTACACCTGGCGCCCGAACACGGTGCGCTTGGTGATGACGCCGTAGGTGATGATCAGCACGGCCAGGATGATCAGCACGATCGGCAGGCCGCGGGCGTGCGCCAGCTGCCAGGCGAACCACATGACCACCGCGCCGACGAGGACGATCCTGGCGACGAACAGCGGGAAGCTCTCCACCGGCTGCTGGTACTTGATCCGGGCCAGGCGGGTGCGGAAGCTGCTGAACGCGTAGCCCGCGACGGCGATCGCGCCGATGAGCAGGGTGAACGCGTCGTAGCCGTTGCCGCCGATGAGCCCGTTGAGGAAGCCGCTGGCGATGCGGCCGTACCCGGGCGGGAACGGCGAGAGCGAGATGTTGTCGAGCACCTGCAGCGTGAGCCCGCGGAACAGCAGCATGCCGGCGAGGGTCACGATGAACGCGGGGATGCCGACGTAGGCGACCCAGAAGCCCTGCCAGGCGCCGATGGCGAGGCCGACCGCGATCGCGGCCAGCGCACCGGCCCACCACGGCATGCCCTGGCGGATGACCAGGACGGCGGAGACCGCCCCGGTGAGCGCGACCACCGACCCGACGGACAGGTCGATGTGCCCGGCGATGATCACGATCACCATGCCGATGGCCAGGATCAGGATGTAGCTGTACTGCAGGACGATGTTCGTGACGTTGCCGGGGCTCAGCGAGGTGCCGCCGGTCAGCACCGCGAACAGCGCGACGATGACCACGAAGGCCACGTAGATGCCGCTCTGGCGCAGGTTGCTCGTGAGCAGGGTGCGGACGTTGCTGGTCCCGGTGTGCAGCGCGACAGCGGGGGCGACGTCCTTGGGAGCCGTGGCGGTCTGGGCCTCCGGGTCCGACGAGGGGGGAACGGTCCTGGTCATGCCGCGAGCTCCTTCTCCTTGGTCATGAGCTCCATCAGGTTCTCCTGGGTTGCCTGCCCGACGGGCATCTCGCCGGTGATCCGGCCCGCCGACAGCGTGTAGATCCGGTCGCTGATGCCCAGCAGCTCGGGCAGCTCGGAGGAGATGACCAGCACCGCCTTACCGGCGGCGACCAGCCGGTTGATGATCGTGTAGATCTCGTACTTCGCCCCCACGTCGATGCCGCGGGTGGGCTCGTCGAGGATGAGCACCTCGGGGTCGGTGTACAGCCACTTGGACAGCACGACCTTCTGCTGGTTGCCACCGGAGAGCTTCCCGACGACCGACGTCACGCTGGGCGCCTTCACGTTCATGCTCTTCCGGTAGCCCTCGGCGACCTTGATCTCCTCGTTGCCGTTGACGAAGCCCTTGGTGGCGAGCTTGTTCAGGGCGGCGGCGGAGACGTTGCGCCGGATGTCCTCGATCAGGTTGAGGCCGTAGTGCTTGCGGTCCTCGGTGGCGTAGGCGATCCCCGCGTCGATCGCCTCGGCGACGTTCTTCGGCCGGACCTCCTTGCCGTGCACGAACATCCGTCCGGTGATGTTCCGCCCGTAGGCCCGCCCGAAGATGCTCATGGCCAGCTCGGTGCGCCCGGCGCCCATCAGGCCCGCGATGCCGACGACCTCGCCGGCGCGGACGGTGAAGGTGGCGCCGTCGACGATCTTGCGGTCCTGCGTGGGGTGCCAGACGGTCCAGTCCTCGACGCGCAGCACCTCCTCGCCGGGGTGCGACTCGCGCTCGGGGTAGTAGCTGTCCAGGTCGCGGCCGACCATCCCCCGGATGATCCGCTCCTGGGTGACCTCGCCGGCGTGCAGGCTCAGCGTCTCCACAGTCTTGCCGTCGCGGATGACGGTCACGTTGTCGGAGACCGCGGTGATCTCGTTCAGCTTGTGCGAGATCATGATGCAGGTGATCCCGCGCTCGCGGAGGCGCCGCAGCAGGTCGAGCAGGTGCGCGGAGTCGTTGTCGTTGAGCGCCGCCGTCGGCTCGTCGAGGATCAGCAGCCGCACGTCCTTGGACAGCGCCTTGGCGATCTCCACCAGCTGCTGCTTGCCGACGCCGAGCTGGCCGACCGGCGTGACCGGGTTCTCCGCCAGGCCCACGGACCGGAGCAGCTCGGCGGCCTCGGCGTTGGCCTTGTTCCAGTCGATCAGCCCGCCGCGGCCGCGGCGCTCGTTGCCGAGGAAGATGTTCTCGGCGATCGACAGGTAGGGCACCAGGGCGAGCTCCTGGTGGATGATCACGATGCCGACGTGCTCGCTGTCGCGGATGCCGTTGAAGCGGACCGGCTGACCGTCGTAGATGATCTCGCCGTCGTAGTCGCCGGCCGGGTAGACGCCGGAGAGCACCTTCATCAGCGTCGACTTGCCGGCGCCGTTCTCGCCGCAGATGGCGTGGATCTCGCCGCGGCGGACCTTCAGGTTCACGTCCGACAGCGCCTTCACGCCGGGGAACGTCTTGGTGATGGAGCGCATCTCGAGGATGTGGTCGTCCATGGGACCTCGTCGTCCTGTCGTCGGTGCGCACCGAGCGCGCCCGCGGATGGTGGAGAGTGTGCGCCACCCCCGCACGGGGTGGCAGGTCGGACGGGACGGATGTCCCGGGGGCCGGCCGGGCCCGGCAGCGACCGCTGCCGAGCCCGGCCGGGGCTCAGGTGACGGAGGTCAGTCCGCCTGGCCGGCGGCGACCTCTTCCTGCGTCCAGTACTCGGAGTCGATCAGGACCGACTGGATGTCGTCGGCGAAGACCGTCTCGACCGGGAGCAGGTACGACGGGACGACCTTGACGCCGTTGTCGTAGGTCTCGGTGTCGTTGGCCTCGGGCTCGTTCCCCTCGGCGAACGCCGAGGCGGCGGCGACGGCCTGCTCGGCCAGCAGACGGGTGTCCTTGAAGATCGTGGAGCTCTGGACCCCGTCGGCGATCAGCTTGACCGAGGCGATCTCGGCGTCCTGACCGGTGACGATCGGCATCGGGTTGGCGGCGTCGAGGGTCGGGCCGTACCCGGCGTTCTGCAGGGCGGTGATGATGCCGCGCGAGATGCCGTCGTAGGGCGAGAGGACGCCGTCGACGCGCGAGCCGTCGTTGTAGGTGGAGGTCAGCAGGTCCTCCATGCGCCGCTGGGCGGTCTCCTGCTGCCAGCGCAGGATCGCGGCCTGCTCGATGTCGGTCTGGCCCGACTTCACGACCAGAGTGCCGTCGTCGATCTTCGGCTGCAGGACCGACATCGCGCCGTTGAAGAAGAAGAAGGCGTTGTTGTCGTCCAGCGAGCCGGCGAACAGCTCGATGTTGAACGGCCCGGTGGCGGTGCCCGGCGAGCCGTCGGCGTTGAGCAGGCCGAGGCCGGTCAGGAGCGCGTTGCCCTGGGCCACACCGACGGCGAAGTTGTCGAACGTGACGTAGAAGTCGACGTTCTCACTGTCGCGGATCAGCCGGTCGTAGGCGATGACCGGGATGTTGTTCGACGCCGCGTTCTCCAGCTGGCCCGCGAGCGCGGTGCCGTCGATCGCCGCGATGACGAGGATGTCGGCACCCTCGGTGATCATCTGGTCGATCTGCTGCGACTGGGTCGGGATGTCGTCGTTGGCGTACTGCAGGTCGACGGTGTACCCCTCTCCCTCCAGCTGCTCCTTGACGTTGTTGCCGTCGGCGATCCAGCGCTCGGAGGTCTGGGTCGGCATCGAGACACCGATCGTCAGGTCCTCCGCGTCGCCGCCGCTGCCGGCGCCTCCGCTGCCCCCGGCGCCCTCGCCGCCGCAGGCCGCCAGCGAGAGCGCGAGCACCGCGCTCGCGGCGGTCAATCCGAGCCTTGTCCGCACTGCCATCTCCTCCTCGAGACGTCTGCCCGCCGAGAACCCCGGCGCTCAGGCTCGCCCCGGGGCGAGCGCATAAGTGTGAGCGCTAACAAGCGCAGTGCGTCAACTCCTGGCCGCCAAGAAACCGTCACGTTCTCGTAACGTCGCCGTCGTTCGGGCGCACTCTGTCGGGATGGCGTCGCAGCGCGTCGCGACGACCCTTACCCTCCGGTAACTTCGCGCCGCCTCACGACACCGAGCGGCTCGCCCGGACCGGGGCTGACGCGCGAGATCGGCGGTCTCGTGGCGATCAGCCGCTGATGGTCACGAGATCGCCGATCTCGGCGCGGGGAGAGCCCGTCCACCCCCGCAAGGCAACCGTGCCCCGCCCACCGGGGTGGACGGGGCACGGGGTCGCGAAGGGGCCGCCCGGGCGGGCGGCGGGCGGTCAGCGCAGGGTGATCTGGCGGGAGAGCAGGCCCGCGCGGGCCCGGCGCTCGTCGGAGGTGAGCGGGTCGGTGACGGCCAGCGCCTGCTCCAGTCGCTCCCCGAACTCCCGGGCCGGGCCGGCCCACTCGGCGGCCGGGGCGTCGGCCGGCAGGTCCCACACCGGGACGACGAGCCCGTGGGCACGGAAGGCGCCGGCGTACCGGGTGCTCTCCCCGAGGGTGATCTGCTCGGCGGCGCGCAGCCTGGCCAGGGCGTCGAGCAGCGGCTCCTCGGCCTCCGGGCGGACCCAGCGCAGGTGCGCCCGCTCGCCCCCGGGCCGCACCCAGTAGGCCGCGCCGAGGCCGGGCAGCAGCTCGGTGGGCAGCACGGCGGCGTTGGCCTGCTCCAGCCCGGCCCTCGCGGCGGGCCCGGCGTCGGTGCCCTCCAGCCAGAACCCGAAGTCGGCGTGCACGGTCACCTCGAGCGGCGCGTCGAGGTCGAGCAGCTCCTGCAGCCGGGGCCCCGCCGAGCCGGCGCCACCGATCGGACCGGGCTCGACCGGCGCACCCTTCGGCGCCTCGAGCGCCGCGGCCAGCGCCGTCCCGAGGTCGCGGCTGACGTCGTCGGAGGAGGCCTGCAGCTGGACGCCGAGCAGGATCTCCCCGTTGGCCCGCACCAGCGCCGGGGCGCCGCCGGGCAGCACGCTGGCCAGGGTGACCTCCCGGCCGTCGGCGGTCTTCAGCGGCGCGGTCGCCGCGGGCACCAGCTCGCGCAGGGCCACCCAGTGCGGCTCGCCGGGCAGCCCCTCGAACGGGCGGGTGACCGGCGGGGCGTAGCCGGAGCCGTGGCAGTGCTTGTACCGGCGGCCGGAGCCGCAGGGGCAGGGCGCCTTGGGGTTGACACCGCCGTCGGTGGCGGCGGGGGCAGCGGAGCGCTTGCGGGTCGCGGAGCGGGCCATGGGGACGAGCCTAGGTGGGTGCTCACTGCGGCCCTTCTAGGCTCCGGAGGGTGACCAGCACCGCCCCCCTGCTCGACCTCACCGACCCCGACGTCGTCGCCGACCCCTACCCGGCCTTCGCCCGGGCGCGCGCGGCCGCACCGGTCCAGTGGCACGAGGAGCTGGGCCTGTGGCTCGCCTTCGGCCACGCGGAGGCCAACGCCGTCCTGCGCGACCGCCGGCTGGGCCGGATCTGGCGGGACAGGGAGCCGGCCGAGCGGTTCGGCGACTTCAACCTCATCCACCGCAACGCCATCCTCGAGATGGAGCCCCCGGACCACACCCGGCTGCGGCGGCTGATCAGCACCGCGTTCGCCCGTGGCCACGTGGAGCGGCTGCGGCCGTGGGTGGAGGAGCTGGCCGGCCGGCTGGTCGACGGGCTGGTGGAGCGCTCCGGCGGGTCCGAGCCGGTCGACGTCCTCTCGGGCATGGCCGAGCAGCTGCCCGTCGACGTCATCGCGGAGCTCCTGGGCGTGCCGGACGCCGACCGGCCGCTGCTGCGCCCGTGGTCCAACGCCATCGTGAAGATGTACGAGTACGGGCGGACGACGGCCGTCGAGGAGGCCGCGGAGCGCGCCGCCGGCGAGTTCGTCGCCTACCTGCGCGAGCTGGCCGCCGACCGCCGTCAGCACCTCGGCGACGACCTGGTCAGCCACCTGGTCACGGTGCGCGACACCGAGGGCGACCGGCTCACCGAGGACGAGCTGGTCACCACCTGCATCCTGCTGCTCAACGCCGGCCACGAGGCGACGGTCAACGTCACCGGCAACGGCCTGCTCGCCCTGCTGCGCCACCCGGACCAGCTGGCCCGGCTGCGCGCGGACCGGGCGCTGCTGCCGACGGCGATCGAGGAGCTCATGCGCTTCGACTCGCCCCTGCAGCTGTTCGAGCGGACCGCCACCGAGGACGTCGAGATCGCCGGGGTGACCGTCCGCGAGGGGCAGAAGATCGCCGCGCTGCTGGGTTCGGCCAACCACGACCCCGCCGTGTTCGCCGACCCGGAGACCCTCGACGTCGGCCGCACCGACAACCCGCACATCACCTTCGGCGCCGGCGTCCACTTCTGCATCGGCGCGCCGCTGGCCCGGGTCGAGCTGCAGGCCTCGTTCGGCGCGCTGCTCGACCGCACCGCACGGCTGGAGCTCGGCGGCGAGCCGGTGCGGCGTCCGGAGTTCGTGATCCGCGGCCTGGCGCGGCTGCCCGTCGTCCTCGGCCGCTGACGCACTCGGCGCCCGGGCCGAGGCGGGACCCCTGACGGCTCGGTGCCGCCTGCCACGCGGTACACCGCGAGGACGGCGACCACACCGCGAGGTGGGTGACCGTCGCGCCGCCCCCTCCCCGCCCGAGCGGTAGAACGTGGGCCAGGTCACTGGCACGATCCAGACCATGCGTGGGCTGATGCAGGACTACCCCCTGACCATCGATGCGATCTTCCGGCACGTCGAGCAGCACTACGGCGACGGGACGATCGCCACGGCCGGGCCGGGCGGCACCACGCGGACGACGTACGCGGAGTGGGCGCAGCGCACCCGGAAGCTGGGCGGGGTGCTCGACACCCTCGGCATCAGCGCCGACGGCCGGGTGGGCACGTTCGGCTGGAACAGCCAGCGCCACCTGGAGCTGTACTTCGCCGCGCCGTCCACCGGCCGGGTGCTGCACACCCTCAACATCCGGCTGTTCCCCGAGCAGCTGACCTACATCGCCAACCACGCCGAGGACGAGGTCGTCTTCGTCGACCGCACCGTGCTGCCACTGCTGTGGCCGCTGATCGACACGATGAAGACGGTCAGGCAGGTCGTGGTCATGGACGACGGCGGCTCCAACGAGATCCCGGACGACCCGCGGGTGCTCGACTACGAGGCGCTGCTGGCCGAGGCGCAGCCGGTCGACTTCCACGTCGAGGACGAGTGGCGCGCGGCGTCGATGTGCTACACGAGCGGTACCACGGGCAACCCGAAGGGCGTCGTCTACAGCCACCGCTCGACCTGGCTGCACACCATGGGGGTGATGGCGCCCAACGCCTTCGGCCTCGGCATCCAGGACGTCGCCATGCCGGTCGTGCCGATGTTCCACGCCAACGCCTGGGGCATCGCGCAGGCCGCGCCCGCCGCCGGCGCCTCGCTGGTCATGCCGGGCCCGATGATGCAGCCCGAGGCGCTCGCGAACCTCATCGTCGAGGAGGGCGTCACCTTCACCGCCGGCGTCCCGACGATCTGGCAGGGCGTGCTGCCGCACCTGGCCGGCCGGTCGCACCGGCTGCGGGAGATCGGGTGCGGCGGATCGGCGGTGCCGCGGGCGCTGAGCGAGGCCTACCGCGAGCAGGTCGGCCTGCCGATCCTGCAGGCGTGGGGCATGACCGAGACCCACCCGGTGGCGTCGTCGGGCATCCTGCCCCGCCGCTACGCCGACGCCGACGACGACACCAAGGCCAGCCAGCGGGCGCGCGCGGGCATCCCGTTCCTCGGTGTGGAGGCGCGCATCGTCGACGCCGAGACGTTCGAGCCGCAGCCGTGGGACGACGAGGCCACCGGAGAGCTGCAGGTGCGCGGGCCGTGGTGCGCGCAGGACTACTACAACCCCGACGCCGGCGTGGAGCTGTCGACGCCGGACGGCTGGATGAGGACCGGCGACGTCGCCGCGATGGACGAGTACGGCTCGATCCGCATCGCCGACCGCACCAAGGACCTCATCAAGTCCGGCGGTGAGTGGATCAGCTCGGTCGACCTCGAGAACGCGATCATGAGCCACCCGAAGGTCAAGGAGGCCGCGGTCGTCGGCATCCCGCACCCGAAGTGGGACGAGCGTCCGCTGGCCTGCGTCGTCCTCAAGGAGGGCGAGGAGATGAGCGCCGACGAGGTGCTCGAGCACCTCAAGCCGCAGGTGGCCAAGTGGTGGCTGCCGGACGCGGTGACGTTCATCGACGAGGTGCCCAAGACCAGCGTCGGCAAGTTCTCCAAGAAGGACCTGCGCGCCCGCTTCGCGGAGTTCCCGCTCGAGGGCCGGTAGCGGTCCGCTCCTCGCTCGCCGGCGCTGCTCCCGCGGCTGTCAGCGCACGAAGGGCGGCCGGCCGGTCTCGCTCACCATCGGCCGGCCGGCCGCCTCCCACTCGCCCATGCCGCCGCCGACGTTCACCGCGTCGAAGCCGTTGGCGTTCAGCCACGCGGCGACCCGCGCCGAGCGGCCCCCGCCCCGGCAGGCGATGTACAGCGGATCGCCCTCGGGCAGGTCGTCGAGACGGGACGGCACCTCGCCCATCGGGATGTGCGTCGCACCCTCGATGTGCCCGTGCACCCACTCGTCGTCCTCACGGACGTCGAGGACGACGGCGTCCTCGGGGAGCTCGCTGGCGGAGACGGTCGGGACCTGCTGCGGCATCACGCACCCCATCGTGACACGCGGCCACGGAGTGCCGGGCTGCGAGGATGGGCCGCGATGAGCACCGACGCCACCGCCCCCGTGCGGGACCCCGCCTGGGCCCTGTCCCGCTCCGCGATCGGGTTGTGGGTCGTCGAGGGCGTGCTCGGCGCGCTGTTCTACGGGGCGCTGGTCACCGCCTTCGTGCTGTTCGTCCCGGTCGGCGGCCCGGTGCCGGTGCTGCGCTGGGTGCTGTCGACGCTGGTGGCCGGCTACGCCGTGGTGGCGATCGGCATCCGGCCGTGGTTCCGCCACCGCGTGCACCGGTGGGAGGTCACCGAGGAGGCGGTCTACACCCTCACCGGCTGGCTCACCCGCACCTGGACGCTGGTGCCGGTCTCGCGCATCCAGACCGTCGACGTCACCCGCGGCGTGCTGCAGCAGCTGTTCGGCCTGGCCACCGTCGCGGTGCTCACCGCCTCCAGCCAGGGCACCGTGCGGGTCTGGCACCTGGAGGCCGACGTCGCCGCCCGGGTCGCCGACGACCTCGCCCGGCGCGCGGAGCTGGTCCGCGACGAGGCGACGTGAGCGGACAGGAGCGCGAGCATCGCGGCGAGGAACGAGCGAGGAGCGGAGCGCTCCGCGGCGGCGAGCCGGAGGGCACCGTGAGCGGACCCCCGGCTCCGGCGCCGCCCGGCCGGCGGACCTCGCCGTGGATCGTGGCCGTGCACACCGCCACCTTCCGGCAGGCCCGGCAGCTGGTGCCGGTGCTGATCCCCGTCGTCGCGGTCACCGGTCTGGACGACGGGTTGACCACGGTCGTCGTCCTGGCCGCGGCGATCACCGCGCTCTCGCTGGCGGCCGCCGTCCTCAGCTGGTGGCGGTTCAGCTACGCCGACGGGCCCACCGCGGTGGTCGTGACCCGCGGGCTGCTGGCCCGCTCGGTGCGGACGGTGCCCAACGACCGCATCCGCGGCGTGGAGGTCGAGACGCCGCCGCTGCACCGGGTGTTCGGGCTGGTGCGCGTGCGCATCGACGCCGCGGCCGGCGCGGTGGGCGTCAACGGCGAGGAGGTCGTCGTCGACGGCGTCCCGCGGGCCGAGGGCGACCGGCTGCGCGCGACGCTGCTGGCCCGCCGGGGCGCCGCACCGGCCGGCGTCCCCGCACCGGCGGACGGCGTCGCCGAGGAGGTCCTCGAGGAGGAGTTCGCCCGCTTCGACAACCGCTGGCTGCTGTACGCCCCGCTGGTCGGCAGCTACCTCGTCGTGCCGATGGCCGCCGTCGGCACGCTGTTCCGGTTCCTCGACGAGCTGCCCGACTCGCTGGTCCCCGAGCTCGACGGCCCCGACCTCTCCGACGTCCAGCTGCTGGTGGTCGCCGCGGTGCTCGCGGTCGTGCTGCTGGCGCTCGCCGCGGTGGTCGGCGCCGCGCTGGTCAACTGGCGATTCCGGCTGGTGCGGCGCGGCGCCACGCTGGTCGCCGTCCGCGGGCTGCTCACCCGGCGGCACACCGAGCTCGAGGTCGACCGCATCCGCGGGGGCACCCTCAGCGAGGGCCTCGGCATGCGCTGGGTGCGCGCCGCTCGGGTCAACGCGCTGGTCACCGGCCTCGGCCAGGCGAACCGGCGGGGGCAGCTGCTGCCGCTGGGCCCGCGCACGGAGGCCGAGGCACTGCTGCGCCGCCTGGTCGACGAGCCCGGACCGCTGGTCGCCCACCCGCCCGCGGCGCGGCGCCGACGGCTGGTCCGCGCGGTGCTCAGCGGCCTGCTGCTGACCGCCACCGGGGCCGTCGCCACGGCCACGCTCGGCTGGTGGTGGCTGCTCGCCGCCGGCGGAGTGCTCACCGCCCTCGGCGTCCCCATGGGGATCGGCCGCTACCACTCGCTCGGGCACGCGGCGGGCCCCCGCACGTTCAGCGTGCGCAGCGGCTGGCTGGTGCGCGAGCAGGCGGTGCTGCAGCGGCGGGCCGTCGTGGGGTGGCAGGTCCGGCAGAGCGTCTTCCAGCGCCGGCAGGGGGTGGCCACGGTCGTGGCGTGCGTCGGCGCGGGCAGCGGTGGCTACGCGGCCGTCGACATGGCCGCCGACGACGTCGCCGGCTTCACCGCGGCCGCGTCGTCGGGGACGTGGGCGCGGACCCTGCGCGCGTGAGCAGCCCGGTGGCGGCGTCCGGGCTGCCGGACGCCAGCAGGCCGGCCGCGGCCAGCACGTAACGCCGGTCCACGAGCACCTCCGCGTCGGCCAGGACGCCGCCGGCTCCCCCGCGGTCGGCGGCGATCCGTGTGATCGCGGCGGCCAGCGCGGCGGGGTCCGCACGCCGGAAGACCCCGCCGGAGAGGACGACGAGGCCGCAGGTCCGCGCGCCCGCGCCGCCCGGGCCGTACGCCGCCTCGGCGCGCAGGTGCCGGCGCAGCGCGATCGTGGCCGCCGCGGCGCCCAGGTCGAGCGGGGCGTCACCGGGGACCGGCACCTGCTCGGCGGCCGCGGCCGCGCGCAGCGCTCCGACGCTCGCCTCGACGCCGAGGTCGCCCTCCACCGTGCGGCGGGCGGCCGGGACGCCGACCGCCTCGCGGCCGAGCGTCGCCTGCTCGGCGTCCGGGTCGGGCACGCAGTACACGTCGGTGGTGGCGCCGCCGACGTCCACCACCACCACGCCCGGCGCCGGTCCCCCGGACCGCGTCGCCGCCAGCACGCCCACCCCGGCGAGCACCGCGTCGGGGGTCACCGTGCGCACCCACTCCCGGAGCCGGGGGTCGGTCGAGAGCCGGTCCCCGCCGATGACGTGCCGGAGGAAGACCTCCCGGATCGCCGCCCGCGCCGGCTCGGGCGCCAGCCGGCCGATGTCGGGCAGCACGTTGTCGGTCACGGTCACGGGCCGCCCGCCGGCCCGGAGCACCGCGGCGACCTCGTCGCGGACGGCGGCGTTGCCCGCCAGGACCACCGGGACGGACCGCGGAAGGACCCCGCTGCCCCCCAGCACTCGCAGACTCGCACCGGGACCCTGCAGCGGAGCCGATGAGGCGAGGACCGCCGCGTTGTGCCGCAGCACCGAGGCCTCCCCGCCGTCCGTGCCGCCGACCAGGAGGACGACGTCGGGGTCGGCCGCCGCCAGCCGCGCCACCGCCTCGCCGGTCAGCCGCCCGGCCGCCACGTGCACCACGCGGGCACCGGCCGACAGCGCCGCCCGGTGCCCGGCCTCGGCACTGATCAGCTCCTCGTAGCCGACCACCGCCAGCCGCAACCCGCCGCCGGCGCTGGAGCAGGCGAGCACCGGCGCCTCGGGGAAGCCGGCGGTCGCGGCGAGCACCCCGCGGACGACGTCCCCCCGGTCGGTGGGCGCCTGGGCGGTGGCGAGGAGGTCGCCGCGGGGCAGCCCCACCAGCGCGGCCTTCGTCCAGGTCGAGCCGATGTCGACGCAGGCGACGGCGCTCATGCCCGGTGCAGCCCGGCCGCGGCGGCGCCCGCGGTGAGCGCCTCCAGCCCGAACGCCTGCACCGGCCCGAGCGCGCCGGTGCCCCGCAGGCCGTGCTCGGCGGCCTGCGTGGCTCCCCAGGCCAGCAGCTCGGCGGTCAGGCCGTAGGGCTCCGGGCCGGCGAGCTCCACCCGGCTCAGCACCGCGCCGCCGGCGTCCCGGACCTCGGCGACGGTGCGGGTCCGCGCCTCGGCGAGGGTGCGCTCCGACGGGGCCTCCCCCACGCGGGCGCCCACCAGCGCGGCCAGCTGCTGGGCGCCGCGGCGGACCAGCGGCAGCCGCCCGGCCAGCGGCCCCAGCGGGGCCAGCTGGTGGGCGATCGGGGTCAGCGCGCCGAACCAGTCCAGGTACACGCCGACCTCGCGCAGCCCCGGGGCGAGCCCCGGCAGGGTCAGGTGCTCGGAGCCGCCGGCCGACAGACCACGGCGGGGCCGCCCGGCGGCCTCGAACCGCCACAGCCGCCGGCCGGCCGCCTCCTCCTCCAGCCGCCCGCCGGTGAACGCGAACCCGGGCTCGAGCAGCACGCCGGCCAGCGAGACGAGCGTGCCGCGGGAGAACGCCTGCCCGGAGGTGCCGTCGAGCGCGTACCCGACGTCGACGCGGTGCGCCCGGTCGCCGGCCTCCACCAGCGCCAGCGCGCCGGCGAGCGTGCCCGGCACGTAGTCCAGGCCGAAGGCGGGGACCAGGCCGGCGCCGGTGGCTGCGGCCCGCGGCCCGGCGTCGTCGAACACCCGGCGGACGAACGGCGGCTCGCCGGTGGAGTCGAGGTACGCCGCGCCGGCGTCGACGGCGGCCTCGACCGCCGCCCCGCCGAGCCGGAGGAACGGGCCCACGGTGCTGACCAGCACGTCCCCGGTGCCGAGCAGCGCCCGTACGGATGCCGGGTCGGTGACGTCGGCCCGCGCGGTCTCCAGCCCGCCGAGCCGGCCGGCCAGCGCTGCGAGCCGGACGGGGTCGCGCCCGGCGAGCACGGGGCGGGCGCCGCGGGCGGCGAGGGCCTCCGCCGTGCGGGATCCGGTGTAGCCGGTGGCACCGAGGAGGACGATCCGCGCGCTCACCGGCCCGACCCTAGCCACGCGTGGCGAGCGAGGTGGTCGGGTAGCGGTGCCCTCATGCACCCGTGGCCGGTTGCCAATGCAACTCACCGTTGCGGGCGACCGGCGCCCCTGTCCAGGTTCACCCGGCCGGCCAGCGCGGCCGCCTCCACCCGGGTGGCGACGCCGAGACTGCGCAGCAGGTGGGCCACCAGCCGCTTGGCGGTGCGCTCGGAGACGTGCAGCGTGGTGGCGATCTCCATGGTGCTGGCGCCGTCGGCGACCAGCCGCCACAGCCGTCGCTCGTCGGCGGTCAGGCGCTCGGCGAGGCCCTTCTCGCCGGTCGGGGCAGCGTCCTCGAGCAGCCGGCGCAGCAGGTCCTCCGGCACGACCGACCAGCCGTCGAGGACGGCGAGCAGCGGCCGGACGAGCGCCTCGGGATCGGCGGTCTTGGGCAGGAAGCCGGCCGCGCCCGCGCGCAGCGCCTCGATGGCCCCGTCGGCCTCGGCCAGCCCCGACATCGCCACGACCCGGACCATCGGATCGGCCCGGCGCACCGCGGCGATCGCCCGCGTCCCGCCCGGCGGGGGCATGTGCAGGTCGATCACGGCGACGTCGGCGTGGTGCCGGCGGACCAGCGCGGCTGCCGCGGAGGCGTCATCCGTCGTCCCCGCGACCCTCACCCGCCCGTCACTCACCTCGGGCAGCAGCAGAGCCAGCCCGCGGCTGAACAGCGGGTGGTCGTCGACGAGCACGACGTCGACGGGTCGGCGCTCAGCCCCGGCGTCGGTCAACCGGATCCCCCCACACGGTCACTGCGCTCCGGTGCGCTGCTGACCGGACCGCACGTCGGAGGTGCCCATGACCCTGGCCGCCAACCCATCGACGCGTCCCCACCCCCGGCTGCTCGCCGACCTGCTCCACCGTGTGCACGCGCACCTGCGCCGGCCACGGCCCGAGGTCCCGGACGAGCGGGCACCCAGTCCCGAGGACGCCGTCGTCCGGGCGCTGTGCCACGACATGCGCACCCCGCTGGCCTCCCTGGAGGCGGCGCTCGGTTCGCTCGGGAGCGCGTCGGCGGACCCGGTCGAGCTGCTGGAGCTGGCCCGCGCCCAGACCGCGCACCTGTCGTCGATGCTGCGCACGGCGGCGGCCACCGGCGGGGCGGTCTCCCGCGGCCGCGGCGCCCGCGCACTGGGCGACGTCGTCCGCGTCTCCGTCACGACCGCCGGCCTGCCCGAGCGGCAGCTCACGGTGCGGTTCGGCGGAGGAGCGGAGGACGTCGCGGTGGCCGACGCCCGCGTCCAGCGGATCCTGGTCAACCTGCTGGAGAACGCCCACCGCCACGGGGACGGTGCCCCGGTGCGGCTGGCGGTCACGCGGCGGCCCGGCTGGGTCGACCTCGCCCTCACCCAGGCCGTCGCCCGGCCCGAGCGGCTGATCGGCCACCTCCGCACCGAGCTGCCGCCGCCGGACCTGACCGGCCTCGGCCTGTGGTCGGTGCGGCGGCAGAGCCGGGAACTCGGCGGGCGTGTGGTGTGGGACGTCGGTGGCCGGTCGCTCACGCTGACCGTGCAGCTGCCCGACCGCTGAGGCCCCGGCAGGTGTCCCCACGGGACGCCGTCGATTGGCACGCGGGGGCCACCGCTCGGCACGGGCGGGCCACCGGGCGCGGGCAGGTCCCTGGTGTCCCGCACGAGCGGGGACGCGACGACGCCAGGGAGAACACGCGCATGTTCACGCACACCCACGCCCTGCAGTACGAGGCCAAGCCCGACGGCCCCGACCCGGACTTCGCCCGCAAGATGCAGGAGGTGCTGGGCGGTCAGTGGGGCGAGATGACCGTCGCCACGCAGTACCTGCTGCAGGGCTGGAACTGCCGGCTGCCCGGCAAGTACAAGGACCTGCTCCTCGCCATCGGCACCGAGGAGCTGGCGCACGTCGAGATGATCGTGACGATGATCGACCGGCTGCTCGACCACATCCCGCTCAAGCCGGACGCCGCCGACCGCACCAAGGAGGCCGCCGCCGGGTACGGGCAGCACAACCCGCAGCACCCGATCGTCAACGGCGCCGGCGCCTCCTACATGGACAGCATGGGCAACCCCTGGACCGGCGCCTACGTCACCGCCAGCGGCAACCTCATGGCCGACTTCATGTACAACGCGACCGCCGAGATGCAGGGTCGGCTGCAGGTGGCCCGGCTCTACAACATGACCGACGACCCCGGCGTCAAGGACCTGCTGCGGTTCCTCATCACCCGCGACCACTACCACCAGCAGCAGTGGCTGGCCGCCATCGAGGAGCTCAAGGACGACGGGCTCGAGGGCATCCCGGTGCCCGAGGCGTTCCCGCTGGAGGAGGAGGTCGCCGACCTCGGTTACACCTTCATCGACGCCTCCGACGGTCCGGAGGCGGCCGCGGGTCGCTGGGCGTCCGGCCCGTCCGTCGACGGCCGCGGCCAGTTCTCCGCGCGGCCGATCGAGGCCACCGCCGACGCGCCGATCCTGCCCCCGGGTGACCCGCGGCTGTTCCCGACGCCCCAGCAGCCGGGGCAGTCGATGCTGCAGAAGGCCAAGGACCTGCTCAAGTAGGCCGGCTCACCCGTCCCGTCCTGCGCCGTCGCCGTGCCGGTGACCGGGTCCCCCACGACCCGGTCACCGGCCGGCGGGACGCCTCCACCCGCCCCCGGAGGGAGCACCGTGCACCTGCACCTCCCCGCCGTCCTGCTGACGGTGGTCTACGCCGCGGCCGTCGCCGTCGCGGTCACCGCGCCCGGCGAGCACGCCGTGGCCGGTCTCGTCGTCCTCGCCGGCCTCGTCACCCGCTGGGCCGTCCGGCACCGCCGCGCCGGGGTCGCGCCCGCTCCGGCCGCCCCCGGCGTCGACGCCGTCCTGGCACCCGACACCGCCCCGGCCCGGGCCGCCGCCTGAACCGCGCGAGGCGCGCGCCCCCACCCGGGGACGCGCGCCTCGGCTCAGGCCCCCGTGCAGGGCCCCCGCCGCGAGCCTGCGAGCGGTGGGGGGCACGGGGTCCTTCCTCAGTGCTGGACGGCCTTCTCCGCGCCGATCCCGGTGAGCGCCCGCACCTCGAGCTCCGCCCACTTCTCCTCGTTCGGGCGCTCCTTGGACAGGACGGTGCCCAGCCAGCCGAGGAAGAACGACAGCGGGATGGAGACGATGCCCGGGTTGGAGAGCGGGAACCAGGAGAAGTCGACGCCCTGGATCAGCGAGGTGCTCTTGCCGGTCGCCTCGACGATCGGCGCCCCCGACACCACCGGCGAGAAGATGATCAGGACGATGCAGGCGATCAGCCCGCCGTACATCGACCACAGCGCGCCCTGGGTGGTGAAGCGCTTCCAGAACAGCGTGTAGAGGATGGTCGGCAGGTTCGCCGAGGCGGCGACGGCGAAGGCCAGCGCCACGAGGAAGGCGATGTTCAGGCCGGCCTGCAGCGCCAGGATGCCCAGCCCGATGGCGATCGCGCCGATGACGACGGCGGTGATGCGGGCGACCCGCACCTCGCCGTTGGGCGGCACCTTGCCCTTCTTGATCACCGACGCGTAGACGTCGTGCGCGAAGGACGCCGACGCGGTGATCGTCAGGCCGGCGACGACGGCGAGGATCGTGGCGAAGGCGACGCCGGCGATGATGCCCAGCAGCACGGTGCCACCGAGCTCGAAGGCCAGGAGCGGGGCCGCGGAGTTCACCGCACCCGGGGCGCCGAGGATCCGCTCCGGGCCGACGAGCGCACCCGCGCCGTAGCCGATCACCAGGCTGAACAGGTAGAAGATGCCGATCAGCCAGATCGCCCAGACCACCGAGCGGCGGGCGTCCTTCGCCGTCGGCACGGTGTAGAAGCGCATGAGCACGTGCGGCAGGCCCGCCGTCCCCAGCACCAGGGCCAGGCCGAGGGAGACGAAGTCCAGCTTCGAGGTCCCGGTCGCGCCGTACTGCGCACCGGGCGCCAGCACGTCGCGGCCCTCGACGGCGTTGTCCACCGAGGCCCCGAGCAGCGCGGACAGGTTGAACCCGAACTGCGCCAGCACCCACAGCGTCATGACCAGGGCGCCGGCGATGAGCAGCGAGGCCTTGATGATCTGCACGTACGTGGTGCCGCGCATGCCGCCGACGAGCACGTAGATGATCATCAGCGCGCCCACCAGGACGACGACCAGCGCCTGCGCCGCCTCGCCGGTGACGCCGAGCAGGAGGGTCACCAGCCCGCCCGCGCCGGACATCTGGGCCAGCAGGTAGAACAGCGACACCGCGAGGGTGGAGATCGCCGCCGCCGTCCGCACCGGCCCCTGCCGCATCCGGAAGGCGAGCACGTCGGCCATGGTGAAGCGCGCGGTGTTGCGCATCAGCTCGGCGACCAGCAGCAGCGCCACCAGCCAGGCGACGAGGAAGCCGATCGAGTAGAGGAACCCGTCGTAGCCGAAGACGGCGATGGCGCCGGCGATGCCGAGGAACGAGGCCGCCGACAGGTAGTCGCCGGCGATGGCCAGCCCGTTCTGGGTGCCGCTGATGTTGCGGCCGGCCGCGTAGTAGTCCGCGGCGCTCTTGTTGGTGCGGCTGGCCCGGAAGGTGATGACCAGGGTGATGGCGACGAAGACCCCGAAGATCGCGATGTTGATCGCCGGGTTGCCGATCGTCCCGCTGTCGGCGGCGAGCACGTCAACGATCACGGGTGACCTCCCCGCCCACCGACGCGTCCCGGTGGCGGGCGTAGTCGTGGTGCTCCAGCCGCTCCCGCATCTCGTCGGCGATCGGGTCGGTGCGCCGGTCGGCGTGGGCGACGTAGAGGTGCGTGATGACGAAGGTCGTCACGAACTGCGCGAGGCCCAGCACGATCCCCAGGTTGACGTTGCCGAACACCGGGGTGGACATGAAGCCCGGCGCGTAGGTCGAGAGCAGCACGTAGAGCAGGTACCAGGCCAGGAAGGCCACGGTCATCGGGAACGCGAACCGACGGAACCGCCGCTTCAGCTCGGCGAACTCGGGTGAGTTCTGGGCCTCGCGGTACTCCTCCGGTGTGAGCAGCCTGCGTTCTGCGGGTGGTGTCACGGTGCGTCCTCCCCTGTGGGACCGGTGACCAGCGAGAATCGTGATCGAGGTCACTGTAGAGAGCACTCACCGCGGAGTCTCCCCGTCGAGACCGATCCGTGTCGCACGACCGTCCGACGGGCGTAACGGCACGGGAACGCGCGGACGCTGCAATGGGGCATGGCTGCATCCGGAGGCACGTCGACGGGCTGGTTCCCGGTGGCGCGGGCGGGCGAGGTCGGGACGACGCCGGTACCGGTGGGCGCCGGTGGGCGGGCGTACGTGGTTGTCCGCCTGCGGCCCGGCGGTGAGGTGAGCGCCTTCCCCGCCCGCTGCCCGCACCGGCTGGTCCCGCTGGCCGCGGCCACGGTGACCGACGGCCGGCTGCAGTGCCCGTACCACGGGTGGCGGTTCGACGGCGAGGGCCGGTGCGCGTCGATCCCCTCGCTCGGCGGCGACGGCACCCCGCCCCCGCGCGCCGACCTGGCGCTGCCGTGGGCCGTCGACGAGCGGCACGGCTGGATCTGGCTGGCGCCCGAGCGCACCGCGGTCGCCGTCCCGCCGCGGCCCTCCGCCGGCACCGTCACCGAGCCGGCACCGCCGCCGCCGGAGCCGAGCGGGCCGGTGTTCGGGAACCTGGAGCCGGCGCTGGAGCACGCGTGGCACCCGGTGGCGCTGTCCGGCGAGCTGCGCGCCGGCGGGTGGCTGCAGGTGCGGCTCCTCGGCCGGACCTGGCTGCTCCGCCGCACCGAGGAGGGGCTGCAGGCCGACGCCCCGGCGTTCGCGGTGCGGGAACGGCTCGGCGTCGTGTGGCTGGCGCCGGCGCAGCCACGGGACGTGCCGCTGGAGGTGCCCGAGGACGGCGACCGGCGCTTCGTGAGCACCTGGCTGCCCCCCGTGCGCTCGCCCGGGCCGGCCGGGCCGCTGGCCGACACGTTCCTCGACGTCGCGCACGCCCCGTTCGTGCACAGCCGGATCGGCGGCCGGCCGGACGAGGCGGAGGTCCCGCCGTTCGAGGTCACCCCCGAGCGCGGCGGGTTCCGGGCCGCCCTGGAGCGGCCGTACGAGACCCCGCACCACCCCGACGGGATCGACGGGCCGCCGGTCCGGCGCCGGGCCACCTACACCTTCCGGGCCCCGTTCCAGCTGCGCCTGCGGCTGGACTCCCCGGAGACCGGGGCCGTGACGACGGTCCTCTGCCTGCTCCAGCCGGAGGACGCCGACTCGACCCGCGTCTACACCCGGATGCTGCTGTCCGCGGGTCCCGGCGCCCGGCTGCCCTGGCCGGACGACGTCGCCCGCGAGGTCGGCATCCAGCGGCAGGTGCTCGCCGAGGACCTCGCCGTCCAGGCCCTGCTGCCCGACCACGGTCTGCCCCTGGACCTGCGCGAGGAGCTGCACGTGCGCTCCGACCGGCTCGGGGTGGCCCTGCGGCGGGCGCTGGCCGACTTCGCCGACGCCGTCCCCGGGCTGCGCGGCGTGGCCTGAGCCTGCCGGCTCACTCCGCCGGCAGCAGCTCCCCGCACGCGGGGCACCGTGTGGGCGGGTCCTCGTCGGCCAGGCGGCCGCAGGCGGGGCACACCCGCCGCAGCCAGCAGGCCGGGTCCCCACCCTCCGGCTCCTCGGTGGACGACGGCGTCACGCGGCCCATCGTCGGCCGGACCCCCGCGGCCGGCAACGCCAGGCGCCCCGCGGGGGCGACGCCGGGCGCATCGCGCGGGCGGCGCCGGGCGCATCGCGCGGGCGGCGCCGAACGCACGGGCTCCCGTCGCGGCGGGCCCACCACTCCGGCTGGGATGCTGGCGGTCGTGCCGTCCGCCTCTGCCCGTCGCACCGCCTTCGCCGTCGTCGCCACCCTCGCCGGCCCCGCCGTCTGGGTCGCCCGCGCCGCGTGGGGGCTGCCCACCGCCCTCGGCGCCAGCCGCCGCGAGGTGCGGGCCTACGCCGCGGGCTCCCCGCAGTTCGCCGGCGGCCGCTTCCACAACCGCCTCACCACCCCGCAGCTGCCGCCCGCCAACGCCCGGCGCGGGCTGCTGCGGCAGATGCACGAGGAGCGGCACACCGGCCTCCCCGCCCGGCCGGTGCCGCTGGTGCAGCCGGAGCTGCCGGCCGAGGCGGGGGAGCTGGCGGTCACCTGGTTCGGCCACTCCAGCGCGCTCGTCGAGGTCGACGGGCGGCGGGTGCTGGTCGACCCGGTGTGGGGCGAGCGGGTCTCGCCGTCCCCCCTGCTGGGCCCCACCCGGCTGCACCCGGCGCCGGGGCCGCTGGCGGAGCTGCCGCCGGTGGACGCGGTGCTGGTCTCGCACGACCACTACGACCACCTGGACCTGCCGACGGTGCGGGAGCTGCTGCGCACGCAGACCGCGCCCTTCGTCGTGCCGCTGGGCATCGGCGCGCACCTGCGCGGCTGGGGCGTGCCGGAGGAGCGGATCGTCGAGCTGGACTGGGACGACGCGGCCGAGGTCGCCGGCCTGACGCTCACCTGCACCGAGGCGCGGCACTTCTCCGGCCGGTTCTTGACCCGTGACACCACGCTGTGGGCCTCGTGGGTGGTCGCCGGCCCGCGGCACCGGGTGTTCTTCGGCGGGGACACCGGCTACACCCCCGCCTTCGCCGGGGTCGGCGCCCGGCTAGGCCCCTTCGACCTCACGCTGCTGCCGATCGGCGCGTACAACGACGCGTGGCAGCTGATCCACATGACGCCGGAGGAGGCCGTCCGCGCCCACGGCGACCTGGGGGGCGGACTGCTCGTGCCCGTCCACTGGGCGACGTTCAACCTCGCCTTCCACCGCTGGGCCGAGCCGGTGCAGCGGCTCTGCGCGGCGGCCCGTCGCTCGGGGGTGCAGGTGGCGGTGCCGCGGCCCGGGGAGCGGGTCGACGTCCTCGCGCCGCCGCCGCTGGAGGACTGGTGGACGCCGGTCGGCTCGGCCGTCGACGAGCCGGGGGACGACGGCGACGCCGGCGTGGGCAGCTCGGTGCTGGCGCGGGCGGCGTCCTGGCTGGTGGCCCGGCGCCAGGCCTGAGCGGAGTGCCACGGGCGCGGATCCCGCGTCCGTGGCACTCCACCTCAGCTCAGCAGCCGCGCCACCTCGGGCAGGTCGGCGGCCTCCCGGCGCGGCGTCCCGCCGTCGGGGTCGAGCACGTGACCCGGGCGGCGCAGCCGGACGACGTCGACGCCGGCGGCCAGCGCACCGCGCACGTCCCGCGCCGACGTCGCCACGTGGGTCAGCCGGCCTCCCGCCCGCTGCAGCGCCCGCCGGTAGATCTCCGCGGCCGGCTTGTAGGCGCCCAGCCGCTCGGAGGTGAGGACGGCGGCGTCGTCGACCAGCGGCGCGACCCGGGTGCGGGCGAAGACGGCGTCGTCCACGTTGGACAGGACGCCGACCCGGGCGATGCCGCCCAGCGCGGCCAGCCCCTCGGGGACGTCGGGCCACAGCGGCCAGTCGCCCACCGAGGCCAGCAGCTCGGCGCAGTCGTCGTCGGCGTCGCGGGCGAGACCCAGCTGCGCGTAGGCGGCCGCCAGCGCCCGGCGGCTGTGCTCGGCGAACGGCACCCAGGCGGGCTCGTCGCGCTGCGAGGCCTTGTTGGCGGCGTCCCAGGCGTCGTACAGCCGCCCGCCGTCGGTCCCGGTGATCCGCGCGAGCGCCGCCGACCCGCCCACGCGGGAGTCGATCAGCGCGCTGAACAGGTCGACGGTGACGAGCACGGAGCGGCCCCGTTCAGCGCAGCAGCTTGGACAGCCGCCGGTCGGCCAGCGGCTTGCCCCCGGTCTGGCAGGTCGGGCAGTACTGCAGCGAGGTGTCGGCGAAGCTGACCTCGCGGACGGTGTCCCCGCACATCGGGCAGGGCAGGCCGGTGCGGGCGTGCACCTGCAGCCCGGACCGCTTCTCGCCCTTCATCGTCGCCGCCCTCTGGCCGACCTGGCGCTCCAGCGCGTCGGTCAGCGTGGCCCGCATCGCGTCGTAGAGGCGGACCACCTCGTCGTCGCTGAGCTTGTCGGCCATCTTGAACGGCGACAGGCGGGCGGCGTGCAGGATCTCGTCGGAGTAGGCGTTGCCGATGCCGGCCACCAGCGTCTGGTCGGTGAGGGCGCCCTTGAGCTGCCCGGAGCGGCCGGCCAGCAGCGCCGCGAACGCCTCCCGGTCGACCTCGAGGGCGTCGGGGCCGAGGCGGGCGATGCCGGGCGCCTCGGCCGGCGTCCGGACGACGTACACCGCCAGCCCCTTGCGGGTGCCGGCCTCGGTCAGGTCGAAGCCGTCCCCGCCCTCCAGGTGCACCCGCACCGCGAGCGGGCCCTTGCCCGGCTTGGGCGGGGCGGTGGGCAGCCCGGCCCGCCAGTGCAGCCAGCCGGCCCGGGCCAGGTGGACGACGAGGTGCAGGCCGGAGACGTCGAGGTCGAGGAACTTGCCGTGCCGGGCGACACCGGTCAGCTCGAGGCCGCCGAGCGCGGACAGCGGCGGGTCGAAGGTCTTGATCGCCTGGACGGCGGCGAGGTCGACCCGCGTCACCACCCGGCCGACGGCGTTCTCGCGGAGGAACGCGACCAGCGCCTCCACCTCGGGCAACTCGGGCACCCGGCCATGATGCCCGCTCAGACCCCCGGTCGCCGTCCCCCGATCCGGGCGGTCCCGGTGCAGGACCGCCCGGCTACGGCGTCAGTGGGTGCCCTCGTCGTCCCCGTTGAGCGTGACGGTGGCGCCGGGCTCGTGCCGCGCCTGGTCGGCGACCGCGGCGGCGACCGCGTGGGTGACCTCGGGGTCGAACACGCTGGGGATGATGTAGTTGGCGTTGAGCTGGTCGTCCTTGACCACCGCGGCGATCGCCTCGGCCGCGGCGAGCAGCATCCCGTCGCTGATCTCCCGGGCCCGCGCGTCCAGCAGCCCGCGGAAGACACCGGGGAAGGCCAGCACGTTGTTGATCTGGTTGGGCAGGTCCGAGCGGCCGGACGCGACGATCGCCGCGTGCTGCCGGGCGCGGACCGGGTCCACCTCGGGTGTCGGGTTGGCCATCGGGAAGACGACGGCCCGGTCGGCCATGCGGGCGAGGTCGTCGACGTCGAGCACGTTGCCGGCGCTGACCCCGATGAAGACGTCGGCGCCCTCGAGCGCGTCGGGCAGCTCGCCGCGCACGCAGTCGGGGTTGGTGCGCTGCGCCAGGTCCAGCTTGGCCGGTGACAGCCGCTCGTCGTCGGGGGCGAGGATGCCCTCGCGGTCCCAGACCAGCACGTGGCGGGCGCCGGCCTTGAGCATGAGGTGCACGATCGCCGTGCCGGCCGCACCGCCGCCGGCGACGACGATCTTCACGTCCTCGAGCCGCTTGTCGACGACGCGCAGGGCGTTGCGCAGCGCGGCCAGGGCGACGATCGCCGTCCCGTGCTGGTCGTCGTGGAAGACCGGGATGTCGAGCTTCTCGCGCAGCCGGGCCTCGATCTCGAAGCAGCGCGGGGCGGCGATGTCCTCGAGGTTGATGCCGCCGAAGCCGGGGGCCAGCAGCTCCACGGTGCGCACGATCTCGTCGACGTCCTGGGTGTCCAGGCAGATCGGCCACGCGTCGATGTCGGCGAACCGCTTGAACAGGACGGCCTTGCCCTCCATCACCGGCATCGCGGCGCCCGGGCCGATGTCGCCGAGCCCGAGGACGGCGGAGCCGTCGGTGACCACGGCGACGGTGTTGCCCTTGATCGTCAGCCGGCGCACGTCGTCGGGGTTGTCCGCCAGCGCCAGGCAGACCCGGGCCACGCCGGGGGTGTAGGCCATCGACAGGTCGTCGCGGGTCTTCAGCGGCACCTTCGAGGCGACCTCGAGCTTGCCGCCCAGGTGCAGCAGGAACGTCCGGTCGCTGACCTTGCGGACCTTCACCCCGGGGACGGCGCGCAGCGCGTCCACCATCTCCTCGGAGTGCGCGGCGTCGGCGGCCGAGCAGGTCACGTCGACGGTGAGCCCGTCGGAGCGGGAGTCGACGACGTCGATCGCGGTGACCGCGCCGCCGGCCGAGCCGACCGCGGTGGCGATCCGGCCGATGGAGGCCGGGTCGCCGTCGGCGGTGAGCCGCACGGTGATCGAGTACGAGGCCGAGGTCACCGGCCCCCGGGGCGGCGTCGCCGGCTCGCCGAGGGAGGTGTCGTCGGTGCTGGGCGTGGCTGCGGTGTCGGTGCTCATGGCGAGCACCATGGTCCCACCCCGTCCGGCGCCGGACCGCCTTGCGGTCACAACGGTCGTGTGGGTCCCAGCACCAGTTCGAGCCCGGCGTCGGGCGCCTCAGGTCGGCGGCCGCGACACCCGCCCCTCGGCGCGGGCCTTGAGCCCGTCGCAGAACTGGCGGAACGAGGGGTTGAGGTCCGGCGTGGTGCGGCCCAGCACGGCGGCCAGCGGGCCGGTGTGGTCCTCGCGCACGGTCAGCACCGTGCCGCCGTCCTCCTGCTCGTCGAGGCGGTACGTGCGCTCGATGACCGCCAGCCCGAACGGCAGCCCGCCGCGCCAGCGCATGGCCTCACGGGGCCGGAGCTCGGTGACGGTGACGACGAACGGGCGGCTGCGGATCATCGTGGCGTAGAGCGTCAGCCGCTCCCCGAGCGCGACCCGGCCCTCCACCCGGTCGACGCCGGAGTCCCAGTCCCGCCAGCTGCCGACGTCGGTCAGCAGCGTCCACACCTGGTCCGGGGAGGCCTCGATCCGGGCCGCCGCCTCGAAGCTCCTCATCGCTCCCCCTCACCCGGCCCGCACGCCGGTGACCTGCAGATAGGTGTTGGGCACGACGATCCCCGGCCCGCCACCGCGGGTGAAGCTGCCCCACATGTCCCCGAACTCGCGCTCGAGGGCGTCCCGGCCGGCGTCGTCCAGCCGCTGCCACGCCACGTGCACGGGGCCGAACCAGTCGCGGTAGCGCTGCCACTGCGCGTCGACCGAGGGCGCGGTGAACTCCACGGTGCGCTCGGCGTGCTTGACCTGGCGCAGCTCCCCGCGGCCGAAGAGCGCGTCCACGCCGTCCGGGGTGCCCCACAGCAGCGGGTTCCCGGTGGCGTCCTCGGGGTCGTGCCGGGCCACCAGCGCGATCAGCCGGCCGCCGGGCGCCTCCGGCCGCCAGGCGGTGAGCCCCAGCCGGCCGCCGGGCCGCAGCACGCGCAGCAGCTCCCGCGCGGCCCGCGCCGGGTCGGCGGCGAACACGACGCCGAACGTGGAGACGACGACGTCGAACGACGCGTCGGGGAAGGGCAGGTCGCAGGCGTCGGCGGCCTCGGTGGCGAAGGTCAGCCCCTCGACCTCGGCCCGGCGGACGGCGTAGTCGAGCAGCTCGGGGACGATGTCGCTGCAGACGACCTCGGCGTCGCGGCGGGCGGCGGCCAGCGCCGTGTTGCCGGTGCCTCCGGCGACGTCCAGCAGCCGGTCCCCCGGCCGGACGGCGAGGTCGGCGACCAGGTGCTCGCTGGCCGGCACCAGCCGGACCCCGACCTTCTGGTAGTCCCCGGCCGCCCAGACCTCCCGGGTGCGTGCGGGGGTGGAGGCGGTCATGCCCGCAGTGTGCCCTGCACCACAACGGGTGGGCTAGGGGCCGGTCGGGGGCTCCCCCGCGGCCTGCAGCCGGGGGGCCGCGGTCCGCAGAGGCCGGCCGGCGGCCGCGTCGGCCGCCAGCGCCCGGGCCCACGCCACCAGCCCCACGGCGTCGATCCCGTACGGCGGGTCCGCGGCGGAGCCCTCGACGTTGCCCGCCCCACGCTCGAGCAGCGTCGCGGCCCCGGTGGCGTTGCCGCGCGCGGCGTGGGTCAGCCCGACGGCGAGCTGCGCGAGCCCGCGCCACAGCCGGCGTTCCTCCTCGGGGGCGGACTTCCAGGCGTCCTCGAGCACCTCGTGGGCGTGGAAGGGGCGGCCGGCGTCGAGCAGCCGCTGCGCCTCGACGAGGGACTCGGCCGGCGGGCGCACCACCCCCTCCGGCGCCCGCTCCACGCCCGCGGCGCCGTAGGGCAGGGGCCGGCCGAGGGCGTCGCGCGGGCGGGCGTTGCGGGCCCGGCCCTCCCGGTCGCGGTCCCGGTCGGCATCCACCGGCCCATCCTGGCGCGAACACCTCCCGGAGGTCCCGCTCGGCCCGTCTTGTCGGCGGGCGGGTGCACGATGGGTCCCGAGGACGGCCGAGGGGCCGCCCCCGCACCGACCCGCGGTCGATCCCGACCGGTCCGGACCTGGAGGGGGTGGGGCCCGTGGCCCCCGTCATCGAGGAGCGCGCGGCAGTCCTGGACCTGGACACCGCGTGGGCGCAGGTCGCCGACGGTGCGCTGCGGCCCGGCCGCGTGGGCACCGTCGGGCTGGAGCTCGAGGCGCACCTGGTCGACCTCGCCGCCCCGGCGTCGCGGGTGCCGTGGTCCCGCGTCCGCGGAGCCGTCGACGCCGTGCCGGTCCTGCCCGGGGGCAGCCGGGTCACCGTCGAGCCCGGCGGCCAGGTGGAGCTGTCGGGGCCGCCCCTGCCGGACGTGGCCGCGGCGGTGCGTGCCCTGCGCGCCGACCGCGACGTGCTGACCACCGCCCTGGCCGCCGAGCGCCTGGGCCTGGCCCCGGTGGGCGCCGATCCGCTCCGGCCGCCGCGGCGGGTCAACCCGGCCGCCCGCTACGCCGCGATGGAGGCCCACTTCGCCGCCGTGGGCTGCGCGGAGGCGGGCACGGCGATGATGTCCGGGACGGCGTCCCTGCAGGTCAACCTGGAGGCCGGGCCGGGGAGCGGGTGGAGCGAGCGGGTCGCCCTGGTGCACCAGCTGGGCCCCGTCCTGGTCGCCGTCTCGGCCTGCTCACCCCTGGCCGCAGGGCGGGTCACCGGCTGGGCGTCGTCCCGGCAGCAGGTGTGGGGCGACGTCGACCAGGCGCGGTGCGGCCCCCTGCTGGGCGGCGCGGACCCCGCCGGCGAGTGGGCCGAGTACGCCCTGGCCGCCCCGGTGATGCTGGTCCGCGACCCCGTCCACGGCGGCGCCGCGCCCGTGCGGGCCCGGGTGCCGTTCGCCGCGTGGGTGCGCGGCGAGGCCCTGCTGGGCGGCCGGCGCCCCACCCCGGCGGACCTGGACTACCACCTGACCACGCTCTTCCCGCCGGTCCGCCCCCGCGGCTACCTCGAGATCCGCTACCTCGACGCCGCCCCGGAGCCGTGGTGGCCCGCCCTCGCCGCGGTGACGACGACGCTCGCCGACGCCCCCGCCGCCTCGGAGCGGGCCGCGGCGGCCAGCGCGCCCGTGGCCGGCATGTGGGACCGCGCCGCCTCCGCCGGGCTGGCCGACCCCGCGCTGCACGCGGCCGCGCGCGCCTGCCTGGCCGCCGCCTGCGACGCCGTCCCGCCGCCGCTGCGGCCGGAGGTGGAGGCGCTGGCCGATCTCGTCGACCGCGGGCGCAGCCCTGGTCACGCCCTGCTCGACGCCGCCCGGGCCGGTGGCCCCGCGGCCGCCCTGCTGGCCGCCACCGCGCCGGCCCTTCCCGTCCCGACCGCACCGGAGGCCCGATGAGCGACCTGCGGGAGCTGCTCGCCCGCGAGCTGACCACCGCCCGCGACCGCACGCTGCGGCTCACCGACCACGACGAGCCCGAGCTGCTGGCCCAGCACACGCCACTGCTCAGTCCGCTGGTCTGGGACCTCGCGCACATCGGCCAGCAGGAGGACCTCTGGCTGCTCCGCGGTGGCGACGCCGCCTGCCCCGGCCTGCTGCCGCCCGACGTCGAGGTGCTCTACGACGCGTTCACCCAGCCGCGCGCCGTCCGCTCCCGGCTGCCGCTGCTGCCGCCGGTGGAGGCCCGGGCGTTCTGCGCGGAGGTCCGCGGCCGCGTGCTCGACCGGCTCGACCGCCGCGGCGCGGACGACGACCCGTTCGCCGTCGCGATGGTGGTCAGCCACGAGCAGCAGCACGACGAGACGATGCTCCAAGCGCTGAACCTGCGCCCCGGTCCGCCCCTGCTGGGTGTCGGGACCCCGCTGCCCCCCGGGCGCCCCGGGGTGGCGGGCACGTCGGTGCCCGTGCCCGGCGGGGAGTTCGTGCTCGGGGTGGACGCCGCCGACGAGCCGTTCTCCCTGGACAACGAGCGCCCGGCGCACCGTGTCCACGTGCCGGCCTTCCGCATCGGGCGGGTACCGGTGACCAACGCCGAGTACGCCGCCTTCGTCGCCGACGGGGGCTACGCCGACCGGCGGTGGTGGTCGGCCCGCGGCTGGGCGCACCGGGTCGAGGCCGGGCTGGAGCGGCCGCAGTTCTGGGGCACCGACGGCACCCGCACCCGCTTCGGCGTCGTCGAGGCCGTGCCACCGGACGAACCGGTCCAGCACGTCACGTTCCACGAGGCCGAGGCGTACGCGGCGTGGGCCGGCGGGACGGGCGTCGTCCCGGCCGGGGCGCGGCTGCCCACCGAGGTCGAGTGGGAGAAGGCGGCGGTCTGGGACCCGTCGACCGGCCGGCGCCGCCGCTTCCCGTGGGGTTCCGCGGAGCCGACGGCGGCGCTGGCCAACCTGGGCGGCGCGGCGCTGCGGCCGGCGCCGGTCGGCGCGTACCCCGCCGGCGCCTCCGCGTACGGCGCCGAGCAGCTCATGGGCGAGGTGTGGGAGTGGACCTCGTCGGCCTTCGAGCCGTGGCCGGGCTTCCGGCCGATGCTCTACGCCGACTACTCCGCGCCGTTCTTCGGCGGGGACCACAAGGTGCTGCGGGGCGGGTCGTGGGCGGTGGGGCCGTCGATCCTGCGGCCGAGCTTCCGCAACTGGGACCACCCGGTCCGCCGGCAGCTGTTCAGCGGGTTCCGGCTGGCCTGGGACGCCTGATGTGCCGGCACCTCGCCTGGCTGGGACGGCCCCGGACGCTCGCGTCGCTGGTGCTCGACCCACCGTCGTCCCTGCTCGTGCAGTCGTGGGCGCCGCGCCGCCAGCGGTACGGCACGGTCAACGCCGACGGCTGGGGGGTCGGCTTCTTCCCCCCCGGCCGGGCGGCGCCGGCGCGCTGGCGGTCGTCGCGGCCGCTGTGGGCGGACCCGTCGTTCGCCTCCGTGGCCCCGGTGCTGAGCTCCGGGTGCGTGGTGGCCGCCGTCCGCTCGGCGACGGCGGGCATGCCGCTGGAGGAGAACGCGGTCGCCCCGTTCACCGACGGCCGGTGGCTGCTGTCGCACAACGGCCGCGTCGACCGTGCGGTGCTGCCGCCGGTGCGGGACGCCGAGTCGACCGTCGACAGCGCCCTGCTGGCGGCCCTCGTGTTCGCCCGCGGCCCGGATGCGCTCGCCGACGTCGTGCGCGAGGTCGCCGCCGCCGACCCCGGCGCCCGCATCAACCTGCTGGCCGCCGACGGCACCCGGCTGCTGGCCACGACCTGGGGCGACACCCTCTCGACACTGGTGACCCCCGAGGGCACCGCCCTGGCCAGCGAGCCGTGGGACGACGACCCGGCGTGGACCGACGTCCCGGACCGCTGCCTGGTCGAGGCCACCCCCGACGGCCTGACGCTCACCCCGCTCGACTGACGCCCCGAGGAGCCCCGTGCCGAACTCGCTGACCAGCCACCTCGCCCCCGGCGACGCCACGGCCGCGTTGCGCACCGACGCGCTGGCCGGGCTGACCGCGACGCCGAAGTCGCTGCCGCCGCGGTGGTTCTACGACGCCCGCGGCAGCGAGCTGTTCGACGAGATCACCCGGCTGCCCGAGTACTACCCGACGCGCGCGGAACGGGCCATCCTCACCGCCTCCGCCGGGGAGGTCGCCGCGGCGTCGCAGGCGGAGGTGCTCGTGGAGCTCGGCAGCGGGACGTCGGAGAAGACCCGCCTGCTCCTCACCGCGCTGCAGCGGACCGGCACGCTGCGCCGGTTCGTCCCCGTCGACGTCGACCCGTCGGTGCTGCGGGGCGCGGCGGAGGCGGTCACCGCCGAGTACCCGGGGGTGGAGGTGGACGCGGTGGTCGGCGACTTCACCCGGCACCTGGGCGAGCTGCCGCGGTCGGGACGGCGCCTGGTGGCCTTCCTCGGCTCCACGATCGGCAACCTCGAGCCGGGCCCGCGGGCGGCGTTCCTCGCCGAGCTGGCCGGCACCCTGCAGGCGGGCGACTCGTTCCTGCTCGGCACCGACCTGGTGAAGGACCGGCAGCGGCTCCTGCGTGCCTACGACGACGCGGCAGGGGTCACCGCGGAGTTCAACCGGAACGTGCTGGCGGTGCTGAACCGGGAGCTGGGCGCGTCGTTCGACCCGGCCGCGTTCGAGCACGTCGCGCTGTGGGACGAGCAGCGGGAGTGGATCGAGATGCGGCTGCGGTCGCGGGTCGACCAGGTGGTGCGGGTGGCCGGCCTCGACCTCGACGTCCCCTTCGCCGCCGGTGAGGAGCTGCGGACCGAGGTGTCGGCCAAGTTCCGCCGGGACGGCGTCGAGGCCGAGCTGGCCGCCGCCGGGCTGGCGCTCACGCACTGGTGGACCGACCCGGACGGCGACTTCGCCCTCTCCCTGTCCGTGCCTGCCTGAGGCCGATCCCGACCCCGCGCCGGCCACTGCCCTGGCCCGGCCGTCCCCGCCGCCGCCCGCTGCCCGGACACCTTCCTGCCCGGACGCTCGTGCTCTGCCCACACCACTGGGCAGAGCACGATCAGCGCACCCCACACGTCCTTCCCCGCATGCTCGTGCTCTGCCCACGGAGGTGGGCAGAGCACGAGCTTCCGCGGACACAGGCGGTCGGTGCCCGGGTCCCGCTCCCGGCGCGGCGGACGCCTGCCGCCCCACCTGCATCCAGCTCCGGGAGCGCGCCGGAAGAAGCGGTGACAGGCACCCCACCGCACTCCGGAAGGACCGCATCGTGACCCGGACCCGCACCGCCCTCGTGCTCGCCGCCGGCACCACCGGCACCCTGCTCGTCCTCGGGGCCTCCCCGGCGCTGGGCGCCGACACCGCCACCGTCTCGGTCCTGCACGGTGTGCCGGCCACCCCGGTCGACGTCTACGTCGACGGCGAGCGGCTGATCGACGACTTCCAGCCGGGCACGCTGACCGACCCCCTGGAGCTCCCCGCCGGCGAGTACGACCTCGCCCTGTACCCGGCCGACGCGCCCGACGCCTCCGGCGCCCCGCTGCTGTCGGCCGACGGGGTCGCCGTCCCTGCGGGGGCGAACGCCACCGTCGTCGCGCACCTGACCGCCGACGGCGCGCCGGCGCTCACCCCGTTCGTGAACGACACCTCGGCCGTCCCGGCGGGGCAGGCGCGCGTCGTCGTCCGGCACACCGCGGCGGCCCCGGCAGTCGACGTCCGGGCCGGCGGCGCCGTCGTCGCCCCCGGGCTCGCCAATCCCGACGAGGCCACCCTCACCGTGCCCGCCGGCACCGTGAGCGCCGACGTCGTGCTGGCCGGCACCGACACCGTCGCGATCGGCCCGGCCGACCTGTCGCTGACCGAGGGCGCGACCACGATCGTCTACGCCTGGGGCTCCCAGACCGCCGGTTACCAGCTCGCCGTCCAGACGGTCTCCGGCGCCCACTCCGCTCCCTCCGGCGTCCCCGGTGGTTCGGCGGGCCTGGCCGACGACGACTCGTTCCCTGCGCCGCTGGCCGCCCTGTCGGTGGCGGGCCTGGCCGCGGCCGGTCTCGCTGCCCGCCGCCTGGCCGGCACGCGGGCCTGACCCGCACCGGGGAGCGATCCGATGGTGCGACCCGCTGCCGCCGGCGTGCTGCTCGGCCTGGCCCTGGCGGTCGGTACGCCGTCCGCCTGGCTGGTGACCCGGGAGCCGGTGGCTGCGGGCGCACCGCTGGAGCAGGCGCTCCCCGCTCCGACCACCCCGGTGCCGTCGTCGAACAGCACGGCGACGGCACCGGCCCGATCCGGCGGCCCGTCCGGCGTCACGACGAGGGCGGCCACCCCGGCCACGGTCCCCGCCGCACCGCCGCCGGTGGCGCTGGTCGTCCCGGACGTGGGCATCGAGGCGCCAGTGGACGCGGTGGGCGTAGATGACGACGGCCGGATGCACCTGCCCCGGGACGTCGACCGCGTGGGCTGGTACCGGTTCGGGCCGGCACCCGGAGCCGGCGGGTCGGCCGTGATCGCCGGCCACGTCGACGACCTCGAGCAGGGCCTGGGCGTGCTCGCGCCGCTGCGGACGACCGCCGTCGGCGCCGACGTCCTGGTCACCGACGCGGCGGGGGCCGTCACGCGGTGGCGCGTCGTGTCGCGGGAGACCGTCCAGAAGCAGGCGCTGCCGCTGGACCGGTTGTTCACCCGCGACGGGCCGGCCCGCCTGGTGCTGATCACCTGTGGCGGCCCGTTCCTCCCCGAGCTGCGCGGCTACCGGGACAACGTGGTCGTCGTCGCGGAGCCCGTCCGGTGACCGGGACACTGGAACGGCGCGGCTCGCCAGGGCCTAGGGTCGGGCACGTGCCCCCCGAGTCCCCGGCCCTGGAGCCGGACGACGCCGAGGTGGGCCGCCGCTTCGCGGCGGGCGAGGAGCAGGCCCTGGCCTGGGCCTACGAGCGCTTCGCCGGGCAGGTGCACGGCATGGCAGTCCGGGCGTTCGGCCCCGGCCCGGACGCCGAGGACGTCACCCAGCAGACCTTCGTCTCCGCCTGGACCGGCCGCGCCGGCTACCGCCCGGAGCAGGCCCCCCTGCCGGCCTGGCTGGTCGGCGTCTGCCGGCACAAGATCGCCGACACCTGGGCCCGCCGCGACCGGCAGCGCCGCACCGCGGAGGCGGCCGCCGCCCATGCCCAGGCGGGGCCCCAACCGGGCGACCCGCCGGTCGACACCACCGTCGCCGACCGCGTCCTGCTGCTCGGCGAGCTCGACCAACTGGGCCAGCCGCAGCGGGGCATCATCGAGATGGCCTTCTTCGAGGACCTCACCCACAGCCAGATCGCCGCCCGCACCGGGCTGCCCCTGGGCACCGTCAAGAGCCACATCCGGCGCACGCTCGAGCGCCTGCGGACCCGGTTGGAGGTGGACGGTGCCGCACTGCACGCCTGACCAGCTCGCCCTGGCCGCGCTGCGCGAACCGCTGCCGGCCGCCGACGCCGCCCACCTCGAGGGCTGCGCGCGCTGCCGGGCCGAGGTGGCGTCCCTGCAGCGGGGGGTCGACGCCCTCGCCGTCCCCGCGCTGGCCGCACCCCGCGGCCCGGTGCCGCCGCCCCCGGCGGTCTGGGCGGCGATCGCGGACGCCACCGGCGTGGGCGTCCGCCCCCGGCCCGAGGTCGTCGCCGGAGCCGGGACGGCCGACACCCCGCCGGCCCCGACCCCGGCGCCGGTCACCCCACTGCGGCCGCGTCGCTCGCGGTTGTTGCTGGCCGCCGCCGCGGCCCTCGTCGTCGGTGCCGGCATCGGCGCGGGCGCGGTGGCCCTCGGCAGCCGGGACGACGACGGCGCCGCGGTGGCCGCGACCGCGCTCGACCCCCTCGAGGGCAGCGACGCCTCGGGCCAGGCACGGGTCGTCGAGCGGGACGACGGCACCCTGGTGCTCGAGGTGGACCTCGCCGCACCGGGGCTGCGCGACGACTTCTACGAGGTCTGGCTGATCGACGAGGCCGTGCAGGACATGGTGTCCGTCGGCGTCGTCCAGGGCGGGGCCCAGGTGGCGCTGCCGCTGCCCTCCGGCATCGACCTGGGCCAGTACCCCGTGGTCGACGTCTCCGTCGAGCCGCTGGACGGCGACCCCACGCACTCCGGCGACTCGGTGGCCCGGGGCCTGCTCGAGACCTGACCGCCGCCCGGCGACGGGCCCGGCGCGGCGCGCGCCTAGCGTGGAGCGGTGACCCTGCTCGACCCCGACCTCGTCCACGAGGACCTCGGCGCCGCCTGGCGCTCCGCCCGCCCCCGTCCCGCCGGCCGGCACCTGGACTCCGCCGCGTGCAGCCGGCAGAGCCACCGGGTGCTGGAGGCCGTCGCGCACCACGCCCGGCACGAGGCCGAGCTGGGCGGGTACGTGGCCGAGGCGACCGCCGAGGACCTGCTCCAGCAGGGCCGGTCGGTGATCGGCGGGCTGGTCGGCATGGCCGCCGCCGACGTCGCCTTCGTGGAGTCGGCGCAGGCGGCGCTCCTCACGCTCCTGTCCGGGTGGCGGTTGCCGGCGGGCACGCGGGTCGCCTGCCTGCCCGGCGAGTACGCGCCCAACGCCGCCCAGCTGCGCGCGGCCGGGCTGACCCCCGAGCCGCTGCCGGTCGACGACCTCGGCCGGGCCGACCTCGACGGCGTGGCCCGCCTGCTGGCCACCGCGCCGCCGCGGTTCGTGCACCTGACCCACATCGGCAGCCACCGCGGGATCGTCCAGCCCGCCCGGGAGATCGCCGCGCTGTGCCGGGAGGCCGGTGTGCCGCTGGTGCTCGACGCCGCCCAGTCCCTCGGGCACGTCGACACCGACGTGGGCGCCGACGTCGTCTACTCGACGTCCCGCAAGTGGCTGGCCGGGCCGCGGGGGGTCGGCGTCCTGTGCGTGCGGCCGGCGGTCACCGCGCAACTCACCCCGGTGCTGGTCGAGCCGGCCGACGTCCCGCCGTTGCGGGCCTTCGAGTCCGGGGAGGCGCACGTCGCGGGCCGGGTCGGACTGGTGCTGGCCGTCGGCGAGCACCTGGCGGCCGGCCCCGAGCGGGTGCGGGCCCGGCTGTCGGCGCTGGGCCGGACCAGCCGGGAGGTGCTGGAGGGAGTGGCCGGCTGGCGGGTGGTGGAGCCGCTGGAGGAGCCGACCGCCACCACCACGCTGCGGCCGCCGGACGGCGTCGACGTCGTCACCACCCGGGCGCGGCTGCTCACCGAGCACGGGATCGTGACCACCGCGATCGGCCCGGAGCGCGCCCCGGGGGAGATGACCGGCCCGGTGCTGCGGATCTCCCCGCACCTGGACGCCACCGCCGACGACCTGGAGGCCCTCGCGGCCGCCCTCCTCTGAGGCGCTAACCGGCCTGCATCGCGGCCGACACCCGGCGGTGGACGGCGAGCCGCTCCTCCAGCGCCGGGTGCACGGGCACGCCGTCGGCGACCACCGACCGCCCCGCGACGACGGTGTGCCGCGCCGACACCGGCCCGCAGCGCAGCCAGGCCTCCACGGGGTCCGACAGCGCGCCGGCGAACCGGACGCCGTCCAGCGGCCACACCGCCAGGTCGCCGCACGCCCCGACCGACAGCTCGCCGATCTCCCCGCTGCGGCCGAGGCACGCCGCGCCGCCGCGGGTGGCCATGACCAGCGCGTCTCGGGCCGACATCGCCCCGGCACCGTTGCGCAGCTTGCCCTGCAGCATCGCCGTCCGGGCCTCCAGCCAGAGGGAGGCGGAGTCGGCCGAGGCGGAGCCGTCGACGCCCAGCCCGACCGGCACGCCGGCGGCCCGCAGCTCGGCGACCGGCGCCAGGCCGCTGCCCAGCACCATGTTGGACGACGGGCAGTGCGCCGCCCCCACCCGAGCCGCCCCCAGCCGGACCACGTCGGCCGCCGAGGGCCACACCACGTGCGCCAGCCACGCCCGGTCGGTCAGCCAGCCGACGTCGGCCAGGTACTCCACCGGGCGGCGGCCGAAGGTGGCCAGGCAGAACGCGTCCTCGTCGCGGGTCTCGGCCAGGTGCGTGTGCAGCCGCACGTCCAGCGCCTCGGCCAGCTCGGCGGTGCGGGTCATGAGCGACGTCGACACGCTGAACGGCGAGCACGGGGCCAGCGCGACCCGGGTCATGGCGTGCGGCGAGGGGTCGTGGTGGGCCGCCACGAGCCGGGCGGAGTCGGCCAGGATCTCGTCGTCGTCCTGGACGACCGACGCCGGCGGTAGCCCGCCGTCCTCCACCGACAGCGACATCGAGCCGCGGGTGGCGGTGAAGCGCACGCCGAGCTCGCGGGCGGCGGCCACCTCCGCGGAGACGAGGTCGCCGGCGCCGCGGGGGTGCACGTACAGGTGGTCGCCGGAGGTGGTGCACCCCGACAGCGCCAGCTCGGTCAGCCCCACGAAGGCGCTGACGTGCGCGGCCTCCTCGTCCAGCCGGGCCCACAGCGGGTACAGGGTGACCAGCCACTCGAACAGGCCACCGGCCAGCGCGGGCGCGAAGGCGCGGGTCAGGTTCTGGTACAGGTGGTGGTGGGTGTTGACCAGGCCCGGGGTGACCAGGCAGCCGCGGGCGTCGATCCGGCGGACGGCGTCCGGTCGCGGGTCCGCCGGCCCGCCGACCGCGCTGACCACGCCGCCGGTGACCGCCACCCAGCCGCCGGCGATCTCCCGGCCGGCGTCGTCGACGGTGGCCAGCAGCTCCGCGTCGTGCACGAGCAGGTCCGCGGTCTCCACGCGGGCATCCTGCCCGCGGCGCGGGTGCCCGGCGACGTCAGCGGCTCACTCGACGGTCTCGATGTCGAACTGCGCGGTGCCGTCCTCGACGGAGGTGACGGTGATCTTGAGCTCGATCTCCTCCTCGGTCTCCGGGTCGGTGGCGGTGCACTGGGTGGACGCGTCCACCTCCGCCTCCAGGTCACCGGGGCAGGAGACGTCGGGGGCGACGCCGAACTCGGCCTCGATCGCGCTGGCCACCTGGTTCTCCAGCTCCCCCTGCTCGATGGCCGAGCTGCACGCGGTCAGTCCGAGGGCCAGGGCGGGGCCGGCGAGGAACAGGACCGGACGACGGCCGGGTCGGGGCACGGGGTCCTCCTGGAGGTGGTGCGCGGGGAGATCAGCCGACCCTAGTACCGAGACGCGAACGGCCCCCGCGGGGCCGGGTGGCTCGCACCCGGCCCCGCGGGGGCCGTCGTCGTCGCGGTCGTCAGAGGGTGAAGAGGGCGACCCGCTGCTGCAGCTCGGAGGCCTCACCGGCCAGCTGCTCGGCGAGCACCCGCGACTCCTCGATCCGGCCGGCGCTGGTCTCGGACGCCCCGGCCACGGCCTCGGCGCCGCGGGCGATGTCCTCGCTGCCCTGCGCGGCCACGCCGATGTTGCGGTCGATCTCGGCGGCGGCGGCGGTCTGCTGCTCGACGGCGGCCGCGATCGTGGCCTGCAGGGCGTTGATCTGCCCGACGGTCTCCCCGATCCGGCCGATCGCGCGCACCGCCTGACCGGAGTCGGCCTGGATGGCCTGGATGCGCTGGGAGACGTCCTCGGTCGCCTTGGCCGTCTCCTGCGCGAGCTCCTTGACCTCGTTGGCCACCACGGCGAAGCCCTTGCCGGCCTCCCCCGCCCGCGCCGCCTCGATGGTCGCGTTGAGCGCCAGCAGGTTGGTCTGCTCGGCGATGCCGGTGATGACCTTGATGACATTGCCGATCTCGGCCGACGAGCTGCCCAGCTGGGTGAGCGTGTCGTTGGTGCTGGCGACGATGCGGACGGCGTCCTCGGCGACGCCGGCGGCCTCCTGGGCCGACCGCGAGATCTCGCGGATCGAGGCGCTCATCTCGGCCGAGCCGGTGGCCACCTGGCCCACGTTGCCGGAGACGGCGGCGGCGGTGCCGGACACCGACTGGGCGTGCTGCGCGCCGGTGCGGGAGGCGTCGACCACGCCCGCCGTGGCCCGGGTGAGGTCGCCGACCAGGGTGGTCATCGAGCCGGCGGACGTCGCGACGCCGGCGACCATCTCCCGGATGCGGCCCACGCCCTGGGAGAGCGCCCGGCCCAGCTGGCCGAGCTCGTCCTCGGTGTCCGCGGTGATGGCGTGCGACAGGTCGCCGCGGGCGAGGGCGTCGGCCGCCTCGCGGGCCGGCAGGATCCGGCGCCGGATGTCCCGGGCCAGGGCGATGCCCAGGCCGAGGGCCAGCGCCGTGCCGACGGCGAGCAGCGCCAGGGTCCAGGCCCGGGCGGTAGCGAAGCTGTCGCCGATCTTGGCGCGGCTGGCCGCCTCGTCGGCGACGAGGACGTCCTTCATCTCCGACAGGTCGGCCTGGAGCTGGATGTAGGCCGCGGTGGCGGCGTCACCCAGCGTCTGGGCCTGCGGGTCGCGGGCAGCCGTGGCGGCGCGGTAGGCGGCGTCCTTGGTCACCATGTCCTCCCAGTCGGCGGCGAGCAGCTCGGCGTGGTCCTGCAGCGCAGCCGGGGTGTGGGCCAGCAGTGCTGCGATGTCGGCGTCCGTGGCCGCCCGGGACTCCTCCTGCAGGCCGGTCTGCATCTGGGCGATGTCGTGCTGGCCCTGGACCGCGCCGAGCGCGGCGACCAGCCCGTGCACCGAGTAGGCCTGGAAGTCGTCGGTCAGCTCCTGCAGGTCGGCCAGCGGGCGCACGTCACGGGCGGCGAGATCGTCGACCCGGCCGTGGATCGACGACATCTGCGCGACGTTGATCAGCCCGAGGGTCACCATGACCGCCGCGACGCCCAGGAAGGCGGCGACGAGCTTGGTGCGGACGCTGCGCCGCAGGAACGAGGGGGTGAGGGACACCGGGTGGGCTCCATCGACGAGACAGGGAGGGACTCTCGGTCATCGGCCCGCCGTCGTCCGCATTGAGCGGAGCAGCCGGATGTGACCCATCCCATCCCGTCAGACCCCCAGCACCAGCCGGGCCACCGCCGGGGGGAGGTCGTCGCCCAGCGGCCGGCGGCCGACCAGCCGCCCCGTCTCCGCCGGGGGGACGCCGGCGGCCTGCAACACCTCGAGGGCCTGGACGTCGGGCAGCGCCTCGAACCAGCGCCGGCCGAGCGCGGCCCGCCCCGCGGCGGTGGGCCGCCCCCACAGCCGCAGCCGCGCCATGCCGCCGTCCGGGAAGACGTCCAGGCGCACCCGCTCGACCGCCGGTCCACCCGCGAGCACGAACCGGTGGCGCGTGTCGGGCTGCAGCCGGGTCCGGGGGAGGACGACGACCTCGCCGGCCGGGCCGGTGCCGGTGAGAGACGCCGAGCCGGGCGCGTTGCCCAGGAACCAGGTGGTGTCCAGCTCGGCGAGGGTGACCACGCCCTCGCAGGCCAGCGCGAGCTCCACCCAGTCGTTGCCCTCGCCGCGGCGCCGGCGGGTCTCCCAGCCCTCGCCCATCGAGCGGGCCGGGCCGGGGCCGATCAGCTGCCGCGGGGAGCCGTAGAACTCGTCGCTGACCCCGGTCACCCGGCCCCCGGACTCCTCCGCGGCCAGGTCGAAGGGGCCGGCGTCGAGCAGCCGTGGATCGGGCAGCACGGTGCCGTGCACGCGCAGCCGGGCGACGCCGCCGTCCGGGTGGATGGTGAGCCGCACGTGGGTGACCCGCCGGTCCGGGTCGACGGGGAAGACGTTGGCCGCGTCGCCGGCGATCTCCGACGGCGGCAGCAACGGCCGCCAGTCCGCCCGGTCGAGCTCGGCCACGGTGGGGTGGCCCTCCACCGCGGTCTCGTCCACGGACGCCCGCGTCGGTGAGTTGCCGGTGAAGAACGTGGTGTCGACGACGACGGCGGCCACCACCCCGGGCGCGCCCAGCCGGACGACGGCCCAGTCGGCCCCGGGCGTGCGCCGGCGGCGGGTCTCCCAGCCGTCGTACTCCTTGCCGCGGGCGCCGAACTCCGTGCGGGGCACCGGCGGGTGCGGCAGCAGGAGGTTCTCCTTGGCCGCGAAGAACTCGTCGCTGGCGGCGACCACAGCACCTCCCAGCGCGCGGCCGGCCAGGTCGGGCAGGCGGGTCCAGTCCGTCATGGCGCTCCCTCGCGGTGCGGGGCCGGGGCGGGGCAGGGCGAGGCCACTGTGGCACCGCCCGGGCCGCCGTTCACCGTGCGGCGCCGCGGACCAGCAGCCGGCCGATCGGTGCGCCGTCGGCCGGCCGCCCGCGCAGCCACGTCCGGCGGACGACGCCGGTGAGCTGCCGGCCGGCGTAGGGCGTCAGGGCGTGCCGGTGCCGGAGCGCGCCGACCGGCGCGACCTCGTCGGGCGCGAACGCCACCAGGTCGGCGTCGCGCCCGACCGCGATCGCCCCCTTGGCCGGCAGCCCGGCCAGCCGCGCCGACGCCGCGGACATCCACTCCACGACCTGCGCCAGCGACAGCCCCCGCGCCCGCGCGCCGGTCCACACCGCGGGCAGGCCGACCTGCAGCGACGCGATGCCGCCCCAGGCCGCCCCGAAGTCCCCGCTGTCGAGGTGCTTGAGCTCGGGCGGGCACGGCGAGTGGTCGCTCACGACGAGATCGACGTCGCCGTCGGCCAGCGCCGCCCAGAGCGCCTCCCGGTGCTCCGTCCGGCGGATCGGCGGGCAGCACTTGAACGCCGTGGCGCCGTCGGGCACCTCCTCGGCGGCGAAGGTGAGGTAGTGCGGGCAGGTCTCCACCGTGATCCGCACCCCGTCGGCGCGGGCGCGGCGCAGCAGCGGCAGCGCGCCGGCGTCGGCCAGGTGGACGACGTGCGCCCGCGCCCCCGTGTCGCGGGCCGCCGCCACCAGGCCGGCGACGGCCGTCTCCTCCGCCGCCTCCGGCCGGGACGCGAGGAAGGCGGCGTAGCTGGGGCCGCGGGGCGGGGGCGCTGCGGCGATGACGTCGGCGTCCTCGGCGTGGACGATCAGCAGCCCGTCGAGGCGGGCGAGCTCGGCGAGGGCGGCCCGCAGGCCGGCGTCGTCCAGCGGGGGGAACTCCGGCACCCCGGAGTCGAGCAGGAAGCACTTGAACCCGGCGACGCCGGCCTCGTGCAGTGGGCGCAGCTGGTCGACGTTGCCGGGCACCGCGCCGCCCCAGAAGGCGACGTCGACGGCGACCTGCCCCCGGGCGGCCTGCTGCTTGACCCGCAGCGCCTCGACCGTGGTCGTCGGCGGCACCGAGTTCAGCGGCATGTCGACGATCGTGGTGACGCCTCCGGCGGCCGCGGCCCGGGTCGCGGTGGCGAAGCCCTCCCACTCGGTGCGGCCCGGCTCGTCGACGTGCACGTGGCTGTCGACCAGGCCCGGCAGCAGCACCTCGTCGTCGGCGAGGGTCACCGCACCGGCCGGGGCGTCGTCGAAGCCGGTGACGGCGGTGATCCGCCCGCCCCCCGTGTGCACCGCGGCGGCCCGTTCCCCGTCGGGCAGCACCACCCGCCGCGCGCGGACGACGAGGCTCACCGCAGGGGCCGGAAGAGCTCCCGGACGTCGGCCACGAGCAGCTCGGGCTGCTCCATCGCGGCGAAGTGACCGCCGCGGTCGTGCTCCCGCCACAGCCGCAGGTCGGCGAACTGCTCCTGCACCCACTCGCGAGGCGGCTGGAAGATCTCGTGCGGGAACAGCGACACCCCGGTGGGGACGCCGACCGCCGGCGTCCGCCCGGCCGGCGACTGCGCCATCTGCCAGTACATCCGCGCCGACGAGGTGGCCGAGGCGGTGAACCAGTAGGTGCTGACGTGGTCGAGGATGCGGTCGGCGCCCAGCACCGCGACCGGGTCGCCGTCGCAGTCGGCCCACGCGGCGAACTTCTCCAGGATCCAGGCGCACTGACCGGCCGGTGAGTCGGTGAGCCCGTACCCGAGGGTCTGCGGGCGGGTGCGCTGCTGCTGGTTGTAGGCCGCGCCCTCGGCGCGGAAGCGGCGCTCCCGGTCCAGCGCCCGCTGCTCGCGCTCGGTGAACTCCGTGCGGCCGGCCGGCGGCCCGGTGACCACCATGTTCAGGTGGATGCCCACCACCCGGTCGGGGTGGCGGGCGCCGAGGTTGGCCGAGACGAACGAGCCGATGTCGCCGCCCTGGGCGCCGAAGCGCGGGTACCCGACCCGGTCCATCAGCTGCAGCCACGCGTCGGCGGTGCGCTCCAGGCCCCACCCCGGCGCGGACGGCTTGCCGCTCCAGCCGAACCCGGGCAGCGAGGGGACGACGACGGAGAAGGCCTCACGGCCGTCGGCGGGGTCGGTGAGCGGCCCGAGGACGTCGAGGAACTCCGCGACCGACCCCGGCCAGCCGTGGGTCAGCAGCAGCGGCAGCGCGCCGTCGTGCGGGGAACGCACGTGGAGGAAGTGGATCGGCAGCCCGTCGATCTCGGTGACGAACTGCGGGACGGCGTTGAGCCGCTCCTGCCGGGCCGGCCAGTCGTAGCCGTCGGCCCAGTACCCGCAGAGGTCGTGCAGGTACTCCAGCGGCACGCCCTGTGACCAGTCGTCGACGGTGGCGGGCTCCGGCCAGCGGGTGCTCCGCAGCCGCCGGCGCAGGTCCTCGACGTCGGCGGCAGGCACGGCCACCGTGAAGGGGCTGATCACCGCGCCACCGTAGCGGGGCTCGTGCGGCTCGACCGAGCACTTCTGGGGTTCATCACATGGGTAACGAACCAGCGAACCGACGGGGCCCGTCCCGGGATCCGTCGTGAACGAAGACGGCGGCCCGATCTTCCGGCAGGTCGCCGAGCAGATCGAGAACGCGATCGTCGACGGCTCCCCGCGACCCTCGTCCGGGGCGAACAGGACCGGGCGCGGTCGTGATTGTTCCGGGGAATGCCGGCAGGGCCCCAGCACGGATGCTGGGGCCCTGGCGGAAAGGTTTGTCCGGCGGCGTCCTACTCTCCCACCCCGTCTCCGGGGCAGTACCATCGGCGCTGAGAG
>NZ_JBJGYT010000034.1:0-44833 GCF_054050135.1 Geodermatophilus sp. SYSU D00705 | reverse complement strand
CCCACCCCTCGCACGCTCGGGGCGGTGCCCTGGACGGGGCCGAGAACCGAGGGCTGACCCCGTCCTCCCCACCCCTCGCACGCTCGGGGCGGTGCCCTGGACGGGGCCGAGAACCGAGGGCTGACCCGGTCCTCCCCACCCCTCGGGCGGTGCCCCGGACGGGATGAGCGGTGGGGGTCCTCCGTCAGGCCGCCCGGAAGAAGCGGCGCCAGCCGCGGGGGCGCGCCGGGGGCTGGGCCTCCGCGACCGCCGCGGCCTGACGGACCGGGTCGGCCGACATGCCGCCGGGCCAACCGAGCCCCTCGTGCGTGGTCGACTCGCCCGGCCAGCCGAGCCCGCTCTCGGTCGCGTCGGCGCGCAGGTCACCGTGCCGCCCGGCCGGCTCCCCCGGCGCACGCCGGGCCAGCGCCGCGGCGACGACCGGGTGCACCGCCGCGCCGTCGGCGGCCGAGTGCCTACCCACGGCGGACCGCCCAGTTTCGCGTCATGCGCGCATGGAAGCACGCGCCGGTGTCCCTCGTCACGCTGCTGGGCACCGGAGCGGTGAACGTGTCCCTCTGACGGAGGGGCTGCCGAGGGCTCAGCTGACGCCGGCGTAGCTGTGCAGCCCGGTGGACACCATGTTCACGTAGAGCAGGTTGAACACCATCACGGCCAGGCCCACCACGTTGACCCACGCCGCCGGGCGACCGCGCCAGCCGGCCGTCGTCCGGGCGTGCAGGTAGCCGGCGTAGACCACCCAGGCGATGAACGCCCAGGTCTCCTTGGGGTCCCAGCCCCAGAAGCGGCCCCACGCGCTCTCGGCCCAGATGGCCCCGGCGATGACGGCGAAGGTCCAGATCGGGAAGCCGAAGACGGCGGTGCGGTGGGCGACCCGGTCCAGCGTCGCCGCGCCGGGCAGCCGGGAGAGCACCGAGGTGCCGGCGTCGTCCCCGCGGGTGTCGTGCCGGACCCGCAGCAGGTACAGGACGCTGGCGATCCCGCTGACGAAGAAGACGCCGAACCCGATGATCGCGGTGCTGACGTGGACGGCGAGCCAGCTCGACCGCAGCGCGGCGACCAGCGGACCGGCCTCCGCGTACAGGAACAGCCCGATCGCGACGAGGCTGAGCACCACCGGCGCGAGCACGAACGCACCGATGGTGCGCACGGCCGGGATCCGCACGGCCAGCACGAGGAACGCGACCACACCCACCAGGACGACGGCGGTGGCGAACTCGTACATGTTGCCCCAGGGCAGCCGGTCGGTGGCCAGCCCCCGGGTGACCAGGACGCCGGCGTGTGCCACGGCCCCGAGACCGGTGACGCCGAGCCCGATGGACGCCCACCGCGAGCCGCGCGGCGGAGAGGCGGGGGCCTCCGCTCCCCCGGTGGCGCCGACGCCCGCGCCGACCAGCTCCCGGGCGGCCGGACGGCGACCGAACGCCAGCTGCGCGGAGAAGGCGACGACGGCGACCGAGTAGAGCGCGACGGCGATGGAGAACAGGGTGTCCGACAGGTCGGCCAGCGACTGGTCAACGGTCACTCGGGGGAGCCTCCGGTTCCGGTGCGGCCCCGACGGACGACGGGGCGGGGAGCTGGGGGGACCGCGCGTCCAGCGCCGTCCGCAGCCGGTGGGTGAGCTCGGCGAAGCGGGTGGCGCTCTCGCCGCCGCCGCGGGTCAGCGAGCCGATCGTCAGCACGGTACCGCCGCCACCTGGCGCGGGCCCGACGCGGGCGAAGACGCGTTCCCGGCGCAGGAGCAGCAGGGCGAGCAGGCCGAGCAGCAGGCTGATGGCGGACGCCAGCACCCACAGCTGCCCGGGGTCGTGGGAGAACTGCAACGCGGCGAACTGGGCGTAGCCGTCGAAGGTGATGACCGTGCCGTCGTCGAGGGTCAGGGAGTCCCCGACGGCGAGGTTGGTCCGGCCGGCCTCGCTGAGCCGCCCCCGCTCGATCTGGCTCTGGTCCAGCGAGTACACCGACTGCGGCAGCCCGGAGTCCAGGCCCAGGTAGCCGCGGTAGGCGATGATCGCGACCTCGGGGTTCAGCGGCCGCGGGTCGATCGAGGTCAGGATGCCGCCCTGCAGCACCCCGGTCGGGGCGAAGAAGCCCTCGAGCGCGAGCTGGTCGTCGGTGCCGGCGCCGAGGTCGGGCAGCTTGAGCGCGCCCTGGCTGGACATCGTCGCCTGGTCCGCGGGCAGGAACGGCGCCGAGACGCCCTCGAAGACCTGCCCGCCGGGAAGGGTGACGGTGAACCGGGGGCTGTAGCCGTGGCCGGTCACGTAGACCCGGTCGCCGTCGACGCGCAGCGGGTCGTTGACGCCGATCGTCGTCGTCCGGCCCTCCTCGCCGGGCGCGCCGTAGGTGATGTCGGCGGTGTAGGAGGAGGCGGTGAGGTCCTCCTCGTACTCGGCGCGGAAGTCGTCGAGGTCCACGCACAGCGGGGTGAGGTCGGCGCCCTCGACCAGCGGGCCGGCGGAGTAGGTGTCGTACTGCTGGAAGGAGTTGCAGAACCCCTGGCCCTCGGTGACCAGGATGCTGCCCTCGTACCCCCAGAGCTTGCCGCCGGCCAGGCCGAGCAGCAGGGCGACGAGGGAGAGGTGGAACAGGATGTTCCCCGACTCCTTCCAGAAGCCCTTCTCGGCCGACAGCTCCGGCCCGGCCCCGGTCTCCCGCCGGACGACGCGGAACCGCGCGACGCGCAGCTCCTCCTCCACCACGTCGAGGGCGGCCGGCCCGGCCAGCGGGGTGGCCAGCTCGCCGGAGTCGGGCAGCCGCAGCAGCCGGCGGGGCGCGGGCGGCGGGGTCGCGCGCAGCGCCCGGACGTGCTCGACGAGCCGCGGCACGACGCAGCCGATGAGGGAGATGAACAGCAGCAGGTAGACCGCGGCGAACCACGGTGAGCTGAAGACGTCGAACAGGTACAGCCGGTCCAGCCACGGCGCGAGCGTGGGGTGGTCGGCGAAGTACTGGGTGACGTTGTTCTGGCTCAGCGAGCGCTGGGGCAGCAGGGACCCCGGGATCGCGGCCAGCGCCAGCAGGAGCAGCAGGATGATCGCCGTCCGCATGGCGGTGAGCCGGCGCCACCAGCGCAGCCAGAGGGTGAGGGCCCGCCGTCCGACGGTGGGGCGGGCAGGCGGCTGCGGCGCGGCGTCCGGCCGCGGCGGGGCCTGGACGCTCACAGCGCCGACTCCCCGAAGCCGGTGGTCGCGAGCCACGAGCGCAGCCAGCCCATCATCTCCGTCCACGCGCCGCTGACCAGCAGCACGCCGACGACGACGAGCAGCGCGCCGCCGACGCGGGTGACGGTGCGGGCGTGCCGGCGCAGGAACGACGTCGCACCCAGGGCCCAGCGGGCGCCGAGGGCCACCAGGACGAACGGCACGCCGAGGCCGAGGCAGTAGGCGACGCCGAGGAGCGCGCCGCGGCCGGCGGTCGCCTCGACGTAGGCCAGCGAGTTGACCGCGGCGAGCGTCGGGCCCAGGCACGGCGTCCAGCCGAGGCCGAAGACGACGCCGAGCAGCGGCGCCCCCGCCAGCCCGGCGACCGGCCGGGCGGACAGGCGGGCGGTGCGCTGCAGGAACGGCAGCCAGCCGAGGAAGGCCAGCCCCATGACGATGGTGACCACCCCGAAGACGCGCGTGAGCACGTCGGCGTGCTGGAGGAGCAGCCGGCCCAGCCCGCCGAACGCCGCGCCGAACGCGACGAAGACCGCGGTGAAGCCCAGCACGAACAGCAGCGCCCCGAGCACCATGCGGCCACGGGTGGAGCGATCGTCGGCCGCCACCCTCTCCGCGATCACGGCGCCCCGACCACCGCCGGAGCCCCCGGGCTGGTCGCGGCCCCATGATCGCGAGGGGGTGGTGGCGCCCGCCCCGGCCAGACCGGTGACGTAGGACAGGTAGCCCGGCACCAGCGGCAGGACGCACGGCGAGGCGAAGCTGACCAGCCCCACGAGGGCCGCGACGGCGGCGGCGACGAGCAGCGGGCCGTCGGTGACCAGGCCGCTGAAGGTCTCCCCCATCAGCCCTCCTCCGCCAGCAGCCGGTCGAGCACCGCGCGCAGGTCCTCCTGGGCGACCTCACCGGTGTAGACGGCGGCCACCCGGCCGTCGCGGTCGAGCACGATGGTGGACGGGATGGCGTTGGCCGGGTAGTCCCGGAACGCCAGCGCCACCTCACCGCGGGGGTCGTACAGCGAGGGGAACTCGATGCCCTCGCTGTCGACGAACGCCTGCGCGAACTGCTCGCTGGTCTCCTTGACGTTCAGCCCGAGGAACGCGATGCCCTGGTCGCGGACGTCGGCGTAGACCTCCTGGAACTGCGGCGTCTCCACCCGGCAGGGCGGGCACCACGAGCCCCAGAAGTTGAGGACGGCGATGTCGCCGGCCAGCTCGGTCGAGGAGAAGTCGCCGCCGCCCAGGAGGGTGCCGGAGAAGTCGGGTGCCGCGGCGCGCTCGTCCGCGGAGATGACCTCCCCGGCGGGGGTGCCGGCGACGAAGCGGAACTGGCCGCCGTTGTTGACGTCGACGGCGGAGGAGCCGGTGGAGCAGCCCGCGAGGAACACCGCGCCCAGCAGGACGCCGACCGCCCGCTTCATGCTCCGGGGACCGCGTCGGGGTCGGTGGCGCCGGCGGGCTCTGCGTAGGACAGCCCCACGAACCGGTCGCCCTCGTAGGCCAGCGAGGTGACGCTGGCCAGGCCGCACTGCCGCCGTCGCGGGTCGTGCGCGTAGCGGCGTCCCTCCAGGTGCAGGCGCAGCGTCCAGATCGGCAGCTGGTGGCTGACGCAGACCGCGGCCGACCCGCGGGCGGCGTCGCGGGCGGCCTCGACCGCGGCGACCATGCGCGCGGCGATCTCCACGTACGGCTCGCCCCACGACGGCCGGAATGGGTTGCGCAGCTTCCACCAGTGCTGGGGCTGGCGCAGCGCGCCGTCCCCGACGCCGACCCGCAGCCCCTCGAAGGCGTTGCCCGCCTCGATCAGCCGCTCGTCGACGGCGACCGGCAGGTCGAGCGCCGCAGCGATCGGCGCGGCGGTCTGCTGCGCGCGCTCCAGCGGGCTGGACACCAGGTGCGTGATCGGCCGCCGCTCGGCGAACCACTCGGCGGCCGCCTGGGCCATGGCCTCGCCGGTCTCCGACAGCCGGTAGCCGGGCAGCCGGCCGTAGAGGACCTTCTCGGGGTTGAACACCTCGCCGTGCCGCAGCACGTGCACCACCGTCGTCTCGGCCATCAGGTGCTCACCTCGGCCGGGTCCTCGGCGGCCGGCGCGGCGGCGGGCTCCACCGCGGCGGCGGCGCGGGCGGCCGCGGGCAGCGCCTCGAGCACCCGCTCGACGGCCCCGTCGTCGAGGGCGGCGTTGACGAACCACGCCTCGAACGCCGACGGCGGCAGGTACACCCCGCGGGCGAGCATGGCGTGGAAGAAGGCGGTGTAGCGGGCGGCGTCCTGCGAGCGGGCGTCGTCGTAGTCGCGGACCTGCCGCTCGTCGGGCACGAAGAAGACCGAGAACATCGACCCGGCCTGCTGCACGCGGTGCGGCACACCCGCGGAGAACAGCGCCGCGCTGGCCGCCCCGCGCAGGGTGGCGGCCACCCCGTCGCAGCGGGCGTAGACCGCGTCGGTGCAGTTGCGCAGGGTGGCCAGGCCGGCGGCGACGGCCACCGGGTTCCCCGACAGCGTGCCCGCCTGGTAGACCGGGCCGGCCGGGGCGAGGTGCTGCATGAGGTCGGCGCGACCGCCGAAGGCGGCGGCGGGCAGCCCCCCGCCCATGACCTTGCCGAAGGTGAACAGGTCGGCGTCGACCGGGTCCAGGCCGTACCAGCCCGACCGGGAGACCCGGAAGCCCGTCATGACCTCGTCGACGATGAGCAGCGCGCCGTGCGCGGCGGTGATCCGGCGCAGCTCGGCGTTGAACCCGTCCAGCGGCGGGACGACGCCCATGTTGCCGACGGCGGCCTCGGTGATGACCGCGGCGATCCGGTCGCCGCGCTCGGCGAACACGGCCTCGACCGCGGCGACGTCGTTGTAGGGGACGACGACGGTGTCGGCGGCCGCGCCCGTGGTGACGCCCGGGGTGTCGGGCAGGCCGAGGGTGGCCACGCCGGAGCCGGCCGAGGCCAGCAGCGCGTCGACGTGGCCGTGGTAGCAGCCGGCGAACTTGACCACCAGCGGGCGGCCGGTGACGCCGCGGGCCAGCCGGACCGCCGACAGCACCGCCTCGGTGCCGGAGTTGACCAGCCGGACCTGCTCGACCGGCGCCACGCGGGCGATGATCTCCTCCGCCAGCTCCAGCTCACCCTCGGTCGGCGCCCCGAAGGACAGGCCCCGGCGGGCGGCGGCGGTGACCGCCTCCACCACCGCGGGGTGGGCGTGGCCGAGCAGCAGCGGGCCCCAGGAGGCGACCAGGTCGACGTAGCGGCGTCCGTCGGCGTCGGTGAGGTAGGCCCCGGAGCCCTGAGCCATGAACCGCGGGGTGCCGCCCACGGCGCGGAAGGCGCGCACGGGGCTGTTCACCCCGCCCGGGGTGACCCGCTGCCCGCGGGCGAACAGGCCGGCCGACGCGGGGGCCTCGTAGTCGTACAGCGTGGAGTCCAGCGAGGTCACGACGCCAGTGTCCCCTTCGAACCTGTGGAGCCGTCCGGGGTGTCCGGGACGGCGGCGAGCAGCGCGGTGGTCAGCGCCGCCGGGTCGCGGGTGGGCACGAGCACGGTGCGCCCGTCGGTGAGCCGCAGGGGCAGCCCGGCCCGCCCGCGCGGGACCGACCAGCCACCGCCGAGCACCGGGGCGCCGGCGTCCACCCCCGCCGTCCCCGCACCGACCGCGCGCAGGTGGCTGGAGTCGACGTCGGCCAGCGGGACGCGCTCCCGGCCGACGGTGAGCGCCTCGTCGTCCACCCGGACCGTCCAGGCGCGGCGGGCCGAGAGCACCCCGGCGGCCACCACGCCGAGGACGGCGAGCGCACCGAGGGCGGCCGCTGGCGGCGGCAGGTCCGGACCCGGCAGCACCAGGCCCAGGACGACGAGGAGCCCGAGGACCCCGGCGACCAGCCAGAACGGCCGCCAGGAGCCCCCGGGCTCGTCGTACGTCATCGCTAGGGGCGGGTGGGGGACAACCACTGCGCCGCTTCCACTGCCCAGTAGGTCAGCACGGTGCCGGCACCGGCCCGCCGGATGGCGGTCAGCGTCTCGAGGACGGCCCGCTGCCGGTCGACCCAGCCGTTGGCGGCGGCCGCCTCGACCATCGCGTACTCGCCGCTGACCTGGTAGGCGCTGACCGGGACGTCGACGGAGTCGGCGACGCGGGCGACGATGTCCAGGTAGGGCAGGGCGGGCTTGACCATGACCGCGTCGGCGCCCTCGGCGAGGTCCTGCGCCACCTCGCGCAGCGCCTCGTCCACGTTCGGCGGGTCCATCTGGTAGGTCGAGCGGTCGCCGAACTGCGGCGCCCCCTCGGCAGCCTCCCGGAAGGGCCCGTAGAACCCCGAGGCGTACTTGGCGGCGTAGGCCAGGATCGGCACCTCGGTGAAGGCGGCGCTGTCCAGGCCGGCGCGGATCGCCGCGACCTGCCCGTCCATCATCCCGCTGGGGGCGACCAGGTGGGCGCCGGCCTGGGCCTGGGCGATCGCCACCGCCGCGTAGCGGTCGAGGGTCGGGTCGTTGTCGACGACGCCGGCCGGCGTCACGACACCGCAGTGCCCGTGGTCGGTGTACTCGCACAGGCACAGGTCGGCCATGAGCACCAGCTCGTCGCCGAGGTCGGCGCGCAGCTGCTGCAGCGCGACGTTGACGATGCCGTCGGCGGCGTCGGCCTGGGACCCGACCGGGTCCTTCTCCGACGGGATGCCGAACAGCATCAGCCCCGAGACGCCGGCCTCGGCCGCCTCGTGGGCGGCCTTGCGCAGCGAGTCCAGCGTGTGCTGGACGACGCCCGGCATCGAGCGGATCGGCACCGGCTCGCTGATGCCCTGCTTGACGAAGACCGGCAGCACGAAGTCCGCCGGGGCCAGCCGCGTCTGGGCGGTCAGCCGCCGCAGCGCGGGTGTCGACCGCAGCCGGCGCCCCCGGGCGAACCCGGCGGTCACGCCTCCTCCTCGCCGGCGCTCGTCGGCGGCGCGACCGGGCGTGCGGGCTCCACCGATGAGCTCGCGAGCTCGCTCACTTCTCGCCCCCGTCCTCCGCCTCGCGGAGGGACTCGGCGTACTCGGCGAGCGCGTCGACCAGCGGGGCCACGGCGGCGGTCTCCGGCTGGACGTCGACCCGCAGGCCGAACTCCTGCGCGGTCGCGGCCGTCTGCGGGCCGATCACCGCGACGACGGTCTTGGCGTGCGGCTTGCCGGCGATGCCGACCAGGTTGCGCACCGTGCTCGACGAGGTGAAGCACACCGCGTCGAAGCCGCCACCCTTGATCGCCTCGCGGACCGCGGCGGCCGGCGGAGCGGCACGGACGGTGCGGTAGGCGGTGACGTCGTCGATCTCCCAGCCGCGCTCCTTGAGGCCGGCGGCGAGGGTCTCGGTCGCGATGTCGGCGCGGGGCAGCAGCACCCGGTCGATCGGGTCGAGGACGTCGTCGTACTCAGGGAAGTCGGCCAGCAGTCCCTCGCTGGACTGCGGCCCGGTGGGCAGCAGTTCCGGCACGATGCCGAACGCGCGGACGGCCTCGGCGGTCTGCTCACCGACGCAGGCCACCTTGACGCCGGCGAAGGCGCGGGCGTCGAGGCCGAGCTCGGCGAACTTCTCCCGCACCGCCTTGACCGCGTTCACCGAGGTGAACACGATCCAGCCGTAGCGGCCGGTGACCAGGCCCTTGATGGCGCGGTCCATCTGCGCGGGGCTGCGGGGCGGCTCGACGGCGATCGTCGGCACCTCGACCGGGACGGCGCCGTAGGCCCGCAGCCGGTCGCTCATCTCGCCGGCCTGGTCCTTGGTGCGCGGCACCAGCACCCGCCAGCCGAACAGCGGCCGGCTCTCCCACCAGGAGAGCTTGCCCCGCTTGTCGACGGCCGAGCCGACGGTGGCCACGACCGGACCGGTGACGGCGTCCAGGCCCGCGGTCTTCTCCGCCACGGCGGCGAGCTTGGCGACCACGCTCTTCTGCCCGGTGCCCGAGCCGCCGGTGGTGACCACGACGGGGGTGGTGCCGGACAGGCCGCCCTCGACCAGCCGCGCGGCGGCGTCGGGGAGCTCCTCGGCGTTGCCGGACAGGACCAGCGGCGCGTCCAGGCTCTTGGCCGCGGCGGCCAGCGCCGCGAGGTCGGCCTCGCCGCCGCGCAGGTCCGCGCTCAGCGCGGTGCCGCCGAGGGCGACACCGGCGAACGCCGGCACCGCGGTGGCCGGGGCGACGCCGGGCACGACGTCGAAGCCCACCGAGGTGCGGCCCACGGCCAGCACCTCCTTGACCACGGCGTCGTCGGTGAACGGGTCACCGGCGACCAGGCGGACGACGGTGCCGCCGTTCTTGGCCGCGGCCACGGCGGCCTTGGCCACCTCGGCCGGCTCGCCGACCGCCGGGGTCAGCTCCAGCTCGGGGCGCTCCTCGCGGACGGCGTCGTGGATGGCCGCCGGGACGGCGGTGTCGACGAGGACCGTGGAGGCCTCGCGCAGCGCCGCGGTCGCCCGGGCGGTGAGCATCCCGGGGTCGCCCGGGCCGGCGCCGACGAAGACGACCTTGCCGGCCGTCCCGTGCTGCTTGCGGAAGCGCGTCATCGCGTGCTCCTGTTCCTGGCCCGTGAGGGCTGGTGTGCGGGGGTCGGAGTGGCCGGGACGGTCTGCCCGGCCGGGGTGGGGGTGCTGGGTCGTCGGGGTGACCTCGCGAGCGCGGTCACCTGGAGGCCGCCATGAGGGCGGCGGCGCCCCGGTCGATCAGCTCCGCGGCGAGCTCGCGCCCGAGCCGCTCGGCCTCGGCCGGCGGGCCGGTGACCGAGCCGCGGACGCCGTCGCTGCCGTCGAGCGCGGTCACCGAGGCGCGGAGGAACAGCTCGGGGCCGTCCTCCCCCTCGGCCAGCTCGGCGTAGGCCGCGACCGGCGCGCTGCAACCGGCCTCGAGCGCGGCCAGGGTGGTGCGCTCGGCGACCACGCAGGCCCGGGTGGCGGCGTCGTCGAGGGCGCCGAGCAGCTCCCGCGTGCGGACGTCGTCGGCCCGGCACTCCACGGCCAGCGCGCCCTGCGCCGGGGCGGGGAGCACCTGCAGCGGGTCGAGGGTCTCGGTTACCGCGTCGAGCCGGCCCAGGCGGGTCAGCCCGGCGCGGGCGAGCACGACGGCGTCCAGATCTGCGCTCTCCCCCGCCCGCCCGAGCACCCGGGCCATGCGCGTGTCGACGTTGCCGCGGATCGGCACGACCTCCAGCCCGAGGCCCAGCGCCCGGATCTGGGCGACGCGGCGCGGGGCGCCGGTGCCGACCCGGGACCCGGGCGGCAGCTCGCCGAGCGTGAGCCCGTCCCGCGCGACCAGCGCGTCGCGCGGGTCCTCGCGGGTCGGGACGGCGGCCACGGTCAGCCCGGGCTCGGGGGTCGTGGGGAGGTCCTTGAAGCTGTGGACGGCGACGTCGACGGCGCCCTCGAGCAGCGCCTGGCGGATCGCCGCCACGAACACGCCCGTGCCGCCGAGCTGCGCGATCGCCGCGGACGAGCGGTCCCCCTCGGTGCTGATGTGCACCAGCTCGACGCGGACGCCGCTGGCCGCGGTGATCGCGTCGGCGACGGCCTGGGACTGGGTGGTCGCCAGCTGGCTGGCCCTCGTGCCCAGCCGGAGGGTGCCGGTGGTGGTGGTCACGTGAGGCCCCCGGACCCGAGCTCCTCGGGGTCGACGGTGACCGCCTCGGCCAGGTTGGTCCGCTCCGGGGCGACCTCGGCGTCGATGCCGAGGCCGAACAGGGCGCGCAGCGCGTCGGCGTAGTCCACGCCGCCGGGCGCGCTGGCCAGCTCCTTGACCCGCACCGTCGGCTCGTGCAGCAGCTTGTCCACGACCCGGTGCACCGTGCGGGCGACCTCGGCGCGGGCCCTGGCGTCCAGGTCCGGCACGCGGGTGGACAGCCGCAGCAGCTCTGCGTCGACGACCTCGGCCGCCTGGCTGCGCAGCGCGGAGACCGTGGGCGCCACCGCGGCGGCCTGCCGCTCGGCGCGCAGCAGCGCGGTCTCGGCGTCGATGAGGGCGTGCGCCGCGGCGACGTCGTCGGCGGCGACCGGGCCGGCCGGGTGCTCGCCGGCCGCCGTCCGCTCACCCTGCAGGAGGGCCAGGTCGACGACGTGCACGCCGGGCAGCGCCGCGACGCCGGGGTCGACGTCCCGGGGCAGGGCGAGGTCGATGACGACCAGCGGCCGGTCGGAGCGGCGGGCCATCGCCGCGGCCACGACGTCGGTGACGATGACGAGCCCGCGCGCGCCGGTGCAGGTGACCAGCACGTCGGCGGCGGCGAGCTCCTCGGGCAGCGCCGACAGGTCCGCGGCGCGGCCCTCGACGGAGGTGGCCAGCCGCTGGGCGTGCTCGGGGGTCCGGCTGCTGACGGTGACCGCCGCACCCCGGCGGGCCAGCGTGGTCGCGGCCAGCGCACCCATCGAGCCGGCGCCGACCACGAGCACCGAGCGGCCCTCCAGCGCGCCGATCCGGTCCTCGGCACGGTCGAGGGAGACCGACACCAGCGAGGCCCCCGCCCGGTCGATGCCGGTCTCGGAGTGCACCCGCTTGCCCACCCGGAGGGCCCGCTGGGCCACCGGGTGCAGCGCCCGGCCGACGGTGCCCTGCTCGCGGGCGAGGGCGTAGGCGTTGCGCAGCTGGCCGAGGACCTGTGTCTCGCCGACGACCATCGAGTCCAGCCCGGCGGCCACCGTGAACAGGTGCGTGACGGCCTGCTCCTCGTAGTGCACGGTCACGTACGGCGAGAGCTCCTCGACCGTCGCGCCGGCCTGCCGGGCGAGCACCCGGCTGACCTCGGCGACGCCGCCGTGGAAGCGGTCCACCTCGGCGAAGACCTCGACGCGGTTGCAGGTGGCCAGCACGATCGCCTCGCTGACGTGGTCGGTGCCGACCAGCTCGTGCAGCGCCTTGACGGTGTCGTCGGTGCCCATCGCGAACTGCTCGAGCAGCGCGACGGGCGCGTTCTGGTGGCTGACGCCGACCGCGAGCAGGCTCATGCCAGGACCTCCACGGACGCGGCGCCGCGCTGGTGACCGAGGAAGGCGAGGACCTGCAGCTCCACGGACAGGTCGACCTGACGGACGTCGACCCCCGCGGGCGCGGACAACGCCACCGGTGCGAAGTTCAAGATGCTCCTCACCCCGGCCGCGGTCAGCCGGTCGCAGACCGACTGGGCGACCTCGGCCGGTGTCGCGATGACCCCGATGGTGACCGCCGCGGCGGCGACCACCTCGTCGAGGTCCTCCATGGGGCGGACCGGCTGCCCGCCGACCGCCTGGCCCACCCGGGCCGGGTCGGCGTCGAACAGGCCGACGAACCGGAAGCCCCGGCTGCCGAAGCCGGCGTAGTCGGCCAGCGCGGCGCCCAGGTTGCCGATGCCGACCAGCACGCAGGCCCGCGAGCGCTCCACGCCCAGCACGCGGGCGATGCGGTCGCGCAGCGTGGCCACCTCGTAGCCGACGCCGCGGACGCCGCAGGGGCCCAGGTGGGAGAGGTCCTTGCGCAGGCCGGCGGGGTTGACGCCGGCCGCGGAGGCCAGCTCACCCGAGGAGACGTTGCTGCGGCCGCCGTCCGCGAGCCCGGTGAGGACCCGCAGGTAGACGGCGAGGCGAGCGACGGTGGCCTCCGGGATCCGGGGCCGCGGGTGGGACACGGGCCTCTCCTCGCTGGCGCTCGTGGACCCCGTGCCCTGGGGAGCTGGGTCGCCGCACGACCTCGCCAGCTCGGTCATGTTCCTGCTCCACAGCAGTCGCGCCCGTACGTCCGGCGGGTGCCGGAAGCGGTCGATCGACATCGGGGACGCGGGCGGGTTGCCGCCCGGCGACAGCCACGGTAACCGCTTGTGAACGCAGGAACAAAGTCGCTGGGGGCCGTGGACGGCTCATCTCCAGCGCAGACGGGGCCTGCTGTGGTGGAGACCATACCCCGCGCCTCCCGGATCGACCCGCCCGGGTGACCCCGGGGCAGCTCAGGCGGTGTGTGCACTCCCCGTCGTCACGGGCGGCGCGAGACCACGACGAGTGCACACACCGCCCCGCGGCCCGCGGCCGACGTCAGGACAGCCCGAGGTCGCGCCGCAGCCGCGGCACGTCGACGGTGAAGTAGGAGTGCTCCCGGCCGTCGAGCAGCACCACGGGCACCCGGTCGCCGAACTCCGCCTGCAGCTCCGGGTCGGCGTCCACGTCGACCGACGTCGTGACCAGCCCGGCCTCCGCGGCGATCTGCTCCAGCGTGGTCGCCGCGTTCTCGCACAGGTGGCAGCCCTGGCGGGTGAGCAGCTGCAGCCGCGCCGGCTCAGTCATCGCCGGCCCCCGCCGGCTGCGGCTCGGTGAGCCCCAGCTCACGCAACCGCGCCCGGCTCACCTTGCCGGTCATCGAGTGCGGCAGCGTCGCGAGGACCTGCACCGACGTCGGCACCTTGTAGCGCGCCAGGGACGCCGCGGCGTGGTCGCGCAGCTCCTCGAAGGTCACGTCGGCGCCGGGCCGCAGCGCCACCACGGCGCGCACGGCGGCGCCGGTGCGCGCGTCCGGGACCCCGATGACGGCACTCTCGGCGACAGCCGGGTGGGTGTCGAGCACGCGTTCCACCTCCGCTGGGTAGACGTTGAAGCCGCTGACCAGGATGAGGTCGCTGCGCCGGTCCACCAGGTGCAGGTCGCCGTCCTCGTCGGCGTAGGCCAGGTCACCGGTGGCCAGCCAGCCGTCGGCGTCGGGCCCGTCGGCGCCGTCGGGCCAGTACCCGGAGAACAGGTTGGGCCCGCGCACCCAGATCTCGCCGGGGCCGTCCTCGGCGAGCTCGCCACCCGCGCCGTCCCCGCCGGTCTCGTGGAGGGCGGTGTCGCGCAACTGCACCTCCACGCCGGGCAGCGGGCCGCCGATGCAGGCCGGCTTCGCCCGCCCGGTCGCCAGGGTGCTGGCCACCACGGGACAGGCCTCGGTCAGGCCGTACCCCTCCCACACCGTCACCGCGGCCCGCTCCCGCATCGCCGTCCAGACCTCCGCGGGCAGGGGCGCCGCGCCACTGGAGGCCATCCGGACGGCGGCGAAGGCGCGGCGCAGCCCGGCGTCGGAGCCCGCCGCGTCGGCCGCGGCCAGCCACGCCTGGTACATCGGCGGGGCACCCGGGACGGCGGTGACCTCCTCGCGGGCCATGAGCGCCAGCGCCGCCGCCGGGTCGAACGTCTCCATGAGCACCGCGCAGGCGCCGGTCGCGGCGACCAGCCCGAAGCCGGCGTTGAGCCCGTAGACGTGGAACAGCGGCAGCACGAGCAGGACCCGGTCGTCGGGCCGGACCGGCACCGGCCGCATCGCCAGGCACTGCTCCTGGTTCGCGCGCAGGGCGGTCGCTGACAACATCGCGCCGCGGGGCCGGCCGGTGGTGCCGCTCGTGTAGGCCAGGAAGGACAGTGCCGTGGCATCGTCGGCCACGTCCGGGGGCGGCCCGTCCCCCGACGGCGGGCCGGTCGCGACGGGGACCCCCGCCAGCGGTGCGCGCTCGTGCGCGGCCACCAGCAGCGACGCGCCGGAGTCGGTGAGCACGTACTCGAGTTCCGCGTCGGTGTAGGCGGTGTTCACCGGGACGACGGGCAGCCCGGCCCGCAGCGCGCCCAGGGCCGCCCGCAGCCAGTCCACCCCGTTGGGCAGTTGCACCGCGACCCGCTCCCCGGGTGCGAGGCCACGGTCGGCGTACCCGGCGGCCGCCCGGTCCACCTCGGCGTCCAGCTCGGCCCAGGTCAGCCGCTCCTCCCCCGCGACCACCGCCGGCGCTCCCGGACGCTCCCGGGCCGCCGTCCGCACGAGATCGGACAGCGACGCTCCGACGTCGGTCATGCGCATCTCCTCCGGTGGAGCGGTCATGGCCACCCGCGGGAAGGGCCACGACACGGCGGGTGACCGGGTGGCGTGGACGGGCCGCGACGATGTTGTCACCATGGGCGCTGCCCCGCAGCACCGCGCGCCCCGCCGGCGCGCACCCGGGAACCGGAGGACTCGGCGGGCCGACGAGGAGACGAACGCCCGCATGCCGCAGCCGCACCCGGTGGACGAACGGCCGTCCGCCGCCGGACCGCGGCCCACCCCGTACCCGCGGTCGGCCCCTCCCGCGGAGGTCGAGGCGCCGCTCGACGTCTGGCAGCTGGTGCGGCGGGCCCAGGAGGGGGACGCCGAGGCGTTCGGGCAGCTCTACGACCACTACGTGACGATGGTGTACCGGTACCTGTACCACCGCGTGGGGGACCAGGCGCTGGCCGAGGACCTCACCAGCGAGACCTTCGTCCGGGCGCTGCGGCGCATCGACTCGCTGTCGTTCCAGGGCCGCGACGTGGGCGCCTGGCTGGTGACCATCGCCCGCAACCTCGTGCTCGACCACGTGAAGAGCAGCCGCTTCCGGCTCGAGGTCACCACCGCGGACATGCGCGACGCCGACCTCGCCACCGAGGGTCCCGAGGACGCCGTCGTGCAGCAGTTGACCAACGAGCAGCTGCTGGCCTGCATCCGGCAGCTCGGCGGCGAGCAGCAGGAGTGCATCTCGCTGCGCTTCCTGCAGGGGCTGTCGGTCTCGGAGACCGCGGCCGTCATGGGCAAGAAGGACGGCGCCATCAAGGCACTCCAGCACCGCGCGGTGCGCCGCCTCGCCGCCCTGCTGCCCGAGGGACTGCGATGAACGCCACCCCGGATGCCCGCCGGTACGCCGTAACGGCCCGCCCGCCGATGTCGTTGCCGGAGTGGACGCACGACACCCCGTCGTGCACCCGATCCCCCGGAGGCCCCAGGTGAGCACGCACGACGGCGCCGCGCCCGCGGCCTGCCGGCGTGCCGCCGTCCGGGACCGGGAGGACGCCGTCGTCTCCCGCCTGCAGTCGCTGGCCGCCGGCCTCGACGACGCACCCGACCCGGCCTTCCGCGCCGCGACCCGCGACCGGCTCGTGGCGATGGCGGCCGTGCGCGCGCCGCAGCCTGCGCCGTCCCGGCCGCGGCGGGCACTGGCGTTCCGGGCAGGCGACGCCGCCACCCGCCCGTGGCGCACCCGGCTCACCGCCGGCCTGGCCGGGGCCGCGCTCACCGTGACCACCCTCGGCGCCCTGGTCGCCCTCGCCGCAGACGCCGCACCGGGCGACGTCCTCTACGGCGTCAAGCGCGGCACGGAGCAGAGCCGGCTGGCCCTGGCCGGGGACTCCCGCGGGCTCACCCTGCTGGAGTTCGCCGGCACCCGGCTGGCGGAGCTGGACGCGCTGGACGGCACCGGGTCGCCCCAGGTCGTGGTCGCGCTGCTGGACACCATGGACGCGCAGGCGTCCGAGGGCGCCGCCCTGCTGGCCGGCCAGGCGGTCGCCGGCGGGGACGCCGCACTCCTGCGCGAGCTGGGCGACTGGGCCGCGGAGCAGGCCGCCGGGCTGACGGACCTGCGGCCGCGGCTGCCGGACGGCGCAGCCGAGGCGGCGCGGGAGTCCGCGGACCTGCTGATCGAGGTGACCGAGCGCGCCACCGGCCTGGCGACGGCGCTCGGCTGCCCGGGCGGAGCCGCGACCGACGGCACCGACGTCCTGGGCCCCGTGCCCGCACCCTGCCCGGCCGAGGAACCCGGTGCCGCGCCGCCGGCGGACCCGACGCCGCAGCCGTCCGCCCCCGGGGGCGCCCGGCGGACCGCCGACCCCGGCATCGCCGCGACCCCCACGACCGCCCCGGCCCCCACGTCGGCGCCCGCGGCACCCGGCGGCGCCGGCTCCGCCACACCCTCGGCCCCGCCGAGCGCCGAGGCACCGGCCCCGGCCGCGCCCACCGTCCCCGTGCCGGCGCCCCGCGGCGGCACGCCCGTCCCGGCGACCCCCTCGCTGCCGCCGCAGGTGCCGACGCGGACCCCGCCGCCGCCCCTGGTCGACACGCCGCTGCCGATCTGCATCCCGTTCCTCGTCTGCTGAACCCGCGACGGCGACCCCACCGGGGCCCAACTAGGGTTCGGGACCAGGTCCACCACCACCCCGCTGCCCGGCCGCCCGCCGGCCGCACCGGGTCGACAGGGAGGTCGTCGTGCCGGGACTCCCCTTCCGTGGCCGCCGCGCGCGGACGGCGGGCGAGATGCCCGACGAGGAGACCCGGGCGCACGTCGCCGGTGCCGCGTCGGCCGCGGCCGCCGAGGTCGAGCCGGCGCCGGCGGTCGTCCCCGACCTGACCTCGGCGGCGTTCTTCGACGTCGACAACACGATGATGATGGGCGCGTCACTGTTCTGGTTCGCCCGCGGGCTGGCCGCCCGCAAGTACTTCCGGGCTCGTGACCTCGCCCAGTTCGTGTGGCAGCAGGCCAAGTTCCGGGTCGCCGGCAACGAGAGCGCCGACGACATGCACACCATCCGGGAGAACGCGCTGGCGTTCGTCGCGGGCCGCCCGGTCGACGAGATCGTCGCGGTGAGCGAGGAGATCTACGACGAGCTCATGGCCGACCGGATCTGGGCCGGCACCCGCGTCCTGGCCCAGAAGCACCTCGACGCCGGTCAGCGCGTGTGGCTGGTCACCGCCACCCCCGTGGAGCTGGCCCGGATCATCGCCCACCGGCTGGGCCTCACCGGCGCCCTGGGCACCGTGGCCGAGGTGGTCGACGGGCAGTACACCGGCCGGCTGGTCGGCGAGTTGATGCACGGGGAGGCGAAGGCCGAGGCGGTGCGGGCCCTGGCCGAGCGGGAGGGCCTGGACCTCACCCGGTGCACCGCCTACAGCGACAGCTCCAACGACCTGCCGATGCTCACCCTGGTCGGGACGGCGGTCGCCGTGAACCCCGACACCGAGCTGCGCGCCGTCGCCCGCTCGAGGGGCTGGGACGTCCGCGACTTCCGGACCGGGCGCAAGGCCGCGAAGATCGGCGTCCCGACGGTGGCCGCCGCCGCGCTCTCCGGCGGCCTGGTCGGCGGGGCGCTGGCCCTCCGCCGCCGCCAGCGCTGGCCCTGGTGACGTGCGGCGCCCGCGCGATCTGTGCACAGACCGTGGGCTCCACTCCCGGCAGATGACGACGGGTGCACAGACCGTGCACCCGGCGGCCGGGCCGGGCGGCCTCAGCCGAAGACGGACCTGCGCTGCAGCAGCAGCTGGTAGATCGATTGCTGGATGGTCTCCCGCACCTGGTCGGTCAGGTTGAACACCAGCATCGGGTCCTCGGCGGCCGCGGGGCCGTAGGAGGCGGTCTCGATCGGCTCCCCGAAGGCGATCAGCCACTTCGAGGGCAGCGGCAGCAGCCCCAGCGGGCCGAGCAGCGGGAAGGTCGGCGTGATCGGGAAGTACGGCAGCCCGAGGAGCCGGGCGACGGTCTTGGCGTTGCCGAGCATCGGGTAGATCTCCTCGGCGCCGACGATGGCGCACGGGATGATCGGCGCGCCGGTGCGCAGTGCCGCCGTGACGAAACCACCCCGGCCGAACCGTTGCAGGGTGTACCGCTCCCGGAACGGCTTGCCGATCCCCTTGAAGCCCTCCGGGAAGACGCCGACCAGCTCGCCGCCGGTCAGCAGGCGCTCGGCGTCCTCGTTGCAGGCCAGCGTGGTGCCCATCTTGCGCGACACGGTGCCGACGAAGGGCATCTCGAAGACCAGGTCGGCACCGAGCAGCCGCAGCCGGCGCCGCGCCGGGTGGTCGTCGTGCAGCGCCACCGTCGTCATCAGCGCGTCGACCGGCAGCGTCCCGGAGTGGTTGGCCACCACCAGCCCACCGCCGGTGTCGGGCACGTTCTCCACCCCGTGGGTCTCCACCCGGAACCAGCGGGAGAACAGCGGGCGCAGCAGCGGCAGCAGCACGTGGTCGGTGAGGTCGGGGTCGAAGCCGAACTCATCGGTCTCGTAGTCGCCGGTCAGCCGGCGGCGGAGGAACTCCAGGCCGCCGGCGACCTGCTCCTCCCAGGTCGGGGACGGCGACCGCGACACGTGCGGATCGTCGTCCTCGGGCCGCAGCGGGATGACCCGTGCCTCAGGCATCGCGCACCGCCCGCAGTCCTGGGGCGGCCGGTACTGGGCGCAGCCGCCGCCCGACCGCGCCGGCCGTCGCGCCCACCCGGTCCACGAGGGCCTCGGTCCGCGAGGTCAGCCCGCCGACGAGGTCCGGCGGCACCACCGGCGGCACCGTGCTGGCGAAGTCCGCGAGAGCCTCGGCCGTCGTGAAGCGCGGGGTGTAGCCGAACTCCTCGCGCAGCACGGTCGTGTCGACCACCCGGCCGAAGTTGAGGAAGCGCATCTGCTCCGGGGAGTAGTCGACGAACCCGAACCGCCGGGTGAGGCGGCCCAGCGAGCCGAGCGTGGGAGAGGGCAGCGGCAGGTGCAGGCGGCCCAACCGGCGGATGGCCTGCGACAGCAGCAGCGTGCCCTCCCCGCCGACGTTGACCGTGCCGTGGAAGTCGCCGGTCGTGGCACGGGCGAGCACGGCCAGGGCGTCGTCCTCGTGCAGCAGCTGCACCCGCGCGTCGTAGCCCAGCGCCGTGGGCACCAGGGGCATGCGCAGGAAGTGCGTGAGCAGTGAGTCGATGCGCGGGCCGATGAAGTTCGTGAACCGCAGCGCGGCCACCGCGACGTCGGGACGGCGGCGGGCGAAGGACCGGACGTAGCCCTCGATGTCGAGGCTGTCCTTGGCGAACCCGCCCGAGGGGACCCGCCGGGCCTGCATGGCCTCGGTGAAGACGGCGGGGTCACGCGACGAGGCGCCGTAGACGGCGCTGGTCGACTTCAGCACGAACCGTTTCACGGACGGCGCCCGCTGACAGGCCGCCAGGAGCTGCATCGTGCCGATGACGTTGAGCTCCTTCATCGGCCCCCGCCCGCCGGAGCCGGCCGGCGTCGAGCTGATGTTCATGTGCACGACCGTGTCGACCGAGGCCGTCGCGATGACCTTGCCGATCAGCGGGTTGCGGATGTCGGCACGCACGAACTCGGTGCGGCCGAGCTGCCGGAGCATCTCCGTCGACGGGGGGACGGTGTCGACCCCGATGACGCGCCCGATGGAGCGGTCGCGAGCGAGCTCGGCCGCCAGCGCACCGCCGAGCCACCGGCTCACACCGGTGACCAGGACGACCGCGGGCGGCACGAGCGTCAGCTCACTTCTTGTTGCGTCGCTGGACGCGGGTCTTCTTCAGCAGCTTGCGGTGCTTCTTCTTCGCCATCCGCTTGCGGCGCTTCTTGATGACCGAACCCATGCCCTGTGCTCCTGGTGTCGTCGCCGCGCGACGTCCAGAGGGGACCAGGGTCCCGTCGGCCGCCGCGCGAGGTGATCAGCTCGTGTGCGACGGCCGGTACTGCATCGACCCGGCGTCGCCCGGCGCCCGAGCGTACCCGGCACCCCCGCGGCGACGCTGCCGCGGGAACGGAGCCGGCACAGCGGGTCCTCCCCGGGAGGGAGGTCCTCTCTCAGGCGATGTCGGTGTAGGCGTCGCGGAGGTAGTCCTGCACGGCACGCTCCGGGACGCGGAAGGACCGGCCGACGCGGACGGCGGAGAGCTCGCCGGCGTGCACGAGGCGGTACACGGTCATCTTGGAGACCCGCATCATGCTGGCGACCTCGGCCACGGTCAGGAAGGTGACCGACGCGCGGGGCGCGGGGACGGCCGGGCGGCCGACGGGCATGGCGGCCGGGTGCGCCGGGGCGATCGGGCGGGCCATCTGGGCGGCGGCCATCGGGCGGCCGACCTGACGCGGGGCCGGGACGCCGGGACGGGCGTAGGCGGTGGCGGTGCGCTGAGGCATGGTCATGACTTCATCTCCGGACCTAGCACGTGTCGGGCGCCGGCTTCCCCACCGACTACGGGACACGCACGTGCTGATACAGAGAGTAGGGGGATGGGTGGGACAGAAGCGATGGAAGAAACGGACATGCGGACCGGTCCGTCCTGGGCAGAACTACACCTATGTCACCAGGTCGACGTGTGTCTGGGCGCGTCGTCGACGACACGTCCGCATCCGGTCACGGATCGTCGACAAATCGCCGTCCCTGAGCGGTAGGGTCACCGATCCTCTGCACGCTGACCGAGCTCGACCGAGCGGGCGTGCGCGGCCTCGATCGCCGCGATGAGCGCCGCGCGCACCCCGTGCCGCTCCAGCTCCCGGATCGCCGCGATCGTCGTCCCCCCGGGGCTCGTGACCGCCTCGCGCAGCTGCACCGGGTGCTCCCCGGAGTCGCGCAGCATCACCGCCGAGCCCAGGGCGGTCTGCACGATGAGGTCCGCGGCCAGCGTCCGCGGCAGACCGAGCAGGATGCCGGCGTCGATCATCGCCTCGACCAGGTAGAAGAAGTAGGCCGGACCGCTGCCGGACAGCGCCGTCACGGCGTCCTGCTGGCTCTCCGGCACCCGGCACACCCGCCCGACCGCGGCCAGGAGCGCCTCCGCCTCGTCCAGGTGCGCCTCGTCGGCGTGCGCACCGGCCGAGAGCACGCACATGCCCTCGTCGACCAGGGCCGGCGTGTTCGGCATGACCCGCACCACCGGCACGCCCTCCGGCAGGGCCGCCTCGATCGTGGACGTCGGGACGCCGGCGGCGACCGAGACCACCAGGTGGTCGGCGTCGACCGCGCCGCCCAGGAGGCCGAGGAGGGTGCCGATGTCCTGCGGCTTGACCGCCAGGAGCAGCACCCGGGCCCGCGCCGCCGCCTCGGTCAGCCCGAGGGTCGGGACGCCGTAGCGCTCGGTCAGCTCCGCGGCCCGCTCGGGGCTGCGCTCGCAGACCACGATGCCGTCGGGCCCGCCGCGACGGACCAGGCCCGACAGCAGCGCCTCCCCGATCTTGCCGCCGCCGATGATCGCCAGGCCCTCGCGCCCGCCCGCGCTCATCGCAGGCCCGCCAGCCGGCGCAGGGTGGCGACCGCGGCCGCCTCCCCCGACGGGACGACGACCCGCACCCCGTACCCGCCGGCGACCAGCCGGCGCTGCTGCTCGGTGCGGACTCTCCACGGCATGACGTACTCCCAGCTGTCCGGTGTTCGCTCGTTCCAGGCGGCCCGCTCGCCGGCGATGGCGACCAGCCGCGGGTCGGGAGTGCCGACCGCGGGGCGCCCGGGCCCCGCCATCAGCACGTTGAGGCAGCGCACGAAGGCCAGGTCGGCCGCGGCGCCGCGCCCGGCGACCAGGCGGACCCGACCGCCGGCCAGGTCGCGGCAGCGCTGCTCGGCGCCGGGGCGGTCCGCGGGGACCACCACGACCGGCGCCGGCAGGTCCGCGGCCAGGGCGTCCACCGCTGCGGTGTCGCCGGCCAGGGCCACGCCGAGCCCCGCGTCGGCGGCGGCGCCCGCCACCGCGGCGGCGCCCGCGGCGCCGAGCCGGTCCACCGGGACGGTGAGCTCGCACCGGCCGGCGATCCCGGCGGCGGCCACCCGCGCGGCGAGCTCCCGGAGCTCGGCGGCGGGGTCGACGGCGTCGGCGGTGGGCCGGTGCTCGAGGGCGACCGCGAACCCCGACGCCGCCAGGTCGGCCGCGGTCGGCACCGGGTCCCCGGACCGCCGGCCGGCTCCGGGACGCGCGTCCGGGCGCCGGCCCAGCAGGCGGCGCACCGGCGAGGGGGTCTGCGAGCTCACGTGCCGAACGTAGTGCGGCCGCGTGTGTCGCCGTCGGGGCCGGGGTAGCGGCGGCCGCATGGCAGGAGAACTGGACGGGATGAAGGTGGCGGTCCTCGCGACCGACGGCGTGGAGCAGGTCGAGCTGGACCGGCCGTGGCAGGCGCTGGAGGAGGCCGGAGCGGAGCCGGAGCTGGTGTCGCTCGAGGCCGGGGAGATCACCGCCTACGACCACATCGACAAGGCCGACACCAAGAAGGTCGACGTCGCCGTGAGCTCCGCCGATCCCGACGAGTACGCGGCGCTGGTGCTGCCCGGCGGTGTCATCAACGGGGACTTCGTCCGTGCCGACGCCGACGCCGTCGCCTTCGTGAAGGCCTTCTTCGAGTCGGGCAAGCCGGTGGCGGCGATCTGCCACGCTCCGTGGGTGCTGGCCGAGGCCGACGTCGTCCGCGGCCGCCGGATGACCTCGTGGCCCTCCCTACAGACCGACCTGCGCAACGCCGGGGCGAAGTGGGTCGACGAGGAGGTCGTCGTCGACGGCAACCTGGTGACCAGCCGCAAGCCCGACGACCTCGACGCGTTCACCGCCGCGATGGTCGAGCAGTTCGCGGCCGGCCCCGACGAGGACGCCGACGACGACTGAGGCAGGCCCCCGCTGGGGAGCGCTCCTCAGCTACCGGAGAGCAGGCCGGCGGCCGGCGCGATGGTCAGCACCGTCCCGGCGAACACCAGGACGCCGACCAGCCGGAAGCCGGCCGGTTCCTTGTCCTGCCGCTGCCGCCACGCCGCCACGCCGGCCACGAGGGCGGCGACGGCCAGCGGCGCGAGCACGACGGCGAGGTAGGGCAGCAGCTCCCACAGCACGGTGAACAGGAAGTAGATGCCGACGCCGGCGGCGAGGGCGACGACGAGCTCGCCGGCGAAGCGCAGCCAGGCCATCGCCCCCTCGCGCGGGCCGAGGGCCTCCTCGTCGAGCAGCGGGGCGTCGTCGTCGGACCGGACGACGGGGATCGGCCCCGTGGAGGGCCCGGCGTCGGCCGGCTTCTGGGCCCGCAGTGACCCGGTGGCCGACGTCGCCGCACCGGGCACGCCGGGCTTCTGCGACGGGCGCAGGCCCGGGATCGCCGCGGTCGAGGGCTCCGGCCGGGCGCGCCGGCGGTCGGGCGTGGGCGTCGGGCGGGCGAGGTCGCTGGTGCGGTCGACGGCGCGGCGGCCGAAGGGGGCGCGCTCACCGCCCCGGCCGGTGTCGGTGGGGCGCTCACCTCCGCTCCCCCGCTGGCGGACGCCGGTGTCGGTGTCGTCCTCCCGGCGCCGCCGGCCCCGCGCCGGGGACTCCAGCCCGGCCTCCCGGAGGATGTCGGCCAGCGGCCGGCCACCGGTCTCCGGGTCCCTGCGGGAGGTGCCCCGATCCCCGGGGGAGGTGGTCACAGCTGCTCCTCCAAGGAGTCCAGTCGCCGCAGGATGACGCCCTCCCGCAGTGCCCACGGGCAGATCCGGACGGACGGTACGTCGAGCGCCCGCATCGCCGCGCGCGCCACGACGGCACCGGCGGGGACCTGGTGGGCGCGGTCGGGGGACACGCCCTGCAGCTCGGCCAGTGCCGCGGACTCGATGCGGGAGACGAACCCGATCAGCTGGACCAGCCCGTCGAGGGTGAGCTGCCGCGGCGCGCGCAGCCCGGCGGAGTACGGCGCCGCGCCGGTCAGCCGGGCCAGCGTGCGGAACGTCTTGCTGGTCGCGGCCACCAGGTCCGGCGGGCCGCCGGCCAGCAGTTTCTTGGCCGCGGGCCGGATCAGGTCGGCGGCGTACGCGTCGAGCTCCTCGAGGGCGCGCAGGTCGGGGCGGCCGCCGGTGCGCGCCTCGGGCAGGTGGCGGCGGGTCATGCGGCCGGCACCCAGCGGCAGGGACAGTGCCACGTCGGGGTCCTCGTCGAACCCGCTGGCCAGCTCCAGCGACCCGCCTCCGATGTCGAGCACGAGCAGCCGGCCGGCGCTCCACCCGAACCACCGGCGGACGGCGAGGAAGGTCAGCCGGGCCTCCTCCTCACCGCTGGTCACCTGCAGGTCCACGCCGGTCCGCTGCCGGACCCGGGCCAGCACCTCCAGGCCGTTGTCCGCCTCGCGGATCGCCGAGGTCACCAGCGCCAGGAGCTCCTCGCAGCCCCGCTCCTCGGCCTGGTCGCAGGCCTTGCGCACCGCCTTGACCAGCGCCTTCTCCCCCTCCTTGGACAGGAGGTTGTCGGGGCCGACGTGCTCGGCCAGGCGCAGGACCTCGCGGTCGTCGTGCATGGGGGTCGGGTGCGCGCCCCTGTGCGCGTCCACCACCAGCAGGTGCACGGTGTTCGATCCGACGTCCAGCACCCCGAGCCGCATGCGGTCAGTCTGCCGGTCGCGGCTCGGGCGGGCTGATCCGGTCGGCAGTCGGCCCCTCGGTCGGCGCCGGGCGGCCTGCGCGGCGACGGCGCCCGGCGTCCGCGCCGCGGCTCCTACGCTGGCCGGGTGCAGGACGTCCCTCCCGAGGTGCCGCTGGACTTCACCCGCGAGTGGGTCGAGTTCCCCGACCCCGCCGACCCCGCCCACCTCGTCCGCGCCGACCTCACCTGGCTGACGTCGGCCTGGACGTGTGTGTTCGGCCGCGGCTGCGCCGGGGTCGTCGAGGGCCGGCCGGACGACGGCTGCTGCAGCCACGGCGCCTTCTTCACCGACGAGGACGACCTGGCCCGGGTGACCGCCGCCGTGGCCGACCTCACCGACGAGGACTGGCAGCTCGCCCCCGTCGGCCGCGGCGCCTGGACCGAGGAGGACTGGGCTGAGGAGGGGCAAGCCCCCGAGGACGGCGGCGTCCGCTCCCTGCGCACCCGGCGCGTCGACGGCGCCTGCGTGTTCCTCAACCGGCCGGGGTTCCCCGGTGGCACCGGCTGCGCGCTGCACCGCATGGCGCTCCGGGAGGACCTGCACCCGCTGCTCACCAAGCCCGACGTCTGCTGGCAGCTGCCCGTGCGCCGCGAGCAGGAGGAGGTGGAGCGGCCCGACGGCACGAAGGTCCTCGTCTCCAGCATCGGTGAGTTCGACCGGCGCGGCTGGGGCCCCGGCGGGCACGACCTGCACTGGTGGTGCACCGGTTCCCCCGCCGCGCACGTCTCCCCCGAGCCGCTGGTGCTCACCTACGCCGCGGAGCTGACCGCGCTCCTCGGCGGCCCCGCGTACGAGGAGCTGCGCCGGCTCACCGAGGCCCGGCTGGACGCCGGCCTGGTCGCCCCGCACCCGGCGAGCCCGGCACCGGTCCCCGTCGTGCTGCACCGGCGCCGCCCCGGGGCGGACCACCCGGACGGGGTGCGGCAGGCCTGACCTCCGGCGCCCCGCCACTACCCTCGTCCGGTACGGGTCGACGAGCGGACGGCGGGGACTGTGATCGAGGAGCGCGCGGCCGCGGGCCCTCCGGCGGCCGGGAAGCGGCTCCGCGGCGGGGCCGTGGGGCCGGACTCCGTCCGCCCGGACAACGCCTTCCTCGTCCTGGTCCGCATCCCCGTCTTCCGCCGCCTGTGGGCGGCGATCACCCTCTCCAGCCTCGGCGACTGGCTGGGGCTGCTGGCGACCACGGCGATGGCGCAGCAGCTCACCCGCGAGGAGTCGCTGGCGGTGCAGGGCGCGGCGATCTCCGGCGTCATCCTCACCCGCCTGCTCCCCGACCTGCTGCTGGGCCCGCTCGCCGGGGCGCTTGCCGACCGGCTGGACCGGCGGACCACCGTCATCGTGGGCGAGCTGCTGGCGCTCGCGCTCTACCTGTCCATCGCCGTCACCTACGAGCTGACCTGGCTCTACGTGGCCCAGTTCCTCGTGGAGGCGGTCGGGTTGTTCACCAACCCGGCCAAGCAGGCGATGTGGATGGCGATCGTGCCCCGCGAGCGGCTGGCCGTGGCCAACCAGATCTCGCTGTTCTCCGTCTACGGCGCCGTCCCGGTGGCCGCGCTGGTGTTCGCGCTGCTGTCGACCGCCAGCCGCCTGCTCGGCGAGAGCGAGGGCAGCCAGGCCCGGACCGCGATCGTGGTCGCACTGGTCTTCAACGCCGCGACCTTCGGCGTCAGCTCCCTGACCGTGCTGCTCTCCCGCAGGCTGATCCCCGGGACGCCGGTGGACCGGGACGGCGGGCAGCGCAACGTCTTCTCCCTCGTGGTGGAGGGCGTGTCCTTCCTGCGCGGGCAGCCGGTGATGCGGGCGCTCTACGTCGGCGTCATCGGGGCCTTCGGAGCCGGCGGGCTGATCATCGGCGTCGCCCAGCTGTACGTCGCCACGCTGGACGCGGGGACGGCGGGCTACTCCGTCGTCTTCGGCGTGGTGTTCACCGGCCTGGCGATCGGCATGCTGGCCGGGCCGCGCATCCTGCCCACGGTGCCGCGCCGGGTCCTGTTCGCCCGGTCGATCGGCCTGGCCGGGCTGGCGCTGCTGGCGATGTCGGTGCTGCGGGAGTTCGTGCTGGCCACCGGCGTGGCCTTCCTGGTCGGCCTGTTCGCCGGCGTCAGCTGGATCATCGGCTACACGCTGATCGGCTTCGAGGTCGAGGACCGGCTGCGCGGCCGCGTCTACGCCTTCCTCGTCTCCTCGGTCCGCATCGTCCTGCTGCTGGCCGTGGCGGTCGGCCCGGGTCTGGCGGGGCTGCTGGGCAGCCACGACGTCCGCCTCGGTGGCCTGGTGTTCAGCCCCACCGGCCCCGGGCTCACCCTGATGGTCGGCGGCCTGATCGCGCTCCTGGTGAGCGCGTACGCCACCCGGCAGGTCTCGCCCGGCCGCTCCCGCACGCGGTTCCGCGACGTGCTGCGGCTGCTGTGGGGCCGGTCGGACCTGCTGTCGGCCTCGGCCAGCAGCGTCGGGCTCTTCGTGGTGGTCGAGGGCGCCGACCGCGACCTCACCCACCGGTACGCCGGGGACCTCGCCGCGGTGCTGCGCGAGAACGGCCGCCCGGTGCTGGTCACCTCCGAGCCGAGCGACACCCAGCTGGGCCGCAAGGTGCGCGGCGTGCTGTTCCCGCCGGGCCCGGGCACCGGCACCGGGTTCCCGCCCACCGAGCCCGTCCCGGACGACGACGACCGCGCGGTCGGCCCGCACACGGCGGCACTGCTGGCGGCGGCCGACCGCGCCCAGCACGTGGCGACGGTGATCCGGCCGGCCCTGGAGCGCAACCAGGTGGTGGTGAACACCCACTACGTGGACACCTCCGTCGCCTTCCACGGCGCCGGGCAGGGGCTCGACGGCGACCGCATCTTCCGCACCTCGCTGTGGGCCACCCGCGGGCTCCTGCCGGACCTGACCGTGGTCGTGGACGCCCCGGTCACCTCGGCACCCGACGGCGCCGACCCGGAGGCGGTGCGCCGGGCGTTCCTGGCCCTGGCCGACGCCGCGCCCGACCGCTACGTCGTCGTCCCCGGTGAGCTGCTCGCGCCCGGCGAGGACGGCAGCCTGGTGTCGGCGGCGGTCCGGGAGCGGGTCGCCTCGCTGCTCGCGCTGCGCTACCCGGCCGCCGCCGAGGGCGGCTCCGGTGCGGCCGACCCGCCCGTCGGCGCGGCGGCTCCCGCCTCCCCGGGCCCGGCGGAGGGCTCCGTAGGCTGACCCGGTGAGTGAGCTGGCGACGTGGACGGCGCAGGACACCGAGGACGTCGTCTGCTGTCTGTGCGGAGTGCCCGGCACGCTGGTCCACGACGTCGCGCCGTTCGGCGTGGTGCGCTGCCCGCAGTGCGCGCTGGTGTTCATCAGCCCGCGGCTGCGCCCGGAGGCCCTGCAGCGGCTCTACGACGACGCCGGCTACTTCGAGGGCGGGGTCTACGGCAGCGCGCTCACCGGCGACGACGGCGCCGACGCCGGGCGCTTCTCCCCCGCCATGCTGCTGCAGCGCACCTGGACCGCGGGCCGGCTGCGGCTCATCGAGCGCGAGCACGGCGGCGCCTCCACCGGCGGCCGGCTGCTGGAGGTCGGCGCGGGCTACGGCCTGTTCCTGGCCGCGGCGCGCGACGCGGGCTGGCGCACGGCAGGCGTGGAGCTCTCCCGCACCGGCGCGGCGCACGCCCGCGACACCCTCGGGCTCGACGTGTTCTGCGGTCAGGTCGAGGACGCCCCGCTGACCCCCGGGTTCGACGTCGTGTGCGCCTGGGACACCGTCGAGCACGTGCCCGACCCGCTGGCCTTCTGGCGGACGGCGCGCTCGCTGGTGGCCGACGACGGCGTCGTCCTGTTCTCCACGCCGTACTACTCGTCCCTGCCGGCCCGGCTGCTGGGCACCCGTTGGTGGACGCTCAAGCCGACCGAGCACATCTGGCACTTCACCCCGCGCACGCACGCACTGCTCCTGGCCCGGGCGGGGTTCGCGCTCACCGAGGTGATCCGCAGCCCGCTGGCCCCCGCCAACGCCACCCGCCTGGACTCGCTGGTCGGCGTCGCCCGCCCCATCCCCGGCGCCTGAGCGCACGCGACGCTCTCACGCCTCGGGTGGGGTGCGGCCCCGTGCAGGGGCCCGCCGGGAGCTCGCGAGTGGCGGGGGGCACGGGGTCCTTCCTCAGGCGGCGCGGTCGTCGTCCCCCACGAGGGCCGCGGCCCGGAAGGTCTGCCGGTAGGCCCGCGGTGAGACGCCCCGGCGGCGGCCGAACTGCTCGCGCAGCCCCGCGGCGGTGCCGAAGCCGACCAGCCGCGCGATCTCCTCGACCGGGGCGTCGCTGTTCTCCAGCAGCTCCTCCGCGGCGGCCAGCCGCTGGCCGAGCAGCCAGGCGTGCGGGGTGGTGCCGGTGGTGGCCTTGAAGCGGCGGGCGAAGCTGCGCGGGCTCATCAGTGCCCGCCGCGCCAGCACCTCGACGCTGATCTCCTCGGCGAGGTGCGCCGACGCCCACTCCAGGACGGCACCGAGCAGGTCGTCCTCGCACGCGGGGACGGGGGCGTCGATGAACTGCGCCTGCCCGCCGTCGCGGTGCGGCGGGACCACCATCTCGCGGGCCAGCGCGTTGGCCGCGGCCGCGCCCCACTCCCGGCGGACGACGTGCAGCAGGGTGTCCACCCCGGCCGCGGTGCCCGCCCCGGTGATGATCTGGCCGTTGTCGACGTAGAGCACCATCGGGTCGACCTGCACCGCCGGGTAGCGCGCGGCGAGCTCGCCGGCGTACTTCCAGTGCGTGGTGGCCCGCTGCCCGTCGAGCAGCCCGGCCGCGGCCAGCACGAACGCCCCGGTGCACTGGCTGACGATCAGCGCGCCGTTGGCGTGCGCGGCGCGGAAGGCGTCGAGCAGCTGCGGCGTGGGCACGCGGCTGAACAGCTCCCACGCGGTGATCGTCACGATGTCGGAGGCGGCCAGCCGCTCGAGGCCGTGCTCGACGGTGATCGGGATGCCGGTGTCGGTGCGGACGACGCCCGGCTGCTCGGTGACCAGGCCGAAGTCGAAGCGGGGCAGGCCCATCTCGCGGCGGTCGTAGCCGAACACCTCGGCGGCGACGCCGAGCCCGAAGCTGCCCACGAGACCGTCGGCGACGACGGTGCTCACGACGAGGGGACGGTCGCTTCCTGCCATGCCGCCATGATGGCAGAGAACTTGCGATTGCGGTCAGTCCTGCCACTCGTCCGGCGGTGTGGCCGGGAGCACGCTCGTCCCATGTTCCTGATCACCTGCCCCGTCACCTCCACCGACGAGCTGGTCGCGGACCGGCGCATCCGCTCGGTGGTCAACCACCCGACGCACATCGCCATGCACGTCGAGTGCCCCTCCTGCGGGACGGTGCACGTCTACCGCACCGGCCGCCGGTGGGACGCCGTCCGCGAGGAGCGGGCCGGTGCGCCGGCCACCCTGGCCCGGGAGCTGGCCCGCACCTGACCGCTCGACCTGCGGACCGGTACGGGTGGCCCTACGCTCGAACACATGAGCGAATCCACCGCGAACCCCGACCGCAGCACGGAGAAGGACCCGTCGGAGTGGGTGACCGGCGACGAGCCGGCCACCGGCGCGCAGAAGAGCTACCTGAACACGCTCGCGCGCGAGGCCGGCGAGGAGGTCCCCGAGGACATCAACAAGGCCGACGCCTCGCGCAAGATCGACGAGCTGCAGGAGGAGACCGGGCGGGGCCAGTGAGCCCCGCCCGGCCGACGCCTCAGGCCTCGAACTTGTAGCCGAGGCCCCGGACGGTCACCAGGTACTTGGGGTTGGCGGGGTCGGGCTCGATCTTGGCCCGCAGCCGCTTCACGTGGACGTCGAGGGTCTTGGTGTCACCCACGTAGTCCGAGCCCCACACCCGGTCGATGAGCTGGACCCGGGTGAGCACGCGCCCCGCGTTGCGCAGCAGCAGCTCCAGCAGGTCGAACTCCTTCAGCGGCAGCGCGACCTGTTCGCCGTCCACGGAGACGACGTGCCGCTCGACGTCCATGCGGACCGGACCGGCCTCCAGGGCGCCGTCGACGGGGGGATCGGCGTCGCCGTGGCGGCGCAGCACGGCCCGGATCCGGGCGACCAGCTCGCGGGCGGAGTACGGCTTGGTGACGTAGTCGTCGGCGCCGAGCTCCAGGCCCACGACCTTGTCGACCTCGGAGTCCTTGGCGGTGAGCATGATGATCGGCACGCTGCTGCGCGCCCGCAGCAAGCGGCACACCTCGGTGCCGGGCAGGCCGGGGAGCATGAGGTCGAGCAACACGATGTCCGCGCCGCCGCGGTCGAACTCCGCCAGCGCCTCCGGCCCGGTGGGGGCGACGACGGCGTCGTAGCCCTCCCGCCGCAGCATGTAGGACAGCGCGTCGGAGAAGGACTCCTCGTCCTCCACCACGAGCACTCGCGTCATGACCGTCCCTTCGGGGCGTCACCGGCGACCACGTCGCCGGCATCGGGACCGGCGACGGTGCCGCCGGTGGGCTGGGGGCCGGCGACCGCGTCGCCGGTGCGGGAGGACCTGGGGCCGGCGGGGGCGGCGGCCGGCTCGGGGCCCGTGGGCCGCGCGAGCGGGATCCGGAGCGTGAACGTCGAGCCGAGCCCCTCCTCGCTCCACACGCTGACCGAGCCGCCGTGGTTGCTGGCCACGTGCTTGACGATGGCCAGCCCGAGGCCGGTGCCACCGGTGGCCGAGGCCCGCGACTGGTCGACGCGGTAGAAGCGCTCGAAGACCCGCGACCGGTCCTCCCTCGGGATGCCGATGCCGCTGTCGGTCACGGTGATCTCCGCGAAGCCGGACCGGCCGCGAGCGCCGACCGCGATGCGGGTGCCCTCCGGGCTGTAGGCGACGGCGTTGGCCAGCAGGTTGGTCACCGCGGTGGCCAGCTGCGCCTCGACGCCGCGGACCACCAGGCCGTGCTGACCGCCGGAGGCGATGGTGATCTGCTTGGCCGACGCCGCGAGGCCCGTGCGGTCCACCGCCTCGGCGACGACCCGGTCGACCTCCACCGGCTCCAGCTCGGGCAGCGGCTCGCCGCCCTGCAGCCGGGACAGGTCGATGAGCTCCCGGACCAGCCGGGACAGCCGCTCGGCCTCGTGGGTCATGCGGGCGGAGAACCGGCGCACGGTGTCGGGGTCGTCCGCGGCGTCCTCCACGGCCTCGGCCAGCAGCCGCAGCGCGCCGACCGGCGTCTTCAGCTCGTGGCCGACGTTGGCGACGAAGTCCCGCCGGACCGCCTCCACCCGCCGCGCCTCGGTGACGTCCATCAGCACGAGGGCCACCGGCCCCGGCAGGGCGCCGGTCTCCAGGCGGATGCCGTGCACCCCCACCTGCCGCGGGCCGCCGCCGACCAGCTCGCCGGGCAGGTCCACCTCGATCCGGCGGCGGCTGCCGGTCCGGACCTCGTTGGCCAGCACCAGCAGCTCGGGCACCAGCAGCCGGGTGTCGCGGACGATGCCCAGGGCGCGGGCCGGCGGGTTGGCCAGCAGGACGACGTCGTCGGCGTCGAGGAACACGACCGCCGGGTCCATGAGGTCGACCAGCCGGCGGGCCAGGATGGTCTCCGACAGCGGCGGTGCCGGCGGCGGCGGCGAGCGGTCGAGGTCGGCGCGGTTGTAGCGCAGCAGGACGGTGGCGACCAGGGCGCCACCGATGACGAGGCCGACCACGAGGGCGACCGTGGGACTCACGTTTCCTCCTCGCCGCCGCGTGCGGCCGCACCGCTCGCGAGCCCGCTCCCACAGCCGATGCTAGGCGGCCCGGACCTCCGGTCATCCCCCGTCGGAGTGGCGGCGCGGAGCCGTACCGGCGATGTTCACGTTCCCGTGCCCACCCGTTCACCCCGGAGGCCGGATGGGGTCCCCATCCCGACCTACTCTCGATCCCGGACGCGCCAGGGCTGCGAGCAGACGCCGGCCCGGCGCTGCGGACACGGCCCTCACCGGCCGGCGAGGAGGACGACGGTGCGCGACAACTACCGCGAGGAGCTCGACGACATCCGGGGCTGCCTGGTGGACATGGCCAACTCGGTGGGCTCACAGCTGGCCAAGGCGACCACCGCCCTGCTCGACGCCGACGTCACCCTCGCCGACCTGGTCATCGCTGCCGACGACGCGCTCGACAACACCCGGGAGAGCATCGAGCAGCGCTGCTTCACGCTGCTGGCCCGCCAGGCGCCGGTGGCCACCGAGCTGCGCACGGTGATCACCGCCATGCGCATCGCCAGCGACTTCGAGCGCATGGGCGACCTCGCCGAGCACATCGCCAAGGTCGCGCGGATGCGCTTCCCCGAGTCGGCGGTGCCCCAGGAGGTGCGGCCGGTGTTCCTGCAGGCCGGACACGTCGCCGAGAGCCTGGTCGCCAAGGCCGGCACCGTCATCGCGAAGCAGGACGTCGAGGCCGCGCTCGAGCTCGAGGACGACGACGACGTGATGGACCGCCTGCACCGCGAGCTGTTCCGCGAGGTGCTCTCCGACGACTGGCCGCACGGCGTCGAGACCGCCATCGACATCACCCTGCTGGGCCGCTACTACGAGCGCTTCGCCGACCACGCGGTGAGCGTCGCCCGCCGGGTGGTCTACCTCGTCACCGGCGAGCGGCGGATCAGCGCCGCGGGCTGAGCCCGGGGGACACGGCAGCGGCCCCCTCTCGCGTCGGGAGAGGGGGCCGCTGCCGTGTCATGGTCCTACTTCTTGCCCTGGTTCTTGACCGCCTCGATCGCGGCGGCCGCCGCCTCCGGGTCGAGGTACTCGCCACCGGGCTTGACCGGGCGCAGCTCGTCGTCCAGGTCGTAGCGCAGCGGGACCCCGGTGGGGATGTTGAGGCCGACGACCTCGTCCTCCCCCATGCCGTCCAGGTGCTTCACCAGCGCCCGCAGGCTGTTGCCGTGCGCCGCGACGAGCACGGTGAGCCCGGCCCGCAGGTCCGGGACGATCGCGTCGTACCAGTACGGCAGCATCCGGACGACGACGTCGGCCAGGCACTCGGTGGCCGGGCGCACCTCCGGCGGCAGCATCGCGTAGCGCGGGTCGCCGTCCTGGGCGTACTCGCTGCCCGACTCGATGGGCGGCGGCGGGGTGCTGTACGAGCGGCGCCACACGGTGAACTGCTCCTCGCCGTACTCGGCGAGGGTGGCGGCCTTGTCCTTGCCCTGCAGCGCGCCGTAGTGCCGCTCGTTGAGCCGCCACGAGCGCTTGACCGGGATCCACTGCCGGTCGGCCGCGGCCAGCGCCAGCTCGGCGGTGGTGATGGCCCGCTTGAGCACGGACGTGTGCGCGACCTCCGGCAGGAGGTCGTGCTCGGCCAGCAGCTCCCCGCCGCGGGCGGCCTCGACGCGGCCCTTCTCCGACAGCGGCACGTCCACCCAGCCGGTGAACAGGTTGGCCTTGTTCCACTCGCTCTCGCCGTGGCGGAGCAGCACCAGCGTCCCGGGGGGTGTCCTCGTCACACGGCCATCCTGCCCGACGTCCGGGGGTCGTGGCTCAGGTGGTGAGCAGCGGCCACACCACCCACAGCTCGAAGACCCCCGGCGGCAGCAGGCCGGCCAGCAGCCACGGGCTGCGCACCGGGCGCGAGGCACCCCAGCGCAGGGCGGCCACCACGGCGACGCTGCAGGTCACCGCGACGGCCAGCCACAGCACGACCGCGGGGACGTCGACGACGACCAGCTGGGCCAGGGCCAGCTGCACCGCGCACAGCAGCATCGGGTAGGCCAGCGCGGAGGCGGCCACCACGCCCACGAGGGCGCGGACGAAGCGCTGCTGCGCGGGCCCGTCCTGCACCGTCGCCACGCTAACGGCTGACAACGGCCGCGGGGACCGGTCCGGGCAGGATCACGGCATGAGCGCAGTGCAGCGTTGGCGTGAGGAGCTGGCCGCGTGGGCCATCGACCCGGCGATCCTCGCCGGGGCCCCCGAGTCGCCCTACGGCTTCCCGCCCGGCCTGTTCGGCAGCGACCGCCGGCCCGGCCGCACCGTCGACGTCGTCCGGGAGGTCGCGCCGGCCAGCGTGCTGGACGTCGGCTGCGGCGGTGGCCGGGCCAGCATCCCCGTGGGCGCCGCGGAGCTGCTCGCCGTGGACTCCTCCCCCGAGATGCTCGACCGCTACCGCGCGGCGGCCGGAGCCACCCCGGTGCGGACCTGGTGCGGCACGTGGCCCGACGTCGCCGGGGAGGTGCCGGTGGCCGACGTCGTCGTCGCCGCGGACGTCGTCTACAACGTGCCCGACATCGAGGAGTTCGTGGCCGCGCTGACCGGCCACGCCCGCCGGCGGGTGGTGGTGGAGCTCGGCGACGTGCACCCCTGGACGTCGATGGGGCCGCTGTGGCGGCACTTCCACGGTCAGGACCGGCCCACCGGCCCGAGCGCGGCGCTGTTCGGGGAGGTGCTGGCGGAGCTCGGCGTCGCGGCGGAGTCGGCCACCGAGTCCCGGCCGGACCCCTGGCAGGACGCGCCCGCCGACGTCGTCCTGGCCTTCACCCGGCGCCGGCTGTGCCTGCCGGTGGAGCGGGAGCCGGAGGTGGCCGAGGCGATGCGCCGCTTCCGCGACGACCGGCCGCGCGGCTCGACGACCTACTGGTGGGCCGGCACCGCGTCCTGAGCCGCCCGCCGGCGGCCGGGCAGCCAGGCGAGGACGACGACGGCGGCGACCAGGGTGGCCGCCGCCGTGCCCACCGCGGTGAGGTGCATGGCCGAGACGAAGGCGGCCTGGGCGGGGTCGACGACGCCGGCCGCGGCCGCCGCGACCTCGGCGTCCCCCGTCGCGCGGGCGCCCTCGACCGCCTCCAGGGTGGCCACCAGCGAGGTGCTGGCCTCCGCCCGGGCGCCGGCGGGCAGCCCGTCGACGGCGTCCCCGAGGTTCGCGGCGTAGGACGCCGCCAGCAGCGAGCCGAGGATGGCCACGCCCAGGGCGCCGCCCACCTGGCGCACGGAGTTGTTCACCGCCGCGCCCGCCCCGGCCTTGTGCCGCGGGACGACGGACATGATCGACTCGGTCGTGGGCGCCATCACCGCGCCCATGCCGAGGCCCTGCACCGAGAGGACGACCAGCAGCAGCCACAGCGGCGAGTCGCCGTCGAGCAGCTGGAACCCCAGGACGGCGGTCGTGATCAGGGCGAAGCCGCCGGCGACGACGAGCTTGGCGCCGAGCCGCTCCGCGATCCGCGAGGTCACCGGAGCCATGACGGCCATGCCCAGCGCCATGGGGATCAGCGCGGCACCGCTGGCCAGCGGCCCGTAGCCGCGCACGCCCTGCAGGTAGTAGACGAGGTAGAACGTCGCGCCCATGAGGGCGAAGAAGTTCAGGCCCAGCGCGGCGGCGGCGGCGGAGAACGCCGGGTTGCGGAACAGCGAGACGTCCAGCGCCGGGTGGGTGGAGCGTCGCTGCAGCAGCACGAAGACGACGAGCAGCGCGAGGCCGCCCAGCAGCGGCACGAGCACGCCGGGCGACGTCCAGCCGGCACCCGAGCCGCCGTGGATGATCCCGTAGACCAGGCCGACGAGCGCCGCGATCGACAGCAGGACGCCGGGGACGTCCAGCCGGCCCGGCGACGGGTCGCGCGACTCCGGGACGACGAGCAGCGTGGCGATGATCCCGAGGACGGCGACCGGGACGGCGATGAGGAAGATCGCGCCCCACCAGAAGTGCTCCAGGACCGCGCCGCTGGCCAGCGGGCCGCCGGCCACCGCCAGGCCCGCCGCCCCTGCCCAGATGCCGATGGCGCGGCCGCGCTCGCCGGGCGGGAAGACGTTGGTGATGACGGCGAGGGTGGCCGGCTGCACCGCCGCGCCGCCGATGCCCATGACCGCGCGCCAGACGATCAGCTCGACCGGGCTGTCGCTGAAGGCGCCCAGCAGCGAGCCGGCGGTGTAGATCGACAGCCCGAGCAGCAGCACCGTCCGGCGGCCGATCCGGTCACCGAGGACGCCCCAGGAGAACAGCAGGCCGGCGAAGACCAGGATGTAGGCGTCGATCGCCCACTGCAGCTGCCCCTGGGTGGCGCCGAGCTCGCGCTGCAGGGTGGGGATCGCGACGTTGAGCGTCGTGTTGCCCATGATCACCACGAGCAGGCAGACCGTCATGGTCGCCAGCACCCACCAGCGGCGCGCGTAGCCGGGCCGGTCGTCCGCGGCCGGGACCGCCGTGCGGTCGGTCGCCGTCACGCTCCGGTGTCCGCGCCGGCCGCGGGACGCGACCGTCGCTGCGGGTCGGCGAAGTCCGCGAACGCCTCCAGGTTGCGCAGGGACTCCCCGCGCTTGACCCGCCACTCCCACTCGCGGCGGATCGATGTGCCGAAGCCGATCTCGAGCATGGTGTTGAAGTGGTCGTCGGCGTAGCTGAGCACCGCGCCGAGGATGCGGTCGAGCTCCTCCGGGGTCACCGCCGCGTGCGGCAGCCGGCCGGTGAGGTAGACGTCGCCGACGCTGTCGACGGAGTAGGCGACGCCGTACATGCGGGCGTTGTGCTGCAGCAGGTAGGTCCACAGCTGCTCGCGGTTCTCGTCGGGCTGGCGGCAGACGAACGCCTCCACCCGTAGCGCGTGCTCGCCGACGATCAGTCCGCAGACGGTCTTGAGCTTCTTGGTGCCGGGGAGGTCCACCAGCCAGCGGCCCGGTGCGGGGTGTTCGTGGACCAGTTCGGCGTCCTGCAGCGTCTGCCCGATCACCGCGTCCAGCGCGGCGACGTCCCCTGCACCGCTCACCGGGCCACCTGGGCGCCGAAGCCGCGCACCGCCCCCAGACCGCGGGCCGCGCGCAGCACCGGGCCGGACGCCACCTGCCGTGCGGCGACCGCCATCTCCTCGGCCGCGGCGGTGTAGGCCGCCACCAGGGAGTCCACCGTGCGCTCCCAGGAGAAGGCGCCGGCGTGCCGGCGGGCACCGGCCGACAGCAGCTCGCGGCGGCCCAGGACCGACCGGATGGCGGCGGCGTAGTCGGCCGGGTCACGGCCCTCGACGAGCACCCCGGAGACCCCGTCGCGGACCGCCGTCCGCAGGCCGCCGACCGCGGCGGCGACCACCGGGGTGCCGCAGGCCTGCGCCTCCAGCGCCACCAGCCCGAAGGACTCGTTGTGGCTGGGGACGACGGCGACGTCGGCGGCCCGGTAGTGCTCGGCCAGCCGCTCGGCGTGCTGGGGCGGCAGGAGGCGGACCAGGTCGGCGATGCCCAGCTGCGCGGCCAGCTGCTCGAGCTGGCGGGGCGCCTCCAGACCGGAGCCGCTGGGTGCGCCGATGACGTGCACCTGCAGCCGGTCGCGCAGCGCGGGGTCGTCGGCCAGCATCCGCGCGGCGGCCTCCAGCAGGAGGTCGGGCGCCTTGAGGGGCTGGATGCGCCCCACGAACAGCAGCACCACGGCGTCGTCGGCGATGCCCAGCCCGCGGCGGGCCGCCGTCCGGTCGCCGGGGGTGAACCGGTCGAGGTCGACGCCGGGCGGGACGACGAGGGTGCGGCGCGGGTCGGCGGCGTAGTGGTCGACCAGCTGGTGGGCCTCGTCGTCGGTGTTGGCGATCAGCCGGTCGGCCTCGGCGACCACCTGCTCCTCACCGATCACCCGGCCCTGCGGCTCGGGCCGGTCGCCGGCGGCGAGCGCGGCGTTCTTCACCTTGGCCAGGGTGTGGGCGGTGTGGATGAGCGGGACGCTCCACCGGTCGCGGGCCAGCCACCCCACCTGGCCGGACAGCCAGTAGTGCGAGTGGACGACGTCGTAGTGGCCGGGCTCGTGCTGGGCCTCCTCACGCAGCACCGCGGCGGTGAAGGCGCACAGCTGCCCGGGCAGGTCCTCCTTGCCCAGGCCCTCGAACGGACCAGCGCTGACGTGCCGCACGGTGACGCCCGGGCTCATCTCGACCACCGGCGGCAGGTCGCTGGAGGTGGCGCGGGTGAAGACGTCGACCTCGATGCCGCGGGCGGCCAGCCGGCGGGAGACCTCGACGATGTAGACGTTCATGCCGCCGGCGTCACCGGCGCCGGGCTGGTCCAGCGGGCTGGTGTGCACCGAGAGCGTCGCCACGCGCCGGGGCACGGCCGACCGGGGACGTCGGCGAGCGGCCACGTCCGACCTCCCGCCTCGGCTGTGGGCACCGGACGGCACCCGCTCGACTCTCCATCCTGCAACAGCGCCAGGATGGGGTTCATGCCCGGCCCCTCACCCCAGTCTCCCTCCGGTCCCGCCGTCCTGCCCGGTCAGGGCCGTACCGCCGTCGTCACCGGCGCCTCCAGCGGCATCGGCGCGGCCACCGCGCGGCGTCTCGCGGCGGAGGGGTTCGACCTCGTCCTCGGTGCCCGGCGCATGGACCGGCTGACCGCACTGGCCGAGGAGATCGGCGCCCGGGCGCTGCCCCTGGACCTCACCGACCCCGCCTCGGTCGCGGAGTTCACCGGCGCGCTGGACCGGGTGGACGTGCTGGTCAACAACGCAGGTGGGGCCTTCGACGCCGCCCCGGTGGCCGAGGCCGACCTGGACTCCTGGGCCCGCACCTACGAGGTCAACGTGCTGGGCACCGTCCGGCTGACGAAGGCGCTGCTGCCCGCGCTCATCGCCTCCGGCGCGGGCGACCTGCTGTTCGTCGGCTCCACCGCGGGCCTGATCAGCTACGAGGGCGGGGCGTCGTACACGGCGGCCAAGCACGCGGTGCACACCCTGGCCGAGACCCTGCGGCTGGAGCTGTTCGACCAGCCGGTGCGTGTGGTCGAGATCGCACCCGGGATGGTGAAGACCGACGAGTTCACCCTCAACCGGGTGGGTGACCAGGAGAAGGCGGAGGCGGTCTACCGCGGGGTGCGCGCGCCGCTGGTCGCCGAGGACGTCGCCGACTGCATCGCCTGGACCCTCACCCGCCCGCACCACGTCAACGTGGACCTGCTCGTCGTCCGCCCCCGCGCCCAGGCCGCCCAGCACAAGGTGCACCGCGAGTCCTGAGCTGACGCCCTCGGCCGGGTACTGCAGCAACTCCGGGGACGGTGCGGGTCGCCCGGCCGCTCAGAGCGCATGGTCCCCGGAGTTGCTCACCCGGCAGGGTTCCCGGACCGCCACTCGGAACCGCGCGTCCGTGGCCGGCGTCAGGGCCGGACGGCGGTCGGCTCGCGCTCCAGGGTGACGCCGAAGCGCTCCCGCACGGTGGTCACCACCTTGTCGGCGAAGGCCAGCAGCTCGGCCGCGGTGGCGCCGTCGGCCGTCGTCAGGGCCAGGCTGTGGCGGGACGACGTCCCGACGCGGCCCTCGCGGGTGCCGCGGCCGAACCCGGCGTGCTGCACCAGCCAGGCGGCGCTGAGCTTGACCCGCCCGTCGCCGGCCGGCCAGCTCGGGCAGCCCTCGACCGACTGCGCGGCGGGCACGATCGGGTTGGTGAAGAAGGAGCCGGCGCTGCGGCTGTCGGGGTCGGCCGGGTCCCAGACCATGCCCTTGCCGCGGCGCAGCTCCAGCACCGCGGTGCGGACGTCGGCCAGCGGCGCCCGCTCCCCGAGCTCGACGCCCAGCCGGCGGGCCAGCTCGGCGTAGCCGACCGGCCGGGACAGCGCCCCGGGCTCCAGCGCGAAGCCGACCTCCAGGACGACGAACCGGCCGGGCTCGCGCTTGAGCCGGCTGTCGCGGTAGGCGAACCCGCACTCGGCCGGGGTGAGCACCCGCTCGGCCTTCTCCGCCCGGTCGTACACCCGCACCGAGGTGAGGACCTGCGCCACCTCCTGGCCGTAGGCGCCGACGTTCTGCACCGGGGTGGCGCCGGTCGAGCCGGGGATGCCCGACATCGCCTCCATGCCGGCCAGGCCCTGCTCGACGGTGGCGGCGACGAGGTCGTCCCACGGCTCGCCGGCCTGGACCACCAGCTGCCCGCCGCTGCGCTGCACCCCGCGGCTGCGGACGGCGACGACGTCCCCGGGCCAGCCGTCGTCGGGGGCGATCAGGTTGGAGCCGCCGCCGAGCACCAGCAGCGGCCGGCCGGCCTCGTCGGCGTCGCGGACGGCGGCGACCAGCTCACCGGCGTCGGTGACCTCGAGAAGCCGCTCGGCGGGACCTCCCACCGCCAGCGTCGTCAGCTCCGCGAGGGGGGCGTTCCGTCGGACGTGCACGGCTCCACGCTAACCGGGTCTACGCTCTGGACCGGTGAGCGAGGCGGGAGGCGGGGACCACAAGCGCCGGGCCGTCCTCACCCCGAAGAAGGCCAACCCCCGCCTGGCGGCGGGCCGCGCGCGGGCACTGGGCCTGCCGACGCGGGGCACCACGAACGCCAACCGGCTGCGCCGCATCGACCGCTGGCTGCTGGCCACCCAGGTCCCCCGGCTGCGCGACGCCGCCCGGCCGCTCGTCGTCGACCTGGGCTACGGCTCCTCGGCGGTGACCACGCTGGAGATGGCCGACCGGCTCGGTCCGGAGGTCCACGGCCTGGAGGTCGTCGGCCTGGAGATCGACCCCGCGCGGGTGGCCGCCGTCGCGTACGACCGCGACCCGCCGCGGGTGGACTTCCGCGTGGGCGGGTTCGAGCTGGCCGGGCTGCACCCGGTGCTGGTGCGGGCGTTCAACGTGCTGCGCCAGTACGACGAGGAGTCCGCGGGCCGCGCCTGGGAGACCATGTGCGCCGCCCTCGGCCCGGGCGGGCTGCTCGTGGAGGGCACCTGCGACGAGTGGGGACGGCGGGCGGCGTGGGTGGCCCTGGACGCCGACGGGCCGCTCACCCTCACGCTGTCGGCGCGGGTGTCGGACCTCGACGAGCCCTCCGACCTCGCCGAACGGCTGCCCAAGGCGCTGATCCACCACAACGTGCCGGGCCAGCCGGTGCACGAGTTCCTGCGCGCGTTCGACGCCGCCTGGGCCGCCGCCGCCGGGCTGTCCACCTTCGGCCCGCGCCAGCGCTGGACCGCCGCCGTCCAGTCCCTGGCCGACCAGGGCTGGCCGTTCGTCGGCTCCTCGCGGCGGTGGCGGCACGGCGAGGTCACCGTGCGCTGGTCGGCCGTCGCCCCCACCTGAGCCCGGCCCACCACGCGAGATCGGCGATCTCGTGGCGATGCGCCCCCGCCACCACGCGAGATCGGCGATCTCGCCGGGCTCGGGCACGATGGGAGCGTGACGTCCCTGGTCGGTGAACCCCTGCGACAGCGCTGCATCGAGGCCGTCGTCGAGGAGGGCGAGCGGTTCGGCGTCCTGGTGCAGGAGGTCGACGCCGGGCTCACAGCGGCAGACTGGAGCACCCCGGTGCCGTGGGTGCCCGCCTGGACCGTCCGCGACCTCGTCGGCCACCTCGGCGCCGTGCACCGGTGGGCCACCGCGATCGTGCGCGCCGGCACCGCCGACCGGCCCGCCCCGCCGCCGGTCCCGCCGGAGGACGGGCTGGTCGACTGGTACGCCGCCGGCCTGACCGGCCTGCTGCACGCCCTGCGCGACACGCCCCCGGACTCCCCGTGCTGGCACATGAGCCCCGCCGCGGAGAAGACCGCCGCCTCCTGGGCCCGCCGGCAGGCGCACGAGCTCGTGGTCCACCGGATGGACCTCGAGGGCGCCGCCGGCGTTCCGCTCACCGCCGTCGACCCCGACCTGGCCGAGGACGGCGTCGACGAGCTGCTGCGGGTCGTCGTCCCCCGCTGGGCGCACACCGAGCCGCTGGCCACCGCCACCGCGAGCGTCGCCGTGCACAGCACCGACACCGGCCGCACGTGGCTGGTCCGCCTCACCGACGGCGTCGTCGAGGTGCGCGACGACGACGGCCCCGCCGACGCCCGGCTGGAGGCGCCCGCCGCCTCCCTGCTCCGCCGGCTGTGGGGCCGCCCGGCCGACGTCACCGTCGACGGGGAGCCCGCCGCCGAGGCCCTGCTGCGCGGCCGATGAGCCGTCGTCCCGTTCCGGAGGTCGTCCCCCCGGGCCCCACGCCCGTCGACGGCGGCACGGCCGAGCTGCTCGGCGACGCCGACCGCGACGGCTCCTGGGTGCTCATGGTCGACGGGACGCCGCAGTCGCACGTCGACCTCGAGGACCCGTCGCACCTGGAGTTCGAGTACGTCCGCCGCATGGGCCACGTGCTCGACCTCGCCGGCGAGAAGGGGGCGCCGATCGACGTCGTCCACCTGGGCGGCGGGGCGCTGACCCTCCCCCGCTACGTCGCGGTCACCCGCCCCGGCTCGCGGCAGCGGGTCGTGGAGATCGACCAGCAGCTCACCGACCTGGTGCGCGCCCACCTCCCGCTCCCCCGCGGCGCGCGCATCCGGGTCCGCGCCGCGGATGCCCGCGCGGGCCTGGAGGCGCTGCCGGCCCGGAGCGCCGACGTGGTGGTCAGCGACGTCTTCGCCGGCGCCCGGACGCCCGCGCACCTGACCAGCGTCGAGTACGCCGAGCAGGCGCGGCGGGTGCTGCGCCCCGGCGGGGTGTACGCGGCCAACGTCGCCGACGGGCCGCCGCTGCGCTTCGCCCGCGCCCAGACCGCCACGCTGCGCGCGGTGTTCGCGCACGTGTGCCTGCTGGCCGAGCCCGGCACGCTGCGCGGCCGCCGCTTCGGCAACCTCGTGGCGGTCGCCTCGGACGCCGAGCTGCCGATCGCGGCCCTGGTGCGCCGCTGCGCCGGGGACCCCATGCCCAGCCGGGTGGTGGAGGGCGCCGACCTCGACCGGTTCGCCGGGAAGGTGCAGCCGGTGCACGACGCCGACGCCGTCGCCTCGCCCGAGCCCCCGGAGGGCGTCTTCAGCCGCTGAGCGCGGCCTCGAACGCCGCCAGCGCGGCGTCGCCGAACAGCACGAAGCGCACCTCCTGCACGTGCTCCACCTCGGCGGCGCGCACCCCGGCGACCGCCTGGACGGCGGCGTCCTCCAGCGGCCAGCCGTAGACGCCGGCCGAGATCGCGGGGAAGGCCACCGAGCGCGCGCCCAGGCCGTCGGCGACCCGCAGGCTCTCGGTGTAGCAGGAGCGCAGGACCGCCGACAGGTCCCGGGTGGCCGACCAGATCGGCCCGGCGGTGTGCACCACCCAGCGGGCGGGCAGCCGGCCGGCCGTCGTCGCCACGGCGGAGCCGCGGGGCAGCCGGCCGCCGGGCAGGCCGGCCTTCAGGGCCCGGCACTCCGCGAGGACGTCCGGACCGCCCGCCGCGTGGATCGCGCCGTCCACCCCACCCCCGCCGAGCAGACCGGGATTGGCCGCGTTGACGACGACGTCGACGTCGGCCTGCGTGATGTCGCCGAGGACCGCCCGCAGGAGCACGCTCGAACCGTAGGGTCGGGCGCATGACCTCGCCCGTCCGCCCACCGCTCCGCCGCGACACCCAGCACAAGGTGATCGCCGGTGTCTGCTCGGGGATCGCCCGGCGCTACGGCCTGTCGACCACCGGGCTGCGCCTGGCGTTCGTGCTGTCGTGCATCCTGCCCGGCCCGCAGTTCATCGCCTACCTGGTGCTGTGGATCGTCATGCCCGCGGACCGGGGCTGACGGTCACCAGCTGCTGCCGCCCCGGCGCAGCCCGCGCACCGCGGGCCGGACGTCGACCAGGTAGACGATCGCCGCGATGATGGCCGGCAGCCCGAGGAAGCTCATCGGGCCCTGCCAGAACACGACGAGGACGGCGAGGCCGGTGATCGCGGCCCAGGCGGGCTTCGTCAGCTTGCCAGCGGCGACGTAGCCGGCGGCCGGCCGGATCAGCGCGTCGACGAGCGCGTACGCGGTCAGCGCCAGGGCTCCGTAGTACAGCCCCAGGTAGATGACCCCGTCGAAGGACAGCATGTCCGGAGGGTACCCGCCGCGGGGCCGCCGTCCGGGGCACTCGCGGTGTTCTCAGGCACGCCGCCACCCCATCAGGGGGGCCGGCGACCACCGGTCACGGGACGGCACAGGGCCCCGGAGCGCGGTGCGCTCCGGGGC
>NZ_JBJGYT010000033.1:0-45468 GCF_054050135.1 Geodermatophilus sp. SYSU D00705 | reverse complement strand
CGCTCCAGGAGCGCGTCGATCAGCGCGTACGGGATCCCGCACAACCCGAACCCGCCCACGGCCAGCACCGCACCGTCCGGGATGTCGGCCACCGCCGCGGCCGCACTCTCCACCACCTTGTCCATGCGCTCCTCCTCGTCGGTGTCCCGCTCGCTCAGGGTCGTGCGGTGGCCGGCTCCTCGGCCGCCACCGGCGATCTCTCGGTGACCAGGCGCGGCCGGCCGGCGTACACCCCGGCGGCCATCTGGAGGCCCAGCAGCACCAGCAGCAGGACCAGTCCGGGCCGCCACCCGCCGAGCGCGTCGTGCAGCAGGCCGACGGCCAGCGGGCCGGTGGCGGCCAGCAGGTACCCGGCGCTCTGCGCGGCGGCCGACAGCCGGCCGGTCTGGGCGACGTCCCGCGTGCGCACCAGGACCAGCGTCATCGCCAGCGGGAAGCACAGGCCGGTGCCGAGGCCGTAGAGGACCGCCCACAGCACGGGGGCCGCGGTGGGTGCCAGCAGCAGGCCGACGATCCCGACCGCGGTCGGCAGCGAGCCGCCGATCACCCAGGGGACCTGGCTCGGCCGCCGGGCGGCCAGCGGGGGGACGACGAGCGCGCACGGGGCGCCGAGCGCGGCCGCGGCGGCGACGATGGCGCCGGCACCCACGGCCGTGACGCGGGCGTCGTCCTCGAGGACGTCGGCCATCCAGGTGAGCATCGCGTAGAACGACAGCGACTGGAGGCCGAAGAACACGGTGACCGCGATGGCCACCCTGTCCCGGAGGACGGCGACGACCGGCAGCCGGGTGGCCGCGGAGCCCGGAGGCCGGCGCCGGCGCGCGGCGAGCACGCCGACGCACGCGGTGGCGGCCACCACCGGGACCAGCCACAGCGCGAGGCCCGCGACCGCGCTGCCGGCGGCGGTGGCCATCGGCTGGGCCAGGCCCGCACCGAAGCTGGCCGACAGGGCCATCGAGGCCGTCGTCGCGCCCAGGACCGGGGCGCTGCGCGGCCCGTACTCCGCACGGACCGCCGCGGGCAGCAGCACGTTGACCACCGCGATCCCGCCGCTGAGCAGGACGGTGCCCGCGAACAGGCCCCAGGTGCCGGCCAGCCGCAGGGCCACGCCGGCGGTGAGCAGGAGGGCCCCGGCCAGGACGGCGCGGTGCACACCGAGGCGCGCCGCGAGTGCCGGGACGGTGGGGGAGAGCAGGCCGAAGCAGATCAGCGGCAGCGCGGTCAGGACCGCCAGGGCCGAGGTCGAGACGGCGAGCTCCTCGCTGAGCTCGCCGAGGAGCGGGCCGACGGCGGCGAACGGCGCCCGCAGGCACAGCGCCATGAGGACCAGGACGGCGGCGGGGGCGAGCCACACCCACCAGGGGCGGGGACGGCGGCCGGGTGCGGGCGGGGTCACGACCCGGGACGCCGGGTGCGCTTGAGGTCCAGCTCGATGTCCTGCGCCGTCTCCAGCAGGGTCGGGACCAGCTCGTGCTCCAGCTCCGCCATCGACGTCCGGCTGGCGTGGACGGAGACGTTGAGGGCGGCGACGACCTCGCCGTCGGCGTCCCGGACCGGCGCGGCGGCCGACCGCAGGCCGTGCTCCAGCTCCTGGTCGACGACGGCGTAGCCCTGCCGGCGGACGAGCTCGACGGCGGCCCGCAGCTCGACCGGGTCGGTGACGGTGTGCTCGGTGAAGCGCGTGAACACCGCGCGCTGCAGGTAGGCGGCGAGCTCGTCGTGGGGCAGGCCGGACAGCAGCACCCGGCCCATCGACGTGGCGTGCGCGGGGAAGCGGGTGCCGACGGCGATGAGGACGGTCATGATCCGCTTCGTGGGGACCCGGGCCACGTAGACGATGTCGTCGCCGTCGAGCACCGACAGCGACGAGGACTCGTGCACCCGCGACACGAGCGTCTCCAGGTGCGGCTCGGCGACCTCCGGCAGCGTGAGACCGGACAGGTATGAGTACCCGAGCTCCAGCACCCGTGGCCGGAGGGAGAACTCGCGGCCGTCCACCCGGACGTAGCCCAGCTGGACCAGGGTCAGCAGGAAGCGGCGGGCCGCGGCGCGGGTCAGGCCGGTGGCCCGCGCGACGTCGGAGAGGTTCAGGCGCGGGTGCTCGGCGTCGAAGGCGCGGATCACGGCCAGTCCTCGGTCGAGCGACTGCACGAAGGTACTGTCGCGCGCCGGCAGGGCGGCCTGCTCCTCGGCGGTCTCCAACGCAGTTCCTCCTGAAGGCTGTGACGCCGGTCGCGTCTGTGGGACATTGTGCGCAGAGTGAACCGCTGTTCGGCAAGCGTCGGTTACAGGCGATCACGGCGTGGTCACGGCCACGGTGCCGCGCTTGACGGTGAGTGGGGTCACCTGTTTCCGTTCTCAGGAAGAACAGTGGTTCGCGCTGCGAACACAAGCCACCCGTCCGACTCACCGTGGAGCCTCCATGCGCCGACCGGTCACCGCCCTCGCGGCGGGCCCCCTGTTGCTCCCCGCCGCGCGCGGCGGGCCCGACGCCGACGGCGGTGCCGCCGGAGGCCGCGGAGCCCCAGAGGGCGCACACTGCGACCACACCCCGGACCTGGAGGGCTTCCTGTCGTGACCGAGTCCCCCGTCACCGTCTACGAGCCGGCCGCCGACAACGCGGCCGCCGGCGTCGCCCCCAAGCCACCGGCCCGCCGCTCGTACGGCAGCTCGCCGGTCCTGCTCGGCACCATCGGCCTGGTGGGCCTCGTCCTGCTCTTCGAGATCCTGCCCCGCATCGGCGTCCTGCCCCACCAGTTCTTCCCGACGTCGTCGGAGATCGGTGCCGCGCTGCTCGACCAGCTCGCCGATCCCGCCTTCTGGACGGCGCTGCTGGACACCATCTACGGCTGGGCCCTGGGCCTGGTCATCGCCGCGGTCGCCGGCGTGGTCCTCGGCATCGTCATCGGCAGCTCCCACTTCCTGCGCGAGCTGACCGCCTCGACCATCGAGTTCCTCCGGCCCATCCCGTCGGTGGCCCTGATCCCGCTGGCGGTGCTGCTGTTCGGCACCGCGATCGAGAGCAAGCTCCTGCTGGTCGTCTACGCCTCGTTCTGGCCGGTGCTCATCCAGGTGCTCTACGGCGTGCAGGACGTCGACCCGGTCGCGGCGGACACCGCGCGGGCCTACCGCTTCCCGCTCGTCGCCCGCATCCGGTACGTCATCTGGCCGACCGCGCTGCCCTACATCATGACCGGGCTGCGACTGTCGGCCGCGGTCGCGCTGATCCTGGCCGTGACGTCCGAGCTGGTCATCGGCAACCCGGGCATCGGCAACCGGATCGCAGTCGCGCAGAGCAGTGGCGCGATCGAGGCCACCTACGCCCTCGTGGTCGTCTCCGGCATCCTCGGCGTGATCGTCAACCTGGTCTTCCGGTACATCGAGCGACGGACCCTCAGTTGGCACCCGTCCCAGCGAGCAGAGGTGGCGCTCTGATGGCAATCCTCCGGCGCCTTGGCTTCGCCCTCGGCCTGCCCCTCGTCCTGTTCGCCCTGTGGTGGGTGACGTCGGCGAACAGCACGAACTTCTACTTCCCGCCGCTGTCGAAGATCATCGACAGCCTGGTCGCGGAGTGGTTCGGACCACGACTGGCCGACGACGTCCTGCCGAGCCTGCTGCGGCTGGCGGCCGGCTACTTCCTGGCCGCGCTGATCGGGATCACCCTCGGCGTGCTGATCGGCACCTACAAGCGGCTGCGCGACCTGCTCGAGCCGGTTCTCGAGTTCTTCCGGGCCATCCCGCCGCCGGTCATCGTGCCGATCCTGATGCTGATCTTCGGCATCGAGAACACCATGAAGATCGTGGTGATCGCCTTCGGCTGCATGTGGCCGATCCTGCTGAACACCGCCGAGGGTGTGCGGGCCGTCGACAGCGTGCTGTCCGACACCGCTCGGACCTACCGAATCTCCGGTGCGGCCCGGCTGCGGAACCTGATCCTGCCGGCGGCCAGCCCGCAGATGGCCGCCGGTCTGCGCCAGGGCCTGTCGGTCGCGATCATCCTGATGGTCATCAGCGAGTTGTTCGCGGCCAGCGACGGCCTGGGCTTCGCGATCGTCCAGGCCCAGCGCAGCTTCGCCATCCCGGAGATGTGGGCGGGCATGATCATGCTCGGCCTGCTCGGCTTCCTGCTGTCCCTCCTGTTCCGCCTCGTCGAGAACCGCTGGCTGGCCTGGTACCACGGCCTGCGCCGCGCCCAGCGCGCGGGATGACGGCCGTGCAGACCCTGTTCCTGAACCCCCGATCGGAAGGCGCAACACGATGCTCGAGGTGAACGGCGTCAAGAAGGTGTACGAGGGCAAGTCGCGCACCGTCGAGGCCGTGCGCAACCTGACCTTCACGCTGCAGGAGGGCGAGTTCGCCTGCCTCGTGGGACCGTCCGGCTCCGGCAAGACGACCCTGCTCAAGATCATGTCCGGGCTGCTGGACCCCACGGCCGGCGAGGTCCTCCTGAACGGCAAGCGGGTCGACGGCCCGCCGCCGGGCATGGCCATCGTCTTCCAGGAGTACGGGCGCAGCCTGTTCCCCTGGATGAGCATCCGGGAGAACGTCGAACTGCCGCTCAAGCAGAAGAAGGTCCCGGCCGCCCGCCGCAAGGAGCTCGTCGACGAGTCGATCGCGGCGGTCGGCCTGGCAGACGTGCACACCGCCTACCCGTGGCAGCTGTCCGGCGGCATGCAGCAGCGCGTCGCGATCGCCCGCGCGATCGCCTACGAGCCGCAGGTGCTGCTCATGGACGAGCCGTTCGCCGCGGTCGACGCGCAGACCCGCGCGGACCTCGAGGACCTCGTCCGCGACCTGTGGCACCGCTTCAAGGTGACCACCCTCTTCGTCACGCACGACATCGACGAGTCGGTCTACCTCGGGCAGCGGGTGATCGTGCTGTCCAGCTCGCCCACGGTCATCCGCGACGACGTCGCCATCGACCTGCCCGACGAGCGCAACCAGTTGCACACCCGGTCCTCCCCGCGGTTCGCCGAACTGCGTGCCCGGGTCTTCGAGCAGATCCACCGGCCGAAGGAGGAGACCCCCGGCGCGGTCGACCCGCACGCTCCGGCGGTCATCGGCCAGAGCTGAGCCCGAGCGCACCCGCACCGGCCCCCGTCCACCCCTGGTGGGCGGGGGCCGGCGCGTTCCCCCGGTGCGCTCCTCTCATTGGTCGAGAGAGGGCTGGGGGAGCCCGGTGACGGCGGTCACGCTGGACGCAGCCGCGACCCCCGAGCCGCACCGGAGTGCCCCGTGACCGTCGACAGCCCGCCCACCACCGACGTCCCCGTGCTGGACGACGACCCGTTCGGCACCGAGGTGCTGACCGATCCCTACGACTTCCACCGCCGCCTGCGCGACGCCGGCCCGGTCGTGTACCTCGAGCGCTACGGCATCTACGCGATGGGCCGCTTCGAGCACGTGAAGGCCTCCCTCGTGGACTGGGAGACGTTCGTGTCCAGTCGCGGTGCGGGGCTGGCCGACTTCGCCAAGGAGAAGCCCTGGCGGCCGCCGAGCCTGCTGCTGGAGGCCGACCCGCCGGACCACACCGTCGTCCGGACGGCGATGAACGGCGTCATCTCCCCCCGCGGCATGCGGGCGCTGCGGGACCGGTTCGCCGCCCCCGCCGCGGAGATCGCCGACCGGCTGGTCGAGCAGGGCACTTTCGACGTGGTGGCCGACCTGGCCGAGGTCTACCCGCTGCGGGTGTTCCCCGACGCCGTGGGGCTGCCCGAGGCGGGCCGGGAGAACCTGCTGCCCTACGGCGGCCTGGCGTTCAACGCCTTCGGCCCGGACAACGAGCTGCGCCGCAACGCGCTGGCCACGGCCGCGCCCGTGCAGGCCTGGATCTGGGAGCAGTGCCAGCGGGAGAACCTCGCCCCCGGCGGCTTCGGCGCGCTGATCTGGGAGGCCGCCGACCGCGGCGAGATCAGCCACGAGCAGGCGCCCATGCTGGTCCGCTCACTGCTGACCGCCGGGGTGGACACCACCGTCTACGGCATCACCAACACCCTCTACGGCCTGTCCCGGCACCCCGACCAGTGGGCGCAGCTGCACGCGACCCCTGCCAAGGCCAAGTTCGCCTTCGACGAGGCGCTGCGCTGGGAGTCCCCGGTGCAGACCTTCTTCCGCACCACCTCCCGCGAGGTGGAGGTCGCCGGGACGGTCATCCCCGAGGGCACCAAGGTGCTGCTGTTCCTGGGCTCGGCCAACCGCGACCCGCGCCAGTGGGGCGAGGACGCCGACGTCCTCGACATCGGCCGCCGCGCCGCGGGCCACGTCGCCTTCGGCATGGGCATCCACCAGTGCGTCGGCCAGCCGGTGGCCCGGCTGGAGACCGAGCTGGTGCTCACCGCTCTCGCCGAGCGGGCCCGCGCCCTCGAGCCGGCCGGCGACCCGGTGCCGAAGCTCAACAACACCCTCAAGGGCTGGGGGAGCGTGCCGGTCCGCGTCACGCCGGCGTGAGTTCGACAGCGAGGTGACTCGCGGGTGGAACGAGGGCTCTCACGGTGTTGCGCACGCTCGTGCGGCACCGCAGCGCCGCACGAGCGTGGAGGACACCGCGGGACCTCGGCCGCACCGGAGTCCGGTGAGGTGCCCGACGTCTTCTCCCACCTCGACGTCATCCCGCTGCCGAACCCACGCCGGCCCGAGCCCACACGGCGGCGGCCCCGGAGGGAGATCCCCCCGGGGCCGCGTCGTCGTGAGGAGGGGGCTACTCCGCGATCATCGTCTCGACGTCGAACTCCTCGCTGATGATCCCGTACTCGAGCATCAGGTCGCTCATCTTCTGCAGCTGCTCGGCGTCGACCTCGGCGTCCCACTCCGGCAGCTCCACCTGCTCGACCACCTCGGCCGGCACCTGGCTGTAGGTGGGCACCAGCTGGACCAGCTCCTCGCGGTTGCCCTGCAGCTGCTCCATGGACGCCGCCATCGCCGTCCGGAAGCTCTCGATGACCTCCGGGTTCTCCTCGGCGTACTGCGCGGTGGTCAGCCAGCCGGCGACGGGCATGTCCTCGACCGGGCCGCTGAACAGCGGGAACAGCACGCGGGCCCCGCTGGCCTTGGCCGCCGCCTGGAACGGCTCGACCTGCCAGATGGCGTCGACGTCCCCGGAGTCGAGGGCGGCGGCCATGTCCGGCAGGGGCAGCTCGACGAACTGGATGGTGGAGATGTCGACGCCGGCGTCCTCCAGGACCGCGTTGACCGCGACGGTGCCGATGTTCTGCAGGTTGTTCACCGCGATGCGGGCCCCGGCCAGGTCCGCGGCGGACTGGTAGGGGGAGTCGGCCGTGACCATGATCGCGTGGTCCTCGGCGCCGACGTCGTTGCCGGCGATGATCTGCACGGGCAGCCCCTGCTGGGCGGCCAGCAGCGCCGAGGTGTAGTTGCCGTAGGTGATGTCGTACTCCCCGGCGATCAGTGACGGGATCGCCTGGGCGCCGCCGGAGGTCTGCTCCAGCGTGACGTCGAGGTCCTGCTCCTCGAACAGCCCGGCCTCGTCGGCGTGGACGGCGCTGGCGGTGTGCACCAGCGGGAAGTAGCCGACCGTCAGCTGGGCCGGGCCCTCCCCGCCACCGGAGGCGGTGCCGCCCTCGTCGTCGGAGCCGCACGCGGCCAGCGCGAGGGTGGCGACGCAGCCGAGCGCGAGGCCGGTGAGGCGGCGGGGGACACGGCGTCCGGTGGGTGCGGGCGCAGCGGTCAAGGAGGGGCTCCCTTCGGTGCTCCGCAGGCGACGGCCGCCTGCGGACGTGACGGGGATCATGCGATCCCCGTCACAGCCGCTCCCAGTGTCCTCTCGAAGAGTGAGAGTCGCCGTCTCAGCGCAGCCCGGCCTGCGGCCCCGCCGACAGCGACCGGGTCACCCCGCGCGCCGCGGCGAGCAGGGCCGGCACCTGGGCGGCGGCCCGGCCGTCGTTGGGCACGATCACCGAGAGCGCGGCCACCACCTCCTGCAGGCCGTTGCGCACCGGCACGGCGACCCCGGTGGCGTCCGGGTGCACGTGCCCCGGGGTGATCACGTAGCCCTGCCGGCGGACGTCGGCGAGCGTCGCCCGCAGCCGCTGCGGGGTGGTGATCGTGTCCGGGGTGTGCGGCTCCAGCGGCCGGGACACGATGCGCTCCTGCAGCTCCGGCGGGCCGTAGGCGAGGAGGACCAGGCCAGAGGAGGAGATGTGCAGCGGCAGCCGGCCGGCGATGCGGGAGAAGTTGACGACCGCGTCGCGCGCCGACAGCCGCTCGAGGAACAGGACGTCGTCGCCGTCGCGGACCCCGAGCTGCGCGTGGTGGCCGACCACGGCGTGCAGGTCCTCCAGGTAGGGCATGGCGGCGTCCCGGAGGGAGAGGGTCAGCGAGGCCCGGGAGGCCAGCTCCCACATCCGCACGCCGACCCGGACCTCGCGGTCGGGGCCCCGCTCCAGCAGCCCGTGGGAGACCAGCTCGGCGATGAGCCGGGAGGCGGTGGCCACGTGCAGGTCGGTGCGCCGGGCGATCTCCGACACCTGGAGCACCTTCTCCTCGGGGGAGAAGGCGTCGAAGATGCGGATCGCCCGGGACAGCACCGACTCCCCGGTCTTGACCCGCCCCACGCAGGGCAGTGTCTCATCTGCCGAGAGGCGCTCCCCGGAACCGCAGGGCCTGCCCCGGTCGCAGCTGCCCGCAGCGGTCGACGTCGGCGTCGTCGACGTAGCCGACCACCGGGTAGCCGCCGGTGACCGGGCCGTCGGCGAGGAAGAGCACCGGCAGGCCGGACGGCGGCACCTGCAGCGCGCCGCGGACCATGCCCTCGCTGGCCAGCTCACCGGTGCGCACGCGTTCCAGCGGCGGCCCGTCGAGGCGCAGCCCGATCCGGTTGCTCTCCCCGGTGACCGTCCAGGTGGTGCCGGTCAGCACCGCGACGGCGTCCTCGGTGAACCAGTCGGTGCGCGGACCGGGCAGCACCCGCACGGTCACCTCGCCGCCGGGCGGGTCGGCGACGGGGGCGAGGTCGACCCCGGGCAGCGGCCCGCCCGCCTCCCCGACGGGCAGGACGTCGCCGGCGGTGAGCACGGGCGGGCCCAGCCCCGAGAGCAGGTCGGTGGCGCGGCTGCCCAGCACCGGCTCGACCGCGATCCCGCCGCGGACGGCGAGGTAGGTGCGCAGGCCGGTCGCGGGCAGGCCCAGCCGCAGCTCGTCGCCCGCCGCCAGCCGGTGGGGGGCGTTGTGCGCTGGGGAGCCGGGGCAGCGCGCGCCGGTGGTGGCGACCAGCAGGTCGGTGTCGGCGCGCAGGGCCAGCCCGCCGAGGGTCACCTCGAGCACCGCGGCGTCCGGGGCGTTGCCGACCAGCCGGTTGGCGAGGGCCGCCGCGCCCCGGTCGCACACCCCGGAGCGGCCGATGCCCAGTGCGCCCTGCCCCGGCCGGCCGGCGTCCTGCACGGTCGTGAGCGGGCCGGGGGCCAGCACCGTCAGCGCCCGGCTCACGACGCCGCCACGAACCGCACCCGCACCCCGGGGCGCAGCAGCGCCGCGGGGTCGCGGGACAGGTCGAACACCGGCACGTCGGTGCGGCCGATCAGTTGCCAGCCGCCGGGGGACTCCCGCGGGTAGACGCCGCTGAACTCCCCGGCCAGGGCGACCGCCCCGGCCGGCACCCGGGTGCGGGGGGACTCCCGGCGCGGCACGTGCCACGGCTCCCCGTCGGGGGTGCAGTAGCCGAAGCCGGGGGCGAAGCCGCAGAAGGCCACCGTCCACCCGGTGCCGGTGTGCCGGCGCACCACCTCGTCGGGCGTGACGCCGAGGTGCGCCGCGACGTCGGCGAGGTCCTCCCCGTCGTAGACCACCGGCAGCTCGACGTGCTCGGCGTGCCCGGCGCGGTCCGCCCGTGGACGGCGGCCGCGCACCGCCCGCTCGACGGCGCCGAGGGTGGTCCGTGCCGGGTCGACGACCAGCAGCACGGTGCGGGCCGCGGGGACGACGTCGACCACGCCGTCCACCGGCTCGTCGGTGAGCGCGGTGTACAGCCCGAGCACCTCGTCGAGGTCGGCGAGCTCGACCAGCAGCGCGGTGGAGCCGCTCGGCAGGACGCGCATCAGCCCGTGAACGGCGCCGGCTCGACGCCGGCGTCGGTGAGGGCCGCCCGGACCCGCCGCGCGATCGCCACCGCGCCCGGGGTGTCGCCGTGCACGCAGATCGAGTCCGGACGGACCAGCAGCGGGTCGCCCTGGACGTCGCGGATGGGCTCCCCGCGAGCCATGGCGACGCAGCGGGCGGCGATCTCGTCGGGGTCGTGCAGCACCGCGCCGGCCAGCCGGCGGGAGACCAGCGCCCCCTCGGGGGTGTAGGCCCGGTCGGCGAAGGCCTCGCGGACGGCGGTCAGGCCCGCCTCCTCCGCCAGCCGCAGCCACGCCGACCCGGGCAGGCCCAGGACCGGCAGCGTGCGGTCGTACTCGACGACGGCCCGCACCACCGCGGCCGCCTGCTCCTCGTGGCGCACGATCGCGTTGTACAGCGCGCCGTGCGGTTTGACGTAGCGCACCCGCCCGCCGGCGACCCGGGCGAAGGCCTCCAGCGCGCCGAGCTGGTACAGGACGTCGGCGGTCAGCTCGTCGGGCTCGACGTCCATGAACCGGCGGCCGAAGCCGGCCAGGTCGCGGTAGGAGACCTGGGCGCCGATCGCCACGCCGGCCTCGACGGCCCGCGCGCAGACCCGCCGCATGATCGTCGGGTCGCTCGCGTGGAAGCCGCAGGCGACGTTGGCGCTGGTGACGATGCCGAGCAGCGCGTCGTCGTCCCCGAGCTGCCACTGGCCGAAGCCCTCACCGAGGTCGGAGTTGAGGTCCACGGGGTCCATCCTGCTGGCCGGACGGCGCGACGACCGGTCGAGACGCCTCCCGGGGGGCAGCATGGCGCCATGACGCAGCAGACGGTGTCCGCGGCCGGCCCGGCCGAGGTCCGGGCGGCCTGCCGGGACGGGGCGGCGGTGCCCACCTCGGGGCTGGCGCCGGGGTTCACCCAGGCCAACCTGGTGGTGCTGCCCCGCGACTGGGCCTACGACTTCCTGCTGTTCGCCCAGCGCAACCCGCAGCCGGTGCCGCTGCTCGACGTCACCGACGCCGGGTCGCCGCGCACCGCCCTCGCGCCCGGCGCCGACCTGCGCACCGACCTGCCGCGCTACCGGGTGTGGCGGGACGGCGAGCTGGCCGACGAGCCGACCGACGTGGCCGGCCTGTGGACCGACGACCTGGTCGCCTTCCTCGTCGGCTGCAGCTTCAGCTTCGAGGCCGCGCTGCTGGACGCCGGCGTCCCGGTGCGCAACATCGAGCAGGGCCGCAACGTGTCGATGTACCGCACGGACCGCGCCTGCCGGCCGGCCGGGCGGCTGTCCGGGCCGCTGGTGGTCACCATGCGGCCGGTCCCGGGCGAGCTGGTGACCACCGCGGTGCAGGTGACCGCCCGCATGCCGCAGGTCCACGGCGCGCCGGTGCACGTCGGGCCGCCCGAGGCGCTGGGCATCGCCGACCTCGGCCACCCGGACTTCGGGGACCCGGTCGATGCCGCCCCCGGCGACGTCCCGGTGTACTGGGCGTGCGGGGTCACCCCGCAGGCGGCGCTCATGGCCTCCCGCCCGCCGTTCGCGATCACCCACGCGCCCGGCCACATGTTCGTCACCGACGTCCCGGACGCCGCCTACCGCCGGCTGTGAGCCCTCAGCCGGCGAGCCGGCCGAGTGTGCAGTTGTCGTCATCGCAGGCGGCGTGTCGGCACGCGTCGACGACGGCAACTGCCCACTCGCGACTGACCGGGGTGAGCCCTCAGCCGGGGAACCGCTCCCGCAGCTCGGGCTTGCGGATCTTCCCGGTCGCGGTCTTGGGCAGCTCGTCGACGAACTCCACGTGCCTGGGCACCTTGAAGCCGGCCAGCCGCTCCCGCAGCGCGGTCCGGACCGCCTCGGCGTCCCGGTCCGCGCCGGGCGCCGGGACGACGACCGCCATCCCGACCTCACCCCACCGCGGGTCGGGGACGCCGATGACCGCGGCCTCCACCACGCCGGGCAGCTCGAGCAGGGCCGACTCCACCTCGGCCGGGTACACGTTCTCCCCGCCGGAAATGATCATGTCCTTGTAGCGGTCGCGGATGTAGAGGAAGCCCTCGGCGTCCAGCGACCCGGCGTCCCCGGTGTGGTACCAGCCGTCGCGCAGCACGGCGGCGGTCTGCTCGGGGTCCTCCCAGTAGCCGGCCATGACGTTGGGACCGGAGACGACGACCTCGCCGATCTCGTCGACGTCGGCGTCGGTGCCGTCGGGGCGCACTACCTTGACGTCGGTGAAGAACACCGGCTTGCCGGCCGAGCCCACCTTGCGCTCGGCGTCGGCGGAGTCGAGGACCGTGCAGCCGGGTGCGGCCTCGGTCATGCCGTAGGCCTGCTGCATCGTGACGCCGCGGTCCAGCCAGGTGCGCAGCGTCGGCAGGGGCACCGCGGCGCCGGCGGCGCCGATCGAGCGCAGCGAGGACAGGTCGCGGCCGGCGAAGCCCGGCTCGCGGCTCATCGCGTCGAGCATCGTGGGGACGGCGAAGAACGAGGTGACCCGCTGCTCCTCGATGACCTGCAACGTGCCGGCCGGGTCGAACCGCCGCACGATCACCGCGCAGCCACCGCGCAGCAGGGTCGGGTTGACCGTGCCGTTGAGCCCGCCGATGTGGAACAGCGGGGCCAGGGCCAGGGTGCGCTCGTCGGCGGCGAAGTCGAAGCCGAGCAGCTGGTTGGTCGCGTTCCACGTCATGTTGCCGTGGGTGAGCACCGCGCCCTTGGGCCGGCCGGTGGTGCCCGAGGTGTACATGACCAGGCACGGGTCGTCGAGCGCGACCGGCTCGTCGCGGGCCTCCGGCGAGCTGTGCGCGAGCAGCTCCTCGTAGGGCAGCGAGCCGGCGCCCCCGGCGACCGGCGGCTCGGCGGCGATCCACGCGCCGACGCCGGGCAGCCGGTCGTGCAGGGCGTCGGCCAGCTCGCCGTGGTCGCGGCCGTGCACCACGACCGAGGCGCCGGAGTGCTCCAGCACGTACTGCGCCTCGGGGGCGGTCAGCCGGGCGTTGACCGGGACCCACACGGCACCCAGCTGGCCGCAGGCGTAGAGGGTCTCCAGCGCCGAGGGGTGGTTGGTGCCGGTCCACGCGACCCGGTCGCCGGAGCGCACGCCGAGGGCGGCCAGCGCGCCGGCGGTGCGGCGGACGCGGTCGGCGAACCCGCGGTGGGAGGTCGTCGTCCCCTCGAACCAGACCGCGTCGCGGTCGGGGGAGATGCGCAGCCGGCGCTCCGGCCAGGAGCCGAGCCCGGCGTTCCTCACCGCAGCCCCAGCGCCCGGATCGCGTTCTCCTTCATGACCAGCGGGCGGACCTCGTCACGGATCTCCAGCGCCTCGAAGTCGCGGATCCAGCGCTCGGGGCTGATCAGCGGGTAGTCCGAGCCGAACAGGACCTTCTTCTTCAGCAGCGTGTTGGCCGCGCGGACCAGCTGCGGCGGGAAGTACTTCGGCGACCAGCCGGACAGGTCGATGTAGACGTTGGCCTTGTGCTGGGCGACGGAGATCGCGGCGTCCTGCCACGGCACCGAGGGGTGGGCCATGATGATCGTCAGACCAGGGAAGTCGGCCGCGACGTCGTCGAGCAGCATCGGGTCGGAGTAGCGCAGCTTGATGCCGCGCCCGCCCGGCAGGCCCGAGCCGATGCCGGTCTGGCCGGTGTGGAACAGCGCCGGGACGCCGAGGCTCTCCAGCTCCTCGTACAGGGGGTAGACGCGCCGGTCGTTGGGCTCGAAGGCCTGGATCGACGGGTGGAACTTGAACCCGCGCACCCCGTGCTCGGTGACCAGCTTCCGGGCCAGCCGGACGCCGGAGCGCCCCCGGGCCGGGTCGATCGAGCCGAACGGGATGAGCACGTCGGGGTGGGCCGCGGCGGCGTCGGCGATCTCCTCGTTGGACAGCGTGGGGTGCCCGGTGGCCAGCTCGCTGTCGACGGTGAACACGACGGCGGCCATCTGCTGCGCCCGGTAGTGCTCGGCGATCTCGGGCACGGTCGGGTGGTGCGGCTCGCCCTTGAAGTAGGCGGCCGCGGCGTCCAGCAGCTCGTCGTCCATCGACAGGTGCCCGTGCAGGTCCTGCTCGACGTGCACGTGCACGTCGATGGCGACCAGGGTCGAGAGGTCCACGGCTGGCTCCAGGCGCGAGAGAGGGAGTGTGACGCACGACGCTAAGCCGTTATCGTGGAGGACGTCAACGATGGAGGTCCTCATGGACGACACGCTCACCGACGACGTCGGGTACCTGCTCACGCGCGCCAGTGCCCTGCTCGTCCGCGCCACGAACGCCGCGCTCGCCGACCACGGGCTGCGGGTGCGTTCCTACTCCGCCCTGCTGCTCGCCTGCGACTCCAGGGACGGCATGTCGCAGCGGGACCTCGCCGAGGCGCTCGGCCTGGACCCGAGCCAGGTGGTCCTCCTCGTCGACGAGCTGACCACCGCCGGCCTGGTCGAGCGGCGTCCCTCGACGACCGACCGGCGGGCCAAGCTCGTCTGCGCCACCGCGGCCGGGCGCGCGGCCCGCGCGTCGGCCCAGCGGGCCGCGGCCGCCGCGCACGCCGAGCAGTTGCAGGAGCTCAGTGACGACGAGCGCAACCAGCTGCGGGGGCTGCTGGGGCGGCTGGTGCGGGCCGCGCAGCCGACGGTGCCCGGTTGATCGGGGTGGGGACTTGTCCCCGGACCCTGTGACGTGCATCATCCCGAATGTCAACCGTTGAGGTTGTCACCGATTTCTAGTCTGGGAGAACGCAATGCTCCGCAAGTGGGTGCCCCTGCTGGCCGCGTCGACGCTGGTCCTCGCCGCCTGTGGGGGAGGCGACGAGGAGGCCGCCTCGGGTGGCTCGGCCGGCGGCAGCGGGGAGCTGCGCCAGGTGACCGCCGGCCTGCTCCCCGTGGCGGTGACCGGCGCGCTGCAGGGCGGCATCGAGCAGGGCTTCTTCGAGGACCACGGCATCGAGGTCACCATCGAGACCGGCCAGGGCGGCGCCGCGCTGCTGCCGGCGGTCGCCTCCGGCCAGATGGAGTTCGCGACCAGCAACCCGGTCTCCCTGCTGCAGGCCCGCGACCAGGGCCTCGACGTCCGGGTCATCGGCCACTGGACCTCCACCCACGCCGAGGGCGAGGACGTCAACGGCGTCGTCGCCGGCACGAACTCCGGCATCACCTCCGCGGCCGGCCTGGCCGGGAAGCGGATCGCGGTCAACACCCTGAACGGCATGGGGCAGCTGACCATCGACGAGGCGGTGCGCAACGACGGTGGCGACCCGTCGGGCATCCAGTACGTCGAGCTGGGCTTCCCCGACATGCCCGCGGCCCTGGACGCCGGCAACGTCGACGCGGTCTGGGTGCCCGAGCCCTTCCTGTCCCAGCTGCTGTCGTCCGGGCACCCGCTGGCCAGCTACTCCAGCCAGGAGTCGGTGCCCGGTCACCCGACCCAGCTGTTCTTCACCTCCGGCCAGCTGGCCGAGTCCGACCCGCAGCTGGTCGAGGACTTCACCGCCGCCCTCGAGGAGACCCTCGAGTGGGCCGACGCCAACCCCGACGCGGTCCGCACCGAGGCCGAGGAGTTCCTCCAGACTCCTGCCGGGGCGCTGGCGGAGGTGGGGATCGAGGAGTTCGGCACCGACCTGCGCCGCGAGCAGCTCGAGCAGATGGCCCAGCTCATGGTCGAGGCCGGCCTGCTCGACAACGACCCCGACCTCGACGGTCTCCTCCCGCAGGAGTAGTTCTCAGGGGTGCCCTCGGAACCCCTGTCGCAGGCCCGTCCGGACTCCCGGGCGGGCCTGCGGCCGTCCCGCGCCCCGGGCGGCCTGCTGCTGGCCGCCGTCCTGCTGGCCGGCCTGAACATGCGCGGCGCGATCGCCGCGGTCTCGCCGGTGCTGCCGGAGATGCGCGCCGAGCTCGGCCTCTCGCCGACGCTGGCGGGCCTGGTCACCACGCTGCCGGTGCTGTGCTTCGCCGTCCTGGCGCCGCCGGCCGCCTGGCTCGGCCGGCGGATGGGCGCCGAGGCGGCGGTGTGCGCCGGTCTCCTCGCGATCGCCGCCGGCACGGTGCTGCGCGCGGTCGACGGCGCCCCGCTGCTGCTGGTGGGGACCTCCGTCGTCGGCGCCGGCATGACGCTGGGCAACGTGCTGCTCCCCGCCGTCACCAAGCGGGAGTTCGGCGCGCGGGCCGGGACGGTCACCGGGCTCTACACCGCGGCCCTGTGCGCCGGGGCGGCCCTGACGGCCGCGCTCACCGCGCCGCTGGCCGCCCTCACCGACTGGCGGACGGCGCTGGCCGCGTGGGCGGCCCTCGCGGTCGCGGCCGCAGTCCTCTGGGTGCTCGCCACCCGCCGGCGGGGGGACGGGGCGCACGCCGAGAGCGGGCCGCTGACGGCTCCGGCGGTGTCGGCCGCCCCGGTCTGGCGCTCGCCGGTCGCGTGGGCGGTGGCCACCGTGCTCGCCCTCCAGTCGGTCCTCTACTACGCGATCACCGCCTGGCTGCCGACGCTGCTGCTCGACGAGCTGGGCCGGGGGCTGCGGCCCGGGGCGGTGGCCGCCGCCCTGTTCCAGGTCCTGGGCATCGCCGGGAGCCTGCTGGTGCCGGCCGTCCTCGCCCGGCGGTCCCGGGAGGGACAGAGCGGCCTGGGTGTCGTCGTCGCGGCGTCCTGGGCCGTGCTGGTGCTGGGGCTCTGGATCGCCCCCGGTCTCTGGGTCCTCTGGGCGGCGCTGGGCGGCGTCACCCAGGGTGCGGGCATCGCGTTCGCCTTCACCGTCCTGGTGCTGCGCTCCGCCGACGACGCCGCGGCCCGTCGGCTGTCGGGCATGGCGCAGCTGGTCGGTTACGGCGTGGGCGCCACCGGGCCGCTGGTGGTGGGCGCGGTGTACGCGGCCACCGGCGGGTGGGCCGCGCCCCTGGCCCTCCTGCTGGTGGTGGCCGCCGTGCTCACGGTGGCGGCGGCGCTGGCCGGCCGCCCGAGGACGGTCGGCTGACATCGACTTCCACAATGTGGAAGTCGGCTATCCGGGGCCGGGTGATGGCGGTCACCGTGGGTATGAGCTGTGGAGCCCGAGCCTGGAGGCATGCATGACGTCGATCGTCCAGAACCAGTGGTACGTGGCCGCGTACGGCCGCGAGATCGGTCGCGAGCTGTTCAGCCGCACCATCTGCGGTGAGTCGATCCTGTTCTGGCGGACCGAGGCCGGACAGGTCACCGCGATGAGCGACCGCTGCGTGCACCGCCGGTTCCCGCTGTCGGAGAAGCCCAGCCACCTCAACGGCGACACCGTCGTCTGCGGGTACCACGGCTTCACCTACGGCGCCGACGGTGTCTGCGTCGCCGTCCCCGGCCAGAAGCGCGTCCCGCGCACCGCGCGGCTGAAGTCCTACCCCGTCGTGGAGCAGGACTCCTTCGTCTGGGTCTTCATCGGTGACCCGGACAGGGCCGAGAGCACCCGGATCCCGCGGGTGCCGTGGCTGGACCAGGAGGGCTGGACCGTCGTCAGCGGCATGGAGCCCCTCAAGGCCCGCGCCAGCCTGCTGATCGACAACCTCATGGACCTCTCCCACGAGACCTACCTGCACGGCGGGTACATCGGCACCCCCGAGGTCGCCGAGACGCCGATCACCACGGAGGTCGACGAGGAGGCCGGCATCGTCTACGTCAGCCGGCACATGGCCGATGCGGAGTGCCCGCCCTTCTACTCCAAGAGCACCGGCATCCAGGGCCGCATCACCCGCTGGCAGGACATCGAGTTCACCCCGCCGTGCCTCTACAAGCTGCACAGCCGGATCGCCCCGGTCGGCGTGCTGCCCAACGAGGACGGCACCGACCCGGACGCCTTCCACGTCGAGGTCGTCTACGCGATCACCCCGGAGACCGAGAACTCCACCCACGACTTCTGGGCCGTCGCGCGCGACTTCGCCCTCGACGACGAGGAGGTGTCGGACTTCCTGCGCGAGAACAACCGCACCGTCGTCCTGCAGGACGTCACCGCCCTCGACGTGCTCGAGCAGGTCCTGACCGGTGAGCCGGACGGCTACCAGGAGCTGTCGATCAACATCGACACCGGTGGTCTGGCCGCCCGCCGGCTGATCGCCGCCATGGCCGCCGAGGCCTCCGGCACCCCGGTCGAGCAGCCGGCGGCGACCGCCCGGTGAGCTCGGCCAACGGCAGCAACGGCACCGGAGGGAACGGCATGACCCTGCCCCCGCCGCGCGAGGTCCTCGTCGGTGAGAAGGTGTTGCGGATCAACTGGCTGCCCGGCTCCGACCGGCTGCGGGGCCTGTGCCACTGCGGAGCCGAGGCCGAGGGGGAGGACCCGATCGAGATGTGGGAGTGGCTGCTCGCCCATCCGAACCACCCCGCCGGCGGACCGACGGTGACCCCGTTGCCCGACGTGCTCCCACCCCCGCCGGCACACCGGGTGACCGATCCGTCCATCATCCGGACACGGACACCGGTCCTGGTCTGAGCACCCCCGTCCCCGGTCCGCCACCACGGCGGGCCGGGGACGTCGCCTGCCTACATCGAACGGAGTGACACCGTGCACAGCACGCACGACGAGGTGGACCTGCGGCTGCAGGTCGCGTCCCGCACCGAGGGGGCCGAGGGTGTCGTCGTCCTCGAGCTCCGCGACCCCTCCGGTGCCGACCTGCCCGCCTGGGCCCCGGGGGCCCACCTCGACCTCGAGCTGCCCAACGGGCTCACCCGCCAGTACTCGCTGTGCGGCGACCCCGACGACCGGTCGGTCTGGCGGATCGGGGTGCTGCGTGAGCCCGAGGGCCGCGGCGGCTCGGCGTACGTGCACGACGAGCTGACCGAGGGCGTCGAGATCGACGTCCGCGGGCCGCGCAACAACTTCCCGCTGGTTCCCGCGCCGCGCTACGTGTTCATCGCCGGCGGCATCGGGATCACCCCGATCCTGCCGATGATGGCCGCGGCCCAGGCCGCCGGCGCGGAGTGGGAGCTGCACTACGGCGGGCGCAGCCGCCGGTCGATGTCGTTCCTCGAGTCCCTGGAGGAGCTCACCGGCACCCACGTCACCCTGCACCCGCAGGACGAGGTCGGCCTGATCGACCTCGAGGCGATCCTCGGCACCGCGAAGCCGGACACCCTCGTGTACTGCTGCGGGCCCGAGCCGCTGCTGCAGGCGGTCGAGAAGCAGTGCGCCACCTGGCCCCAGGATGCGCTGCACGTGGAGCGGTTCAGCCCCAAGGAGTTCGGCGAGCCGCTGCTCCAGGGCGCCTTCGAGGTCGAGCTGGCGACCAGCGGCATGACCCTCACCGTGCCCCCGGACAAGTCGATCCTCGAGGTGGTCGAGGAGGCCGGCGTGCCGGTGCTGTCCTCGTGTCAGGAGGGGACGTGCGGCACGTGCGAGACGCCGGTGCTGGAAGGCGAGGTCGACCACCGCGACTCCCTGCTGACCCCGGCGGAGCAGGAGGCGAACGACACGATGTTCATCTGCGTGTCCCGGGCGGCCTGCCCCAAGCTGGTGCTGGAGCTCTGACACCGGTCCGTACGCCCGACGTCGACGCCGTCGCCGGGGCCGCGGCCCGGGCACGGACGTCGGGCGGCAAGCTGCTCGCCGTCCTCGACGCGTTCACCCGCGAGCGGCCGGCGCTCACCCTGTCCGAGATCGCCCGCATCGTGGACGTGCCGCTGTCCACCGCGCACCGGCTGGTCGCCGAGCTGCGCCGCTGGGGCGGCCTCGAGCGGGACGCCGACGGCCGCTTCCGGGTCGGGCTGCGGCTGTTCGAGCTCGGCGCGCTGGCTCCCCGCGGCCTCGCGCTGCGGGAGGCCGCGCTGCCGTTCATGGAGGACCTCTACGAGGTCACCCACCAGAACGTGCAGCTGGCCGTGCGCGAGGACGTCGAGGTGCTCTACGTCGAGCGCTTCGCCGCCCGTGACGCGGTCATGGTGCTCACCCAGGTCGGCGGCCGGTTCGCGCTGCCGCCGACCGGGGTGGGCCTGGTGCTCCTCGCGCACGCGCCGCTGGAGGTCCAGGAGCGGGTGCTGGCCGCCCCGCTCAAGCGCTACACCCCGCACACCATCACCGATCCGCGCCAGCTGCGGCGGGTGCTCGCCGAGGTGCGGCGCACCGGCGTGGCGGTCAGCGACCGGCAGGTCACCAAGGACGCGGTCTCGGTGGCCGCGCCCATCGTGGGCCCGGACGGCGTCGTGGCGGCGCTGTCGGTCGTGGTCCCCGGTGACTCCGCGGCCGCCGTCCGCGCGGTCACCCCCGGCGTCCGGGCCGCCGCACGCGGCATCTCCCGGGTGCTCACCCAGTCCGCCGGCGGCGGGTGGCCGGTGGGGACACCGGCGTCCGCAGCCGACGAGGTCCGCTGAACCCACCCTGCTGAGAGGAACCCGCGTGGAGATCACCGCTGCCGTCGTCGAGGAGTTGCACGGCCCGTTCGTCATCCAGGACGTCGAGATCGACGAGCCAGGTCCCGGCGACGTGCTGGTGAAGGTGGCGGCCACCGGCTTCTGCCACACCGACGGCATCGCCCGCGACGGCGACCTGCCCTTCCCGCTGCCGGGCGTGCTCGGCCACGAGGGCGCCGGCACGGTGGTCGCGGTCGGCGAGGGCGTCACCGGCGTCCGGGAGGGCCAGGCCGTCGTCCTCGGCTGGCCGTACTGCGGCGACTGCCGCAACTGCCTGGCCGGTCAGCCGCGCTACTGCCTGCGCACGGGCGAGCTCGTCGGCGGCGGCACCCGGCTCGGCGGTGCCTCCGCGCTGCGCACGCGGGACGGCAAGCCGCTGGCCAGCCACTTCTTCGGCCAGTCGTCGTTCGCCACCTACTCGATGACGACCGCGTCGTCGCTGGTGCCGATCCCCGCCGGGCTGCCGGTGGAGCTCATGGGCCCGCTCGCCTGCGGCCTGGCCACCGGGGCGGGTGCGGTGCTCAACACCCTCCGCCCGGAGCCGGGCAGCTCGATCGTCGTCTACGGTGCCGGCACCGTGGGGCTGGCCGCGGTGATGGCCGCCCACAGCTCCGCGGCGACGACGATCATCGCCGTCGACCGGCACGCCTCCCGGTTGCGGCTGGCCACCGACCTCGGCGCCACGCACGTCGTCGACGCCACCGACACCGACGCGGTGCAGGCGGTGACCGACATCTGCGGCGGCCCGGCCGACGCGGCGCTGGACTGCACCGGCGCCCTCCCCGTCATCCGCCAGGCCATCGACTCGGTCGGCATGCTCGGCACGGCGCTGCTCATCGGCGGGGCGCCGGCGGGGGCGGAGTTCAGCGCCGACCACATGACCACGCTGTGGGGCAAGACGATCCGCGGCACGCTCGGCGGCAGCGGGCACGGCCAGGTGCTGATCGCCGCGCTCATGGAGCTGTACGCCCAGGGCCGGTTCCCCTTCGACCGCCTCGTCGAGTACTTCCCGCTCGACCGCATCGAGGACGCCGTCGAGGCCTCCTACAGCGGCGCCGTCGTCAAGCCCGTCCTCCGCATGCCGGAGTGATCGGCGCCCGGGGCAGGGGCCGCACCGTCCCTGCCCCGGGGCGCGGGTCACCCGAGGGACGCGATGAGGTCGCGGCAGGCCTGCTCACAGCGGCGGCACACCTCGGCGCAGACGCGGCAGTGCTCGTGCATCTCCGCGTGGCGGGCACACTCGTCTCCGCACGCTCGGCACGCGACCGCGCACGCCTCCAGCACCGCGCGGGTCAGGTTCGCGTCGTAGCCGGTGTGGCGCGACAGCACGCGCCCGGTCGTGTCGCAGACGTCGGCGCAGTCGAGGTCGGTGCGGATGCACGTCCGGAGCTCGGCGACCATCTCCTCGCCCAGGCATGCGTCGGCGCAGGCGGTGCAGGCCTGGGCGCACTCGACGCACGCCTCGATGCAGGCCCGCAGCCGCTCCCGGTCGATCGCGCCGAGGTCCTGCGGGTACGTGTCGAGCATCCGGTCGACGACGGTCATGGCTGTCCTCTCGACGTGGAGCAGGGCGAGCCGGGCCCCTACCCGGGACACCGACGGGCACGCCCGCCGTCACGAACCCGTCATGTGCGCAGCGGGGGAGCAGCGGCGCGAGTCGGGTAGGGCAACGGTCATGTCACGCATCGACCGGATCGCCGAGCCATGGGGGACGCGGGCGCCGTACGGGCCGGGGGAGACCTGGCCGACGCGGGTGGACTCCTACCTCGACGACGGCCTGACCGAGGACGACGTCGACCGGTGGGTGCAGTCGGCGACGATCCTGCACAGCAACGGCGACGGCCTGGACATCGCGGTGAAGGACGGCCGGATCGTCGGCGTCCGCGGCCGGGCGGTGGACCGGGTGAACCACGGCCGGTTGGGACCCAAGGACCTGTTCGGGTGGCAGGCCAACAACTCACCCGACCGGCTCACCCGGCCGCTCGTCCGGCGGGACGGCGAGCTGGTGGAGACCGACTGGGACACCGCGATGGACGCCGTCGCCGGCCGCTGCCGCCAGCTGCTCGACGAACTCGGCCCGAGCTCGATCGCGTTCTACACGACCGGGCAGCTGTTCCTCGAGGAGTACTACACCCTCGGGCTGATCGCGCACGGCGGGATCGGCACCAACCACGTCGACGGCAACACCCGGCTGTGCACCGCCACGGCGGCCGCGGCGCTCAAGGAGTCCTTCGCCTGCGACGGGCAGCCCGGCTCCTACACCGACATCGACTCCGCGGACGTCATCGCCCTGTACGGGCACAACATGGCCGAGACCCAGACGGTGCTGTGGACCCGGGTGCTCGACCGGCTGGCCGGCCCGAACCCGCCCGCGGTCGTCTGCGTCGACCCGCGGGAGACCCCGGTGGCCCGGGCGGCGACCGTGCACCTGGCGCCCCGCCCGGGGACGAACGTGATGCTGATGAACGCCCTGCTGCACGAGATCGTCGGCAACGGCTGGATCGACCGGGCGTACGTGGACGCCCACGCCGTCGGCTTCGCCGAGCTCGAGAAGCGGGTGGCCGACTACACCCCCGAGGTGGCCGCCGAGGTCTGCGACGTCCCGGTGGGGCAGATCCGCGAGGCCGCGCGCGTTATCGGGCAGGCCGAGCGGCTGGTGTCCACCGTGCTGCAGGGCTTCTACCAGTCACACCAGGCCACCGCGGCCGCCGTGCAGGTCAACAACGTGCACATCCTGCGCGGGATGCTGGGCAGGCCTGGGTGCGGGATCCTGCAGATGAACGGCCAACCGACCGCGCAGAACACCCGGGAGGCCGGGGCGGACGGCGACCTGCCGGCGTTCCGCAACTGGTCCAACGAGTCACACGTCCAGGACCTGGCGCGGGTGTGGAACGTCGACCCGATGGACATCCCGCACTACTCACCGCCCACCCACGTGATGCAGCAGCTGCGCTACATCGAAGAGGGGTCGATCCGGTTCTTCTACGTCACCGCCACCAACCCGGTGGTGTCGCTGCCGGAACTGCGCCGGGTGCGCGAGCTGCTGAGCCAGGAGCGGCTGTTCCTCGTCGTGCAGGACATCTTCCTGTCCGAGACCGCGCAGCTGGCCGACGTCGTCCTGCCCGCGGCGACCTGGGGGGAGAAGACCGGCACCTTCACCAACGTCGACCGCACGGTCCACCTGTCGGAGAAGGCCGTCGACCCGCCCGGCGAGGCCCGGCCCGACCTGGACATCCTCATCGACTTCGCGCACCGCCTCGGCCTGCGGGACGAGGACGGCGCCCCGCTGGTGAAGTGGACCGACCCGGAGGGAGCCTTCGAGGGCTGGAAGGAGTGCTCCCGCGGCCGGCCCTGCGACTACACCGGGCTCAGCTACGACAAGCTGCGCGGAGGCAGCGGCATCCAGTGGCCGGTCACCGAGCAGCACCCGGACGGCACCGAACGCCTCTACGCCCACGGCCGGTTCTGGGCCGACCCCGACCACTGCGAGAGCTACGGCCGCGACCTGGTCACCGGGGCGCCCCTGGACGAGACGGAGTACCGGGCGCTCAACCCGTCGGGCAGGGCGGTCCTCAAGGCCGCCGAGTACCTGCCGCCGCACGAGCTGCCGAGCCAGGAGTTCCCGTTCCAGCTGATCACCGGCCGGACGCTGTACCACTTCCACACCCGCACCAAGACCGGCCGCGCGCCGCAGCTGCAGGCCGCCGCTCCGGAGGTGTGGGTGGAGATGGCCGCCTCCGACGCCGCCGACCGTGGCTGGGCCGAGGGCGACCTGCTGGAGGTGACCACGCCGCGGGGCAGGGTGGTCGTGCGGCTGCGGATCAGCGGCATCCGCCCCGGAGTGCTGTTCCTCCCGTTCCACTACGGGTACTGGGACGGGCCGGGCGGTCACGAGCCGGAGGGCACCGGACGGGCGGCCAACGAGCTCACCCTCACCGACTGGGACGCCTGCTCGAAGCAACCCGTCTTCAAGACGGCGGCGGCGCAGGTGGGGCTGCTCGAGCGTGGGACGGGGGGACCCGCGCCCGCGCCCACGACGACCGGCTCCCGGCCGGTCACCGGGGACGTGCCGCCGACCCGCGGCGGCGAGGCCGCGCTCGCGACCGAACAGGAGGTGGCCGGGTGAAGCTCCACCTGGCGATCGAGGAGTTGCACCGCTCGGAGAACCACCTGCACCGGGTGCTGCTGGCGGTCTCCGACCGGCACAAGGCCGACCACGAGGTGTTCTACGTGGCCCGCGACATCGCCCGGTGGTCCGGCCGGCACGTCACCGAGCTGGCCCGCATCGGCGCCGACTTCGGCCTCGACCTCGATCCGGAGCCGGTGGGCGAGCCGGGGATCCTGGAGCGGGTCCAGCAGGCCACCTCGGACCTGCTCGGCCGGCGCCCCGAGCCGGGTCTCCTGCTGCTGGCCGACCTGCGCCACGTCCACCGGGAGGCCGCCGGGGTGTCGCTGGACTGGGAGCTGCTCGCCCAGGCTGCCCAGGGCGCGCGCAAGCGGGAGCTGCTGGCGCTGGCGGAGCGCTGCCACCCCGACACGCTGCGGCAGATGCGCTGGGCGAACGCCAAGCTCAAGGAGTCCGCGACCCAGGCCCTGGTGAGCTGATGGGGGAGCCCCAGACCCGCGTCGTCCTGCGCCCGGTTGCCACGCCTCTCCCGCTGGGCTTCCTCGCGCTCGCCCTGGCGACGGTCGTCTTCGCTGCCGTCCAGCTCGGCTGGGTCACGCCGGACCAGGGCCGCATCGCCGGCTTGACCGCCCTGGCGGCCACCGTGCCACTGCAGCTCACCGCCGCCCTCGTCGGCTTCCTCGCCCGTGATCCGGTCGCCGCCACGGGCATGGGCGTGCTGACCGGCACGTGGGCCACGGTCGCCCTCGCGACGCTGACCTCGCCGCCAGGGGCGACCAGTGCCGGCCTCGGCGTCCTGCTGCTGACCGCCGGACTGGCCATGCAGGTGCCGGCCGTGTCCGCCGCGGCCGGCAAGCTCGTACCAGCGGCGGTCATGTGCCTGGCCGGGATCCGCTTCGCCGTCACGGGGACCTACGAGCTCACGGGCTCGGCGGCGTGGCAGGCGGCAGCCGGCTGGGTCGGGCTCGCGCTGGGGGTGCTGGCGCTGTACGCGGCGCTCGCGCTGGAACTGGAGGGCAGTGAGGGCCGCACCGTGCTGCCGCTCGGCCGGCGCGCCGCCGGACGCGCCGCCCTGGCGGGCGAGGGCCCGCTGGAGCCGCGCGACCTGGCCGCCGAGGCCGGGATCCGCCCGCAGCTGTGACCTCGTCGCAGGCGTGGCGGCGGAAGGCAGGACGGCTACCGCGCGGGGGAGGACCAGCGGCGCCGTCCCTACGTCCTTCTTCCGGACGCCGATCGACGCGGGGCCGGTGCAGCTGCGCTGACCGGACCGGGGTAGGAGCGGGTGGTGCGCCGGCTGCTCGTGGTCGTCAACCGGTCGGCGGGCACCGCGGACGACGAGGCGGTGGCCGCCGCCGTGGCCGAGCCGCGCCGGGACGCGGACGTCACGGTCGCCGCCACCGGGGACGAGGCCGACCTCGACGAGGCCGTGGCCGCGCGCGGTGACCGCGGGGTCGTGGTCGTGGGCGGGGACGGGTCCGTGCACGCGGTGGTGCGCGCACTCGACCGTGCCGGGGCCCTCGACCCTGCCGACCCCCTCGGGATCGTCCCCCTCGGTACCGGCAACGACCTCGCCCGGGCCCTGGGGCTCCCCCTGGACCCGGTCGAGGCGGCAGCGCTGGTCCGCACGGGCGTACGACGGCCGCTGGACCTCCTGCGGGACGACGCGAGGGGTCTCGTGGTCAACGCCGTCCACGCGGGCGTCGGGACGCGGGCCTACGCCGCGGCCGCCCGGGTGAAGCCCGTGCTGAAGCGGGCGTCCTTCCCGGTCGGGGCGGTGTTCGCCGGGATGACGACGACCGGCTGGGCCCTCCGGGTGGAGGTCGACGGCCGGGCAGTCGGCACCGGGGCCGGACGCGTCCTCATGGCAGCGGTGTGCAACGGCCCCACGATCGGCGGCGGCCGGCCGCTGGCCCCGGACGCCAGGCTCGACGACGGCCTCGCCGACGTGGTCCTCTGCGCGGCGACCGGGCCGGTCGCCCGGGCCGCGTTCGCGCTCGCACTGCTCTCCGGCCGGCACACCGCGCGGGACGACGTCCTCGTGGTGTCCGGCCGCGAGATCACGATCGCCGGCGAGCCCGTCGCGCTCGACGCGGACGGCGAGCTCGGGGACCCGGTCCCGTCCCGGACCTGGCGCGTGCACCGCTCCGCCTGGGCGGCGATCACGCCGCGCTGACCGCCCGGCCGGTGCGTCCGGCCGGCCGCTGGGCGTGTCGGTGATCCCGCCGTGCGACGGCCTCCGGACGGCGATAGCTTCCACGTCCCGGAGCCGACGGGCCGCCGGGCCGGAGGAGGTGCCGATGCCGGGCCGACGATCGATCTGCCTGTACACGCCCTCGACCGACCCCTCGGGCATGGGCGCGCACATGGTGGACCTGCTCGCCGAGTACGCCGGGACGGCGGACCTGGCGCTGATGATGCGGCCGACGACCGGGGGGCGGCGGCTGCTGGACCGGGCCGCCGAGCTGGGCTCCCGCACCGTCGAGCTGCCCTCGCCGCGCGACCCGGCCTTCGCCGAGGTGGTGACCGGGTTCCTCACCGAGCACCCGGCCGACGTCTTCCACTGCCACGTCGGCACCGGCGCCGAGGACTGGGACGGCGTCCGGCTGGCCCGCCGCGCCGGCTGCCGGGCGGTCCTGCAGACCCAGCACCTGCCCTACCTGGTGGCGCACCCCCGCAAGCGGCGGGCCTACTGGCACGGGATCGAGGAGGTGGACCGGCTGATCGCGGTCTCCGAGGGGCTGCGCCGCACCTACCACCGGATCGGCGTGCCGCCGGAACGGTTCACCACCGTGCCCAACGGCGTCGCGCCGCTGCGCGACCGGATCGGCCGGGACGCCGCCCGCGCCGCCCTCGGCCTGGACCCGCGGCAACCGGTCGTCATGACCCTCGGCCGGCTGACCCACATGAAGGGCCAGTGGCACCTGGTCGACGCGGTGCCCGGGCTGCTGGCCCGCTTCCCCGACCTCGCCGTCGTCCTGGTCGGCGACGGGCCGCTGCGGCAGGCGCTGGAGAAGCGGGCGGCCGCGCTCGGCGTGGCCGGCGCCGTCCGGTTCGCCGGGCACCGGACCGACGCCCGGCAGCTGCTGGACGCCGCCGACGTCTTCGTGCTCCCGTCGCGACACGAGGGGATGCCGCTGGTGGCGCTGGAGGCGATGGAGGCCGGCCTGCCGGTCGTGGCCACCCGGGTCATCGGCAGCGAGGAGGTCGTCGTCGACGGGCGGACGGGGGCGCTGGTCCGGCCTGGGGACCCGCAGGCGCTCGGTGCCGCGCTCGCGCGGCTGCTGGCCGACCCCGGCCTGCGTCGCCGGCAGGGCGCCGCCGGCCGGTGCCGCTACCTGGCCGCGTTCACGCGCCAGCGGATGGCCGCGGACACCGCGGCGGTCTACGAGGCGACCCTGCGCGGGGCGCGGCGGTGAGCCGGCTGCGGGTCGGGGTCGTCGGCACCGGGTTCATCGCCGGCCGGCACCTGGCCGCGCTGGCCGGGTTCGACGACGTCGAGGTCGTCGCCGTCGCCGACCCGGTGCGCGAGCGGGCCGAGGTGGCGGCCGCCCGCGTCGGTGCCCGCAGCCACGCGGACGGGGCGACGCTGCTCGACGCCGAGGAGCTCGACGCGGTGTGGCTGTGCGTCCCCCCGTTCGCGCACGGTCCGCTGGAGGCGGCGGCCGCCGCCCGCGGCCTGCCCTTCTTCGTCGAGAAGCCGCTGGCCCTCGACCTGGACACCGCCCGCGCCGTCGCCCGGCAGGTCGAGGACGCCGGCCTGACCACCGCCGTCGGCTACCACTGGCGACACCTGGACGTCGTCGCGCGGGCCGCGGAACTGGTGCCGCCCGACGCGGTCGCCCTGGTCACGGGGTCGTGGCTGGACCGGACCCCCGCGGCGCCGTGGTGGTCGCGCCGGAACGGGTCGGGCGGGCAGGTGGTCGAGCAGACCACGCACCTGTTCGACCTGGCCCGGCTGCTGGCCGGCGAGGTGGTGTCGGTCGCGGCCGCCGAGCGGCCGGCCGCGGTCGACGGCGAGGTGCCGACGGCCGCGGCCGCGGTGCTGACCTTCGCCTCGGGAGCGGTGGGCAGCATCGCCTCGACGCGGGTCCTCGGCCGGCGGCACGCGGTGGGCCTGCAGGTGGTCGCCGAGGGGCGCGTGGTGGAGCTGTGCGAGCGCAGCCTCGACGACCACGAGCTGCGGGTGGTCACCTCCGACGGCGAGGAGGTGCACTCCACCGGGGCCGACCCCGTCGCCCTCGAGGACCGGGAGTTCCTCGACGTGCTGCGGGGCCGGGCCGAGCGGGTGCGGGTGCCCTACGACGAGGCGTTGCGGACGCACGCGCTGGCCTGCGCCGCCGACGAGGCCGCGCGCAGCGGGGCGCCGGTCCGGCCGGACTGCTGAGGGAGCGGGCATGGGGGAGCGGCCGATCCGGTCGATCGGCGTGGTGGCGCCGGGGCGGCCGGAGCTCATCGACGACGTCGAGCCCGAGCCCGGGCCGGGGCAGGCGTGGGTGCGCACCGAGTGGAGCGGGGTCAGCGCGGGCACCGAGGTGGCGCTGGTCCGCGGCACCGATCCGCAGCACCGGCTGCACTGGGACCCGGAGCTGCGCGTCTTCGACCCGGACCGGGAGCCCGCGCCGTACCCGGTGCGCTCCCTCGGCTACATGGAGGTCGGCCGGGTCACCGAGAGCCGCACCCCTGCCCTGACCGAGGGCGCCCTCGTCGCCATGGCCTACGGGCACCGCACCGGCCGCTGCGCCGACCCGGCCCGCGTGCCCGTGCTCCCGGTGCCCGACGACCTCGACCCGGTCCTCGGCGTCTACCTCGCCCAGATGGGCCCCATCTGCGTCAACGGTCTGCTGCACGCCGCCGCCGACCTGGCCGGCCCCGCCGCCGGGGTGGACGCCGGCGTGCGCGACCGCTGCGTGCTGGTCACCGGCGCCGGGGTCATCGGGCTGCTGACCGCGCTGCTGGCGGTGCGGCACGGGGCCGCGGACGTGGTCGTCGCCGAGCCGTCCGCCGCGCGCCGCGCCGTCGCCGGGACCCTGGGCCTGGCCACCCTGGACGATGCCGGCGGGACGGCCTGGCGGGCGGTGAAGCAGCGGTGGCGGCACGGTCCGGGGGACGCCGGCGCCGACGTCGTCCTGCAGTGCCGGGGCCACGACGCCGCGCTGGCCACGGCGCTCAAGGCGCTGCGCCCGCAGGGCACCGTCGTCGACCTGGGCTTCTACCAGGCCGGGGCCGAGGCGGTGCGACTCGGGGAGGAGTTCCACCACAACGGCCTGGCCGTCGTCTGCGCGCAGATCGGCCGGGTGCCCCGGGGCATGGCCGACGCCTGGCCGCGGGCCGCCCTGGCGGAGGTCACCCTCGACCTGCTGCGCGCCCGCGGCGACGACGTCCGCACGCACCTGGTCACCGACGTCCTCCCGTTCGAGGAGGGCCCGCGGCTGCTGGCCGACCTGGCCGGGCGCCGCCTGGCCGCGCCACCCCTGCAGGCGGTGCTGCGGTTCCCGCCCGGCTGAGCGTCCCGTGACGGACCCACTTGTTCCGGATTCTCCGAAGGGGGATCGTCCGTGCCAACGCCGCGGACGCCGGGGTGCCGGGCTGCGCGGCGGCTCCAGGGGAGGGGCCGTCATGGGGTGGGGCATCGCCAGCGTCGTCGGCTTCGCGCTCGCCACCGGGCTGGTGATCGTGCTGGCCCGGAGCAACACCGCCCGGTGGGAGCGGGACCGCCGTGCGGCCCGGGCCACGGTGCCGCCACCGGAACCCACCTGGCCGCAGCTCGCCACGGCGCGCCTGCAGGCCGGCCTGGCGCACCGGGTCCACCTGCCGCACGTCCCGCACCCCCGGCTCCACCTGCCGCACGGGCGGATCCCGGTGCGCCTGCACCGGCCGCACCTCCCGCACGGGCGGCTCGCACTGCACCTGCCGCACCTGCCGCACGTCCCCCACCCGGTCCTCCGGGTGCCGCACCTGGCGGTCCGGCGGCCGCACCTCCCACGCGGGCTGCACCTGCCGCACCGGCCCTCCGCGCGTGTGCGCCCGGGCCGATCGGGGAACCGGACCGGCATGTCGAAGAAGCCCAACCAGGAAGAGCAGCAGGCGGCGGCCCGCCAGGCGAAGAAGGAGGGGATGTCGCCGAGCGAGGCCGGCGCGACCACGGGAGCCTCGAAGCAGATCCGCCACGTCGAGCACGGCGAGGACCGGCACGAGCACTCCAGCGCCCAGGGCAAGAGCAAGACCTGAGCCCGGAGACGCCGGTACCAGCAGCACCCGACGGGAGGACCCCATGGCCATCGCCACCATCAACCCGGCCACCGGCGAGACGCTCAAGACCTACGAGCCGCTGACCGACGAGGCGCTGGAGGACAGGCTCGCCCGCGCCGCCGCGGCCTTCGCCGGCTACCGGCTGACCACGGCGGCGCAGCGCGCGGGCTGGCTGCGGGCTGCGGCCGACGTGCTCGAGGCCGACACCGACCAGGTCGCCGAGCTCATGACCACCGAGATGGGCAAGACGCTGGCCTCGGCGAGGGCCGAGGCCACCAAGTGCGTCTCGGCGCTGCGCTACTTCGCCGAGCACGGCGAGGAGTTCCTGCAGCCGCGGCCGGCGGACGCGCGGAAGGTCGGGGCGGTCGAGGCCTACGTCGTCCACCAGCCGCTGGGCGTGGTGCTGGCGGTCATGCCGTGGAACTTCCCGCTGTGGCAGGCGATGCGCTTCGCCGCGCCCGCGCTCATGGCCGGCAACGTCGGCCTGCTCAAGCACGCCAGCAACGTGCCGCAGACCGCGCTGTACCTGGAGGAGCTGTTCCGCAAGGCCGGCTTCCCCGCCGACGTCTTCCAGACGCTGCTCATCGGCTCCGGCGCCGTCGAGCGGGTGCTGCGCGACGACCGGGTGGTGGCCGCGACGCTGACCGGGAGCAACGCGGCGGGCGAGGCGGTGGCGCGGGTCGCCGGGGACGTCGTGAAGAAGACGGTGCTCGAGCTCGGCGGCAGCGACCCGTTCATCGTCATGCCCTCGGCCGACCTCGACAAGGCCGCTGAGGTGGCGGTCACCGCGCGCTGCCAGAACAACGGGCAGAGCTGCATCGCGGCCAAGCGCTTCTTCGTGCACACCGACGTCGCCGAGGAGTTCACCCGCCTGTTCGCCGAGAAGCTGGCCGCCCTGACCGTGGGCGACCCCATGGACGACGGCACGAAGGTGGGCCCGCTGGCCACCGAGTCGGGGCGCGAGGACGTCGAGCGCTACGTGCAGGACGCCGTCGACAAGGGCGCGACCGTGGTCACCGGCGGGAAGCGGGTGGACCGGCCGGGCTGGTTCTACGAGCCCACCCTGGTGACCGGCGTGACCCCGGAGATGGCGATGTACTCCGAGGAGGTGTTCGGCCCGGTGGCGGCGCTGTGGACCGTCGCGGACCTCGACGAGGCGCTGCGGATCGCCAACGACCACGTCTACGGCCTGGGTGCCAACCTGTGGAGCGAGGACCAGGGCGAGCGGCTGCGGTTCATCCGCGACGTCCAGTCGGGCATGGCGTTCGTCAACGGCATGACCACGAGCTACCCCGAGCTGCCCTTCGGCGGGGTGAAGCAGAGCGGTTACGGCCGCGAGCTGACCGAGGTCGGCATGTACGAGTTCACCAACGCCAAGACGGTGTGGATCGGCCCGCCCAGCCGCCAGCAGGGCGAGGGGGACACGGGCGCGGCGGCCTCGGAGTGACGCTGTTCCCCGGTCCCGTGGGGGCCGGGGAACAGCGTGCCGGCCGGCACGGTTGGCGCGCGCATGACCGCTGTCGTGCTGGCCCCCGCCTACGGCGGGCCCGAGGTGCTCTCCGTCGTCGACGAGCCGGTGGGTGACCCGGGCCCGGGCGAGGCCCGGATCGAGGTCCGTGCCGCGGGGGTGAACCCGGCGGACTGGAAGAGCTACGCCGGCGCCTACGGCACCGACCCGGCGCTGTTGCCGCGGCGCCTCGGCTTCGAGGCGGCGGGGGTGGTGACCGCGGTCGGGCCGGACGCCGTCGGCCCGGCCGGCCCGGTGTCGGTGGGCGACGAGGTCATCGGCTTCCGGCTCAGCGGTGCCTACGCCGCGGAGCTGGTGACGCCCGCGGCGACGCTGGTCCCCAAGCCGGCGTCGCTGGGCTGGGAGCAGGCCGGTGGCCTGATGCTCGCCGGGGCCACGGCGGTGCACGCGCTCACCGCCACCGGGGTGGGCGCCGGCGACACCGTGCTGGTGCACGGCGCGGCCGGGGGCGTCGGCCTCATGGCCATCCAGCTCGCCGCCCTGCGCGGGGCGCGCGTCATCGGCACGGTCGGAGCTGACAGCGGCGACAGCGGCGACCTGGTGCGCCGGTTCGGCGCGGAGCCGGTGCGCTACGGGGAGGGGCTGGCCGGCCGCGTCCGGGCCCTGGCCCCGGACGGCGTGACCGCGGCCGTGGACGCCGTGGGCACCGACGAGGCCGTGGACGTCTCCCTGGAGCTGGTGCCCGACCGGGGGCGCATCGCCTCCATCGCCGCGTTCGCCCGGGGCGCGGCGGAGGGGATCCGGCTGCTCGGCGGGGGCCCCGGGGCCGACCCGGGCACCGAGCTGCGCGCCGCCGCCCGCACCGAGCTGGCCGAGCTGGCCGGCGCGGGCCGCCTCCAGGTGGTGGTGGCCGGCACCCACCCGCTGGCGGAGGTCGCGGCGGCCCACCGCGAGGGCATGGCCGGGCACACCCACGGGAAGCTGGTGCTCATCCCCTGACACGCAGCCAGTCGAGGATGCGCTGCGCCGTCCCGGCGGCGTCCTCCAGGTGCGGCAGGTGGCCGACGCCGGGCAGCATCTCCAGGCGCCAGTCCGGCCGGGTGGCGGCCAGGGCGCGGGCGGCGGCGACCGGTGCCAGGGGGTCGTCCTCGCCCTGCAGGTAGAGCGTGGGGGCGGGCACGCGGGCGACGGTCGCGCGGAACCGCCGGGGGCGCATGAGCAGGGCCATCGTGTCGGTGATCCCGCGCCACTGGACCGCCTGCGCGGCCGCGGCGTCCGGCCGGGCGGCCCGCTCCCGGGTCTCGGCCACCACGGCCGGTGCCAGGTCGGCCGGGAGGCGATCTGCGTGCGTCGTGGCCTGGCGCACCTGCTGGGCGACCACCTCCTCCGGGGTCATCCGGCGCAGCCGGGCGGCGACGGCGCGCTCGACCGGCGGCAGGCGGAGGAACGCCCGGCGGGCGGCCAGCACGGGGTCCAGTGGCAGCCGGGTCGGGCGGGGGACCGGTGGCCCGATCAGCACCAGCCGGTCCACCGTCTCCGGCGCCCCTGCCGCGTGCAGCAGCGCCAGGACGCCGCCCATCGACTGGGCCACCAGGACGACCGGCTCGCCGACCACCCGCTCGACGACCCGGCCGATCAGCCGCCGGTTGCCGGCCGCGGTGCCGGCCGCCGAGCGGCCGTGCCCCAGCAGGTCGACGGCGAGGACCCGGCGGTCCCGGGCCAGCAGCGGGCCGAGCAGGCCGAACCCCAGCGCGGAGGAGCCGAGGCCGTGCACGCACAGCACGGGAGGGGCCCCGGCCGGCCCCGCGAGCTCGAGCAGGTGCACGCGGTCCCCGGCGAGCTCGACGGAGATCGACCGGGTCCCCGCGGGCCAGGGTGCGGGGTGCGGGTCCACGGCCCTCCCTCCGCCCGGCCCACCGCAGGATCCCGCCGCGAGCGAGCGGTGGGGGGCGGGGGGCCTCTCTCAGACCTCCACGACGTCGAACGTGCGCGAGGGTGTCACGTACTCCTCCTGCGCGGCGACCAGCAGGATCTCCCGCGACCCGGCGTCCTCGGTGCGCTTGAGCAGCCCGTACACCGACGCCGCAGCCCGGCCCAGCGCCTGCCCGGCGTCCCGGGTGTCGAGCCAGTGCGCGAGGAACAGCGCCGCGATCGCGTCACCGGCACCGTTGACCGCGACGTCCAGCCGCGGGGTGCGCACCCGGAAGTGCCGGCCCCCCTCTGAGGCCAGCAGGTCGACGGCGTCGTCCGGGGTGTCGTCGGTGACCAGGGACGTCGTCAGCACCACCCGGGGCCCCAGCGCCTGGACGGCGGCCACCGCCTCGGTCACGTCCGCGAGGGTGCGGGTGGTGCGGCCGGAGAGCGCGTCGAGCTCGTAGTGGTTGGGCGTCACGACGTCGGCCGCGGGGACGGCGACCTCGCGCATGAACTCCGGGATGCCGGGGCGGACGAACACGCCGCGGCCGACGTCCCCGATGACCGGGTCGCAGCAGTAGACCGCCGCCGGGTTGGCGTCGCGGACCCGCTGCACGGTCTGGACGACGGCGTGGCCGATGTCGGCCGAGCCGAGGTAGCCGGAGAGGACGGCGTCGCAGCTGCCGAGCACGCCGCGCTCGCTGATGCCCTGCACGACCTCCTCGATCGCCGGGCCGTCGAAGACCCGGCCCCGCCACTCGCCGTAGCCGGTGTGGTTGGAGAACTGCACCGTGTGCACCGGCCACACCTCGATGCCGAGGCGCTGCAGGGGGAACACGGCCGAGGCGTTGCCCACGTGCCCGTAGGCGACGTGCGACTGGATGGAGAGGACGGCGACCATGGGCAGAACCGTCGCACAGGCACCCGCCGCCGACGACGGCCGAGGTGTCCGCCCTCCTGCGGGCCCCCGGCAGGTGGGACGGGCAGGATGGCGGCATGGCCCACCCACCCCTCCGCTCCTCCGGTGTCGTCGGCGTCGCCGGCCGGATCGACGAGCCGGTCGACGTCCGCACCGGCGACCTGCGCCTGGCCGGCCGGCCGCTGCCGGTGACCAGCCCGGCGCGGGTCTACGTCTGCGGCATCACCCCCTACGACGTGACCCACCTCGGGCACGCGGCGACGTTCGTGTGGGCCGACGTGCTCGGTGCGGTGCTCCGGATGGCCGGCGCCGACGTGGTGGCCAGCCGCAACGTGACCGACGTCGACGACGTGCTGACCCGTGCCGCCGACGCCCGCGGCCGGCACTATGACGAGTTCGCGCTCAGCCAGGAGTTCGCGTTCGAGCAGGACATGCGCGCCCTCGGCGTCCGGCCGCCGACGTACGCGCCGCGCGCCCGGCACCACATCCCGCACGTGCAGCAGCTGGCCGCGGCGCTGCTGCGCACCGACCGCGCCTACGTCCGCGAGGGGCACGTCTACTTCCGCGCCGGGGACGTCGCCACGCGCTCCGGGCTGGACCCCGCGCGCGCCCGCGAGCTGGCCGCCGAGTTCGGCGACACCCCCGACGACCCGCTGCGCGAGGACCCGCTGGACGTGCCGGTGTGGCGGCCCTCCGGGGACCGCGACCCGGCCTGGCCGAGCCCGTGGGGCTGGGGGCGGCCGGGCTGGCACGCGGAGTGCGCGGCCATGGCGACGGCGACCCTCGGCCACGGCGTCGACGTCCTCGTGGGCGGGGCAGACCTCGCCTTCCCGCACCACGCGCACCAGACGGCGATGGCGGAGGCCGCCTCCGGCGTCGGGCCGTTCGCGCGGGCGCAGGTGCACGTCGGGGCGGTGTCGCAGGACGGCGCCAAGATGGCCAAGTCGACCGGGAACCTCACGCTCGTCGCCGACCTGCTGCGGGTCACCACGGGCCCGGCGCTGCGCCTGCTGGTGCTCGACCGGCCGTGGTCGCAGCCGTGGGAGTACCGCCCGTCGCTGCTGGAGGGGGCGCAGGCGCGGCTGGACGAGCTGTTCTCCGCCGCGGGCCGGCCGTCGTCGTCCGCGGCCGGGCGTGAGGTCACCGACCGGCTGCTCGACGACCTCGACGTGCCGGGCGCCCTGGACGTCGCCGTCGCCGACGGCGGGGACGCCGCGCGGCTGCTGATCCGGGTGCTCGGGCTCGGCTGACGGGCAGTGGTCTGGCCCGGAGGGCGGGCTCCTGCCAGGCTGGGCCGGCCCGTCGCCCCGCCGACCGGAGGTCGTCCATGGACAGGCTGCGTCCCGCCGATGCGCCCGAGCCCGCGCCGCGCCGCGGTGAGGTGGTCGGGTTCGGCCCGCCCGTGGAGCGGGACGGCGTCACCGTCATCACCGCGACGGCGTCCCGCGCGCACACCGCGACCCGCCGCGACGGCCGGTCGGCCGACGCCGGCCTCGACGCCGAGATGGCGGGGGCGCGGCCGCTGGGTGCCTTCGTCGTCCGCGACGGGCGGGTGCGCTGGCGGCCGGCCGTGGACGTCACCCGGCTGCTCACCACCGCCGAGGTGGTGGTCGGCGGCGTGCTCGTGGCCCGGCAGCTGGCGCGCCGGCCGAGTGCCGCGAAGGCGCGGGTCTCGATGGGCCCCGGCGGCTGGGTCAGCATGAAGGGCGGCGTGATGGCGGTGCGTCCCGCCGAGCACGCCTGGCGCCGCCGGCGCCCGCTGCCGCCGCGGGTGCGCCGCCCGTGGTGGGCGCGGCTGCTGGCCGCGGTGACCCTGGAGTCGCTGGTCGACCGCTGAGGCGCCGGCCCGTCGCTGGCGGCCCGCCATCCGATCGACAGCAGGGGAGGACGGGGCGGGACGCGGGTCAGCGCGTGGGCAGGGAGAGGTCCACGAGGGACGTTCGACTCTGCGCCCGGAGGCCGATCGGCGCCCTAGCCTGTGCCGGAGCGGTCCCACGGGGGCCAGGGCGTGGAACGGACGGTGGCCCGGTGGACGACGACGATCGGCAGCGGCGCCGGATCCGGGTCTTCCTGCTCGACGACCACGAGGTGGTCCGGCGCGGGGTGGCCGACGTCCTGGAGAGCGACCCGGACATCACCGTCGTCGGCGAGGCGAAGAACGCTACGGAGGCGCTGGCGCGGGTGCCCGCACTCCGCCCGGACGTCGCCGTCCTCGACGTCCGGCTGCCCGACGGGGACGGCGTCTCGGTCTGCCGGGAGCTGCGGTCGAGGATGCCCGAGCTCCGGGTGGTGATGCTGACCAGCTACAGCGACGACGAGGCGCTCTTCGAGGCGATCATGGCCGGGGCATCGGGCTACCTGCTCAAGCAGATCCTCGGGCAGGACCTGGTCGCCGGCATCCGCGCCGTCGCCGAGGGCGGCTCGCTGCTCGACCCCACCGCGACCACGGCGGTGCTGGAGCGGCTGCGCCGGGTGGCCGAGCCGGCCGGTCCGCTGGCCAAGCTCAGCGACCAGGAGCGCACGGTCCTGGAGCTGATCGGCGAGGGGCTGACCAACCGGCAGATCGGCGAGCGCATGTTCCTCGCCGAGAAGACGGTGAAGAACTACGTCTCCCACCTGCTGGCCAAGCTGGGGCTGGAGCGCCGCACGCAGGCCGCCGTCCTCGCGACCGAGCTGCGCGGCACCGGCAGCAGCAGCGGGGCGGCCCGCCCCGTCTGAGCCGCGCGGGCGCGGGTGCCGGCGGGTCAGCGCAGCGGCGCCCACCAGCGCAGCCGGGTCCCACCCTCGGGCAGCGGCTCGACGGTGGCCGCACCACCGCGGCGGCGCGCCCGGTCCTCCAGGTTGCGCAGCCCGCTGCGCGCGGCCCGGGGGTCGATGCCGCGGCCGTCGTCGACGACCTCCAGCACGACCTCCTCGGCCACGTCGAGGGTGACGGTGACGTGGTCGGCGCCGGAGTGCCGCGCGGCGTTGCTGACCGCCTCTCGGGTGACGGCCTCCAGGTCGGCGGCGAGCTCGCCGGCCACCAGGCTGTCGACGGCGCCGGACATCCGGACGGTGGGGTGCAGGTGGCGGCCCGCGGTCTCGGTGACGATGTCGAGCAGCCGCCGGCGCACGCTGACCGGCTGGTCGCCGTCGCTGGTGGTGTGCAGGTCGAAGATCGTGGTGCGGATGTCGCGGACGGTCTCGTCCAGCTGGTGCACGACCTGCCGGATCCGCCGCTGGGTCTCGGGGTCGGAGACGCGGGGGAGCACCGACTGCAGGCTCAGGCCGGCGGCGAACACCCGCTGGATGACGTGGTCGTGCAGGTCCTGCGCGATGCGGTCGCGGTCGGCGTAGACGTCGAGCTGGCGGGCCAGCCGCTGGCGGGCGGCCATGTCGAGCGCGACCGCGGTCTGCTCGGCGAACGTGCGCACGAGCGGTTCGAGGGCGGCGGGGAACCGCGGGGCGCCGGCCCGGCGGGCGGCGATGAGGACGGCGTCCTCGGCGGCGCCGACCCGCAGCCGGACGCCGGTGCACGGACCCCAGGCGACCTGCGGGTGCGGCCCCTCCCAGTCCAGCCCGCTGCTGTCCACGCTGACGCTGAGGACGGCGTCGGGCCCGGTCAGGGCGTCGAGCACGGGGTTGGACCCAGGGCCGAGGCGGACGCCGGTGGCCGGCTCCAGCCCGTCGCCGCACTGCGCGCGGATCACGTAGCAGCTGTCACCGGGGTCGGGGCCGATGAGCAGCCACGTGGCGTCGGCGCCGGTCAGCTCGGTCACCCGCTCGGCGACCAGGGCCAGCGCGTCCTCGGCGGAACCGGTGCCGAGCAGGCAGGCGCGGACGTCGGACACCGCGGCGGTCCACTTCCGGCGGGACTCGCCCTCCTCGTACAGGCGGGCGTTGTCGATCGCGATGCCGGCCGCGCCGGCCAGCGCGGTCAGCGCCGCCTCGTCCTCGGCGGTGAACTCGCCGTGGCGCTTTTCGGTGAGGTAGAGGTTGCCGAAGACCTCGCCGCGCACGAGCACCGGCACCCCGAGGAAGGAGTGCATCTCTGGGTGGTGCGGTGGGAAGCCCACCGACGCGGGGTGCCGGCTCAGCTCGGGGATGCGCAGCGCGCGGGGCTCGGTGATGAGCTGCCCGAGCACGCCCTTGCCCTGGGGCAGGGAGCCCATCCGCGCCGCGAGCTCGTCGTCGATGCCGACGTGGACGAACGCGGCGAGGCCACCGGCGGAGGACAGGACGCCGAGCGCCCCGTAGCGGGCGTCGACCAGGTCGACGGCGGCTTCCACGATGCGCTTCAGGGTCGACTCGAGGGCCAGACCGGTGGAGACGCTGAGGAAGGCGTCGAGCAGGTGCTGCACCCGGGTCTGCGTGCGCGCCACCGCGGCCAGACGGTCCTGCACCTCCTCCAGCAGTTCCGTCAGCCGCATCCCGGCCAGCGGCGACGCCTGGATGGCCGGTGCGGCGTCCGCACCTGGCTCAGGCGGCATGAGCGGCCCCATTCCCTCGGCAGTTCCGAGACTGCCACGGCCGCTCGGTCAGGGGAAGGCGCTGCGGCGCCTCTCGACGGACGCGGGCCGTCCGTTCCCCGCCGGCGCCGGCACGGGGACGTCGCGCTGCGGGCCGGCGCGCCAGCCGGCGACCAGGCCGATGCCGATGCTGATGTAGCAGCGGTCCGGCCACCGCGCGACGTGCGGCCAGGGCAGCTCGTCCAGTGCGGCGATCTCCGCGGGGTCGGTGACCGACCGGGAGGGGCCGACGACGGTCACCGTCCACCCGGTGCAGGTGTCGGGGTCCAGGGAGTCGACCTGGAACGCCACGACGGCTCCGCTGGCGCCCGGGACCAGGGAGCTGCACGACCGCGAGGGGATGACCACCTGGTCGGCGTGCACGCAGAACGACACCGGGGCGATCGCCGGGAGCGCGTCCCTGGTGTAGCCGAGCCGGCCGATGCGGGCGGTCCTCAGCAGGGACCGGCAGTCGGGGTCGTCGAGGTCCTCGACCACGTGGTCCAGGGCGGGGGTCGGCACGGAGGCCTCCTGCTCGGGGCGCGTGGGGCGCGCGGTCGATCCCGCCGATGGTTCGAGGGACCTGGTCCGACTCTGCGTGCCGCGGGCCGCCGGGCAGAGGGACCTACGTCCTGACCCGGACGGCCAGTCGTCCCCGGCCACCCGTGCGCATCGGCCCAGGCCCGGGCCCCGGCCGGCCACCAGCGGGCTCACCCGCGCCGGCCGGCGAGCTCCGCGGCGACCTCCTCCGCCCACCGCCGCACCAGGGCCCAGTCGCGGAAGTCGCCGACGGGGGCGCGCATCGCCGTGGCCATCGCCCGCTCCCCGAAGCTCAGCAGTGACAGGTCCAGCCGGCCGGGGAAGACCCGGTGGCCGCGGGCGCCGACCAGCGCCGAGGTCGGTGCGACGTCGTGCGGCTCGTCCGGCGGGAAGGGCGCCGGCCCGATCGGGCCGCTGGAGAACAGCCACACCGCGCGCTCGCGCAGCGCGCCGGTGTGCGCGGCCGCGTACTCCCGCGCCGGCTCCAGCCAGCGTCCGGCGTAGACCGCGCTCCCCAGCACGACCGCGTCGAACGGCCCCGGGTCGGGCCGGGACTCCACGGGCGCGAGGACGGCGGACAGCCCGGCGGCCTCGCCGGCCGGCGTCCCGGGCAGGTCGCGGGCCAGGGCGGCGGCGATCTCCTGGGTCGCCCCGTGCCGGGTGGCGACCGTGACCAGCACCCGCGGACCGGCGGTCACCAGGTCCCGCCGGTCATCGGCCCGCGCCGGTCACGGGGACGACGGCCACCGGGCAGCGCGCCCGGTGCAGAACGGCGTGCGTGGTGGAGCCCAGCCGCGCCAGGCGCCGGCGGCGGTGGCCGACGACGAGCAGCTGCGCGGTGAGGCCGGCGGCGACCAGCGCGGCCGCGGTCCTGTCGCGGACGACGACCTCCCGCACGTCGACGCCGGGTGCCCGCTCCCGCCACCCGGCGAGCGCCTCGGCCAGCAGCCGCTGCTCGTCCGCGGCCACCGCCGCCCAGTCGACCAGGGGGCCCAGCGTCTGCAGCGAGGGCTCCTGGGCGACGTCCCGCCAGGCGTGCACGGCGACCAGGTCGGTGTCCCGGGCGGCGGCCTCGTCGAAGGCCAGGGCGAGGACGGCCTCGTCCCCGGGCCGGCCCTCCACGCCGGCGACGACCGAGCGTCGTCCGGTCACGAACGCGTCGGTCTCGTCCGGCAGCACGACGACCGGGCAGGGGGCCTCCAGCGCCAGGGCGGTGGCGGTGGAGCCCAGCAGCAGGCCGGCCACGCCGCCGGTGCCGCGGGCGCCGACGACGACCAGTTGCGCGCCGGCACCGGCCGCCCGGAGCGCCTCGACCGGGTCGCGATCGTCCACCGCCCAGCGCACCCGGCCGGCGCCGAGCGTGGCTGCCGCCGCGTCGGCCGCCGCACGCAGCGCGGACTCGGCGGCGGTCCGCAGGAGGCGGGGCAGGTCGGCGTCGCCGACGGTGGGGACGGGCAGGGCCGTCGTGGGCCAGGACGCGGCGGTCACCAGCAGCAGCGGTGCGTCGCGCAGCCGGGCCGCCTCGACCCCGAACGGCACGGCGCGAGCCGCGGCCTCCGAGCCGTCGACGCCCACGACGACCGGTGCCGCGCCGGGCGCGGTCACGCGACGCTCCCCGGGCGGACGGCCGCTGACGTCGTGTCGACAGGTGCGGACACGGGACCTCCTCGCCGCGGGTCCCCGACGCTAGGGGCGCGCCGGCGCCGGGCCAAGGGCCGGCCGGGTGGTGGGCGGCGCGACCAACGTCCTGGCCGGCCGGGACGCTCGGCCTCCTGACACCGCCCGCCGACCGCGGCCAGGGTGGACGCCGCCCGGGGGGAAGGGAGCCGCCATGGACACCGCCGCGGACCGCCGGGTGGTCGTCGGCGTGGACGGCTCGCCGGGCGCGCGCGGCGCGCTGGCCTGGGCGGTGGCCGCCGCCGGGCGCACCGGGGCGCGCCTGGAGGTGCTGAGCGCCTTCGCCATGGACCTCTCCTGGGCCGATCCGCAGCTGGCCGCGCCCGGCCGGGTCGACGCCGTCCGCACCGACACCGCCGAGCGGGCGCGGGCGCTGGTCGCCGAGGTCCGGCAGGAGGTGGCCGGCGGCGCCGACGTCCCGGTCGAGGTGGGCGTGGTCGCCGGGGCCGCCGCCGCGCACCTGGTCGCGCGGTCGGCGGGGGCCGAGCTGCTGGTGGTCGGCAGCCGGGGCCGGGGCGTGGCGGCCAGCACCCTGCTCGGCTCGGTGGCGCTGCACTGCACCGCGCACGCCAGCTGCGCGGTGGTCGTCGTCCACCCGGTGCCCGCGCCGCCGCAGCCGCGCGTCGTCGCCGGGCTGGACGACACGCCGGCCGCGCACCGGGCGCTGGCCCGCGCCGCCGAGGAGGCGGCGCGGCTGGGCGCGCGCCTGGAGGTCGTCGCGGTCCGCCGGGGGCCGGAGACCTGGGGCGACCCGCCCCCGGCGCCCCCCGCACCGGCCGGGACGCGGGTGCGGGAGGTGGTGGAGCACGTCCTCGGTGGGTGGGCGGAGCTCACCGGAGCGGAGGTCGTCGTCGACGTCGAGGAGGGCGCCCCCGCGGACGTGCTGGTCCGCCGGGCCGAAGGGGCCGCGCTGCTGGTGGTGGGCAGCCGCAGCCGCAGCCGGCTGCCCGGGATGGTGCTCGGCTCGGTGGCGCTGCGCTGCGTGGTGCACGGGCGCGGGCCGGTCATGGTGGTGCACCCGCAGGAGCCCGCCGCGGGGCGGGCCTGACCGGCACCCCGAGCAGCAGGTCGAGCGCGCCCCCGATCGCCACGCCGAGGGCGGCGCCGCCGACGACGTCCAGCGGCGCGTGCGCGCCGAGGTACACGCGGGCCAGGCACACCAGCACGGCGAGGACGACGAGCAGCGCCCGCCACCGCCGCCGCAGGTACGGGGCGAGCAGGACGACCGTGCCCGCGGCGACCACGGCGTGCCCGGAGGGGTAGGCGACCCCCGCGGACGGCACGTCGCGCAGCACCGCGCCCGGGATGACCGACCCCGGGCGCTCCCGCTGCACCAGCCCCTTCACCAGCTCCCCGTGCACCAGCAGCTTGAGCGGGACCAGCAGGACCAGTCCCAGCGCCAGGCGCCACCGCCGCAGCGCCAGCGCCGGGACGGCGACCAGCAGCGGCAGCCCGAGGACGCCGAGCAGCTGCACCGCCCACAGCGGCCGCTCCCAGGCGTCGGGGAGGCCGTTGACCCAGGTGAACACCGTCCGCTCCGCCGGCCCGACCCCGCCGGAGGCGACCGCCCACGAGCACAGCGCCGCGACACCGGCGCCGGCCAGCGCGAGCGCGGCGTCGACCGGCCGGCGGCGGTACCCGGTGACGGGCCGGGGGCCGCCCGGCCGCGGGCCGCCGGTGGTCACGCGCCGAAGCGGTGCTCGAGGCGCGCGGTCAGCAGCCCGCCGACCAGGGCCGGCAGCCAGAACGTGAGCACGCGGAACGCGAGGGCCGCCGCGCACGCGCCGGCCAGGGGCGCGCCGAGGGCGGTGAGGGCCAGCAGCAGGGCGACCTCCGCGGCACCCGGCGCGCCGGCCACCGGCAGCACCGACCACAGCAGGTGCAGGGCGGCGTAGACGCTGGCGGTGGCCAGCAGCGGCACCGAGCCCCCAGCGGCGTGCATCGTGGCGGCCAGCGCCCCGGCCTCCAGGAGGACCCCGGCCGTGGACCAGCCGAACTGCGCACCCCGCCGCCACTGGACGCCGACCGGCACCCGGGCCAGCGTCGCCAGGAGGGCGGCCAGCCGCCGCGGGCGGGGACTGGGGTCGTTCCGCCGGGCCAGCCACTGGCCGGTGAGCACGAGGGCCCAGGCGGCGAGGCCGAGCGCGACGGCCGGCACGAGGGCCTCGGGGGCGTCCCAGTCGCCGAGCCGGCCCTCCGCCGCGGCCATGACCAGCATCCCGCCGGCGACGACGACCGCGGCGACGACCGCCCCGAGGACGTACCGGTCGGTCGAGCGCCGGGCGTCGGCGGGCAGTACGCCCGCGCGCTCGAGGAACCGGGCCGCGGACCGGCGCGAGCCCTCGCCGCCGTGCAGCAGCGACGCGGACTCCGCGACGAGCGAGGCGGCGTAGGTCCGCCCGAGCGCCAGCCGCCGCTCGACGGTCAGCAGGGCCGCCGCCGCGTTCGCCGCGCGGGCGAGCACCGCCAGCGCGAGCGCGGCGCCCAGCCAGCGCCAGCCGCCGTCCTCCAGCACGTCGAGGAACTCCGTGGCGCCGGCCAGCAGCGGGACGCCGACGAGCACCAGCGCGGCGCCCGCGGCCACGGCGAGGCGGGCCGCGGTGCCGGGCGGGCCGAACTCCGGCCGGTCGGGGTCGGGCAGGCCCAGCCGCTCGCGGAGCGCGCGGCGCAGCGCCTCCAGCCGGGGGCGGTCCTCCCGCAGCGCGGCGCGGGTGGCCGACGTGAGGCTCAGCGGCGTCAGCTCCGGCAGGGCCGCGGCCACGACGTCCGGACCCAGCACGTCGACCGCGCAGCCGACGACCGGCGCGGGGTCGGTGCGCAGCGCGAGGGAGGCCAGCAGCTCGGCGACGTCCGCGGCCATCGCGTCGTCCGAGGCGCCGGTCAGCGCGTTGCCGAAGTCGACCACCCACGGCCGGCCGCCGGGGTCGACCAGCACGCTGGCGGTGCCCAGGTCGTGGTGGGCGACCCGGGCCGCCCGCAGCAGCGCCACCTGCCGCCACACGTCGGTCAGCAGCTCCGGGGTCAGCTCCTCGGCGGCCAGCCGGTCGAGCCCCCGGCCGGTCAGGTGCTCCTGGACGACGAGGGCACCGCGGTCCTTGCCGCGGGCCAGCAGCACCCGCGGCACGTGCACCCCGCGCTCCCGGGCGATCATCGCCGCGACCGCCTCGTGCTCTGCCTGCTGGCCCAGCGGCGCGACGGCGTCGGCGTCCTTGACGTCGCGGACGGCCAGCAGCCGCCACAGGCGGTAGAGCCAGTCGCGCTCGCGGCGGTCGGGCTCCAGCCACTTCACGTACAGCCGGCGGCCGCGCTCGTCGACGGCCTCGAACGGGACCGAGCTGCGCGCCTGCACGTCGGCCGGCCGCACGTCCCGCACCGGCAGGCCGTAGTGCCGCAGCCACCGCTCGACGCGGTCGGGCGGCACCTCCAGCCGCGGGACGCCGAGCACCCAGTGCACCAGCGAGCCGATCGCCCAGCCGACGCCGAGCCCGCCCAGGATGTCCAGGGGCAGGTGGGCGCCGACGTAGACACGGGCCAGGGCGACGCACCAGGCCAGTGCCCAGGCCGGGGGGGGGGGGGGGGGGGGGGGGGGGGGGGGGGGGGGGGGGGGGGGGGGGGGGGGGGGGGGCGGGGGGGGGGGGGGGGGGCCGACCCCCCCCACCCCGCCCTCCCGCCCGTCGGCGGCCCCGTGG
>NZ_JBJGYT010000032.1:0-50490 GCF_054050135.1 Geodermatophilus sp. SYSU D00705 | reverse complement strand
GCGGGCCGGCCTGGAGGGCTACGGCCTGAAGATCACCGGCCGGGTGCCGCTGCCCAGCCACGTCACCGCCGAGAACCTCGCCTACCTGCGCACCAAACGCGACCGGATGGGACACCTGCTCGACATCATCGAGCCCGAGACCGAGTCCGGCCCGGACGACGTCCCCACCGTGCCCGGCACCGACGTGCCCCTGCACCAGAACGAGCAGATGTCATGAGCGGACACGGAGCGCCGGAGGTGCAGGCGGTCGACGCGGCGGGCCTGACCCTCGGCATCGTCGCCACCACCTGGCACGCGGAGATCACCGGCTCGCTGCTGGACCGCGCGGTGGCCGCCGCCGTCGCCAGCGGGGTCCCCGAGCCCACCGTCGTCCGGGCGCCGGGCGCGGTGGAGCTGCCGGTGGTCGCGCAGGCGCTGACCGAGCGGCACGACGCCGTCGTCGCGCTGGGCGTGGTCATCCGGGGCGGGACGCCGCACTTCGAGTACGTCTGCGACGCGGTCACCGCGGGCCTCACCCGGGTCGCCCTCGACGCGGGGACCCCGGTCGGCAACGGCGTCCTGACCTGTGACACCGAGGAGCAGGCGCGCGACCGCGCCGGGCTGCCCGGGTCCGCGGAGGACAAGGGCTGGGAGGCGGCGATCGCGGCGTTGTCGACGGCGCTCACCCTCCGCCGGCTGCGCGGCGCCTCCCGGCCGACCGGGTTCACCATCCGACCGGCCGACGGGAGCCGCGCGTGAAGACCTTCGACTCGCTGTTCGCCGAGCTCGCCGCCAAGGTGGCCGCCGGAGACCCGACCTCCGGGACGGTCACCGCGGTCCGCGACGGCGTGCACGCGGCGGGCAAGAAGGTCGTCGAGGAGGCGGCGGAGTCCTGGATGGCCGCGGAGCACGAGGGCGAGGCGCGGACGGCGGAGGAGATCAGCCAGCTGCTCTACCGGGTGCAGGTGCTCATGCTGGCCCGCGGGCTGAGCCTGGACGACGTCTACGCCCACCTCTGACGCCGCCACCTCCGACGCCCCACCGAGACCACCGACCCCGAGGAGACCCCCCGTGCTGCGCATCGCCGTGCCGAACAAGGGCGTCCTGAGTGAGCCCGCGGCCGCCATGCTCGCCGAGAGCGGGTACCGGCAGCGGCGCAGCACCAAGGACCTCGCCGTCTACGACCCCGACAGCGACACCGAGTTCTTCTACCTGCGCCCGCGCGACATCGCGGTGTACGTGGCCGCCGGCACCCTGGACGTCGGCATCACCGGCCGCGACATGCTGCTGGAGACCGCCCCCGCCGACGGTGAGGGGGCCGCGGCGGTCGAGGTGATGCCGCTGGGCTTCGGGCGCTCGTCGTTCCGCTTCGCCACCCCCGTCGAGTCGGGCATCGAGACCGTGGCGCAGCTGGCCGGCAAGCGGATCGCGACCGCCTACCCCGTGCTGCTCAAGCGGTATCTGCAGGACCAGGGCATCAGCGCCGGCGTGGTGAAGCTGGACGGAGCGGTGGAGACCGCCTGCCGGCTCGGCGTCGCCGACGCGGTCTGCGACGTCGTGGAGACCGGGACGACCCTGCGAGCGGCGGGGCTGCACATCATCGGGGAGCCGGTGCTGACCAGTGAGGCGATCCTGGTGCGCCGGGCCGGAGCCGAGGAGATCCCGGCCGTCGCCCAGCTGCGCCGCCGGCTGCGGGGTGTCCTGGTCGCCCGGCAGTACGTGATGCTCGACTACGACTGCCCGAACGAGCTGCTGGAGAAGGCGACGGCGCTCACCCCGGGCCTGGAGGGGCCCACCGTCAGCCCGCTGCAGACCGAGGGCTGGTCGGCGGTGCGCGCGATGGTCGCCCAGACCGACACCAACCGCGTGATGGACGAGCTGTGGGAGCTCGGCGCCCGCGCGATCCTGGTCACGAGCATCCACGCCTGCCGGATCTGAGCTCCCGCGGGCACGGTCCGGGCGTCCCGTTCGTCCCCAGGGCATGCGCGTGCTCACCGTGCTCCTGCTCCTCGCCCTCGCTGCCTGTGCGGCGCCGTCGGGCGGCAGCCCGGCGGGGGACGGCACCGCCGCCCCGGCCCCCGGCAGCAGCGCCGGGGAGGACTCCCTGGTGGTCGAGGTCGACCGCGGCGACGGGTCGGCCGTCGAGCGCTGGACGCTGGTCTGCGCCGGCGCCGCCGAGGGGGACCACCCCGACGCCCAGGCCGCGTGCGATCAGCTGCGCGACCGGTCCGACGCCTTCGCGCCGATCCGGGCCGACGCGGTGTGCACCGAGCTGTACGGCGGCCCGCAGACGGCGACCGTCACCGGCCGGTGGGGCGGGGAGCCGGTCGACCTGCGGCTGTCCCGCACCGACGGCTGCCGGATCGCCCAGTGGGACTCGCTGGTGCCGCTGGTCCCCGAGGCGGTCGCGTTCGAGCAGCTGCCCAGCTGAACGGGCGAGGGCCCTCTCCCGGCACGGGAGAGGGCCCTCGGACGCGTCGGTCAGCGGTTGCGGGTGGTCCGGTCGACGAGGTCGATCGCGGTGCACAGCCCGAGGGCCATGGCCCGGCCGCTCGTGGAGCCGGTGGCCAGCAGCCCGGCGATCGCCGGACCCAGCGGTCGTTCGCCGACCAGGCCGTGCAGCACGGCCGCGTACTCGCCGCTGACCCGCCCGGCCGCCGCGTGCCGCAGCAGCGCGCGGGACAGCTCGGTGGTGCGCCCGGCGGCGAGGGCGTAGACGCCGGCCGCGAAGCGCTCGGCCGACGGGTGGCCCAGCAGCACGAGGCCGGCCATGGTGCCGGCCATCACGTCGTCCCCGGCCGGGGTCAGCCCGGGGCCGAGGCCGACCAGGCGGGCGGCGGTGCGCAGGGCGGCGTCCAGGTCGGCGCGGCGGACCGCACCGCGCAGCGCGGCCAGCGGACCCCCGGGGCCGGCCGGGAGGCCGGGGAGGGTGAACGCGCTGTGCGGCACGCCCTCGCCGTACAGGGCGTTGCGCAGCTGGCGGACGCCCTCGGGCAGCAGCGCGGGACGCGGGCTGGGCAGCCGCGGGCGGGGGTCCCACCAGGCGGCGGCGCTGACGGCGAGGTCGCCGACGACGATGCGCCCGCCACCGACCTCAGCCGGCGCGTCGGGGGGCAGCGCCACCAGAGGGCGGCCGTTGCTCGGGCGGAACAGCACGCAGCCGAGCGGGAGGCGGGCGGCGTCACTGGTGAGGACGCCGACGACCTCGCCCCCGCGCTCGGTGGGCACGTGGAGGTAGACGGCGGCGGGGACGCTCATCAGCACGCGGGCGTGCCGGACGGGACCGCGGAGGAGGCCCGCGACCCCGGTGCTCGCCGACGCCGGCACCGCGGTGGCCGCCCGTGCGGGCGGGGCGGTGCGGGCGGTGGCCTGGGCGGAGTCCCGCGGGAGGGGGATGGTGGGCACCCCGGCCTGTGCGGCCCGGCCCCGCGGGGACGTCGGGGCCCCGGGGCGGGTGCCACCCGGGCCGGCTGTCTCGTCGATCGTGCGCATGGCGGCCTCTTCACCGTGGAGACAACGGGAGGCACCGTCGGCTCGAGACCCCCCGCCCGGCCCCGCGGCTCCGGGCCGGAGGGACTCGGCGTCACCCTGGTCTCGGTGACGGCTTACCATCCAGCGGGCGGAGTGGTTCCGGGTCTCGAACCTAAGCGGCGCGTCGCATGCCCCTGTATGGCGGAAGTCGCCAAGAATGGGGACGTTGGTCCAGGCACTCCTGACAGGGTGTCGTGGTATGGCCGTGTGCATGGGCGTTGTGGAAGGCGGGTGCCGTGACCCAGGGTGATGCATCGCTCACCGTCGCCACTGTGGGTGATGGCGTGGGATCTCTGCGTCGTCGCATGTCGGCAGCGGAGGCATCGGTGACCGAGAACCGCGCGGAGCGCACCACCTGGCAGGAGCGCATGGGGCTGACCCTGCAGGAGGCGCTGCAGCTGCCCGGGCTGGCCGGGACCGACGTGGTCGCCGGGCGCGCCGGGCTGGGCCGCGTGGTCCGCCACATGGTGGTCGACGACCCCAGCGACCCCCTCGCCGTGGCCGGGCCCGACGTCCTCGTCGTCCTCGGTGCGCGGCTGCCGCCCGCCGACCCGGCGAACTACCGGGCCCTGGTCGAGCGGCTGGACTCCATGGGCACCGCGGCGCTGGCGTTCCGCCGGACCGAGGGGCCCGCGCCGGCCCCCGCCGAGGTGCTCGCCGAGGCCGACCGGCGGGGCCTGCCCGTGCTCGCCGTGCCGGCCGACGCCCGGATGGACGAGATCCTCTCCGAGGTGCTCGGCGCGGTCGTCGGCAAGCAGGGCGAGGAGCTCGCCCTCTCCTACCGCATGCACGACCAGTTCATCGACGTCGCCCTCAGCGGCGGCGGGCTGGCCGAGGTGACCGACCAGCTGGCGGTGTTCCTCGAGGGCGCCGCGGTCCTGGGCCTCGGGCCCGACCGCGAGATCGTCACCACCGCCGGCCCGGCCGAGGACGTCGCCGAGATCAGCGACTGGCTGTGGCTGCTGGACGCCGAGGCCGAGGACGAGCTGGCCACGATGGCGCCGTCCCGCCGGCTGTCCGGCGTCCGCGCCGACCAGACCGTGGTCACCCCCGCCGACGTGCTCGCCGACGCCGACCTGTCGCCGGCCGACGGCATCCTGCTGGTCCCCGGCCACCACGAGCTCCCGGGTGGGGTGGGGGAGTACGCGGTCGCGCCGATCATGGCCGGTGAGCAGCGGCACGGCTGGCTGGTCGCCGTCCACCGGACCGGCCCGATGATGGTCGGCGCCGGCGGCGTGCTGGAGCGGGCGGCGGTGGTCTCGGCGCTGTCGGTGATCCGCCAGCAGGCCGTGCACTCCGTCGAGCTGCGCTTCCAGGGCGACCTCGTGCGGCGGCTGGTCGCCGGGTCGCTGCGGCACACCGAGCGAGCGCTGGCCCAGACCCGCTCCTTCGGCTGGCGGCTGGACGGCCCGGTCGTCGTCCTGGTCACCGCCACCGAGACCGCCGCCGACCCGCAGGCCGACCCCACCCGCGCCCTCGACGTCCTCGACCGGCTGGCCGACGGCTGGCGCTCGGCGCTGGAGACCGAGGTCTCCGGGGCGGCGGTCGCGGGGCTGTCGACGGAGATCGTCACGGTGCTGCCGCTGGACGGCCGCACCCCCGAGGAGATCAGCGCGCTGGTCTCGGCGGTGACCTCGCGGGTCAACGCCCGGGTGCGCCGCGTGGGCCGAGTGCTCGGCACCGGCATCGGCCGGCCCGCCGGGTCGCTGTCGGCCCTGGGGGAGGCCCACCAGCAGGCGCAGCGGGCCCTCGGCGTGGGGCAGGAGATCCACGGCACGCAGGCCGTGACGCACTTCGACCAGCTCGGCGTCTTCCGCCTGCTGTCGCTCATCCCCGACAGCACCGAGCTGCGCAACTACGTCGACGAGGTGCTCGGCACGCTGGCCGACGCCACCGACCCGGACTCCGCCGACCTGCGGGAGACGCTGCGGGTGCTGCTGGAGACCAACCTCAACGTCGCGGAGTCCGCCCGCCGGCTGCACTTCCACTACAACACGATGCGCTACCGGATCGGGAAGCTGGAGCGGCTGCTGGGGCCCTTCACCACCGATCCCACGCTGCGGCTGAACCTGCTGCTGGCCCTGCACGCCGCCCGGATGCGCGGGCTGGACCAGCCGCACCGGCCCCCGGTGGACGCCGCGATGACGGCCGCCACCGACGAGGGGTTCGACGCGCTGGTCTGAGTCGAGTAGGAAGGCCCTCGTGGGTTCGGGCATCGACGCGCTGGTGGCGCGCATGACCGACCTCCAGGGCCCGCTGGAGGCCGACCGGGACCCGGCCCGGTTCTTCCACGGGGTCTACCTGCGCACCACCCAGGCCGTCGGGGTCGCCATCCGCGGGGGCGAGTTCGAGGACCCCGCCTGGGTGGAGGAGTGGGACGTCGACTTCGCCGGCCTCTACCTCGACGCCCTCACCGCGCACCGCCACGACCCGGCCGGCCCGCCGCGGCCGTGGCGGCTGGCCTTCGGGGCGCGGCGGGAGCTGCCGCCCGAGGCGCACGTCCTGCTGGGCATGAACGCGCACATCAACTTCGACCTGCCGCAGTCCCTGGTGCAGGTCATCCCGCCGGCCGGCTTCGACGACCCCGAGATCCGGGAGCTGCGCCGCCGCGACCACGAGCGCATCGACCGGGTGCTGGCCGCGCGCGTCGCCGCCGAGGACGCCGAGCTGCACCGCGCCGGTGGACGGCGGAGCTGCCTGGACCGGCTGCTCTCCCCGGCCAACCGCACCGCCAGCCAGGTCCTGCTGCGTGAGTCCCGGCGGAAGGTGTGGGCCAACGCGCGCGAGCTGGACGCGGCGCGGCGGCACGGCCCGGCGGCCTACGCCCGGCGGGTGGCCGACCTGGAGTCCGCCGCCGCGGCCCGGGTCGACGACCTGCTGCGGCCGGGGCCGGTCCTGCTGCGGCTGGCGGTCCGGGGCTTCGGCGTCACCCTCTCCTGAGAGCTGCCCGCGCCGCGGCCACCGCCATCGGCGACCGGGTCGGACTGCGGTGCGGCCCGGTCTTGCGGTGTCCTCCACGCTCTTGCGCTGCTGCGGTGCCGCACGAGCGTCCACACCACCGCAAGAGCACGGCTCCCGGGGTGCGCGGCGACCTCCCCGGACGTCACCTGGCTCTCGAACCCACCCCGGCCTGCGACCTGCCCGCGCCGCGGCCATCGCCATCGACCAGGCTGGTCCGGTGGGCCGCGCGGGGCGGCCCGGGAGAGGAGCACGCATGACCGAGGTCGCCCGCCCGCTCGACGGCAGGGTCGCGCTGGTCACCGGGGCGTCGTCCGGCATCGGCGAGGCCACCGCCGTCGCCCTGGCCGCGGCCGGCGCCGCCGTCGCGGTGGGGGCGCGCCGCCGCGACCGGCTCGACGCCCTGACCGCGAAGCTGCGCGACGACGGGGCCCGCGTGCTGCCGCTGGACCTCGACGTCACCGACGAGCGGTCCTGCGCCGACGCCGTCCGCCGCACCCGCGAGGAGCTCGGCGGCCTCGACGTCCTGGTCAACAACGCCGGGGTGATGCTGCTGGGCACGATCGTCGGGGCGGACCCCGAGGACTGGCGCCGGATGGTGCAGACCAACGTGATGGGCGTCCTGTACATGACCCACGCGGCCATCGACGGCATGGTCGAGCAGGGCTCTGGCGACATCGTGAACATCTCCAGCGTCGCCGGCCGGACCGCCCGCAAGGGCGCCGGGGTCTACAACGCCAGCAAGTGGGCGGTGAACGCCTTCAGCGAGTCCCTGCGCCAGGAGGTCACCGCCCGCGGCGTGCGGGTGTCGCTGGTCGAGCCGGGGGCGGTGGCCACCGAGCTGTCCAGCCACATCACCCAGCCCGAGGCGCGGGAGGCCTCCCGGCAGATGGCCGCGAGCATGCGCACGCTGCAGGCCGACGACGTCGCCCGGGCGATCGTCTACGTGGTCACCCAGCCCCCGCACGTGGCCGTGAACGAGGTGCTGGTCCGCCCCACCGACCAGGAGCGCTGAGAGAGGACCCCCTCCCCACCCGTCGCACGCTCGGGGCGGGACCCGGGAGGGGGCCTAGTCGTGGAAGACCTCGATGCGGGCGCCCATCTCCACCAGGCGCTCGTACAGCTGCTCGTAGCCACGGGCGATGATGTCGACGTTGTGCAACACCGACGTCCCCTTGGCGGCCAGCATGGCCAGCAGGAGGCAGACCGCGGGGCGCAGCGCCGGCGGGCAGACCACCTCGGCGCTGGACCACCGCGTCGGACCGGTCACCAGCACCCGGTGCGGGTCCAGCAGCCGGACGTCGGCGCCGAGCCGGGTGAGGTCGGACAGGTGGATCGCCCGGTTGTCGTAGACCCAGTCGTGGATCAGCGTCGACCCGGACGCCACGGCAGCGATGACGGCGAAGAACGGCAGGTCGTCGATGTTCAGGCCGGGGAACGGCATCGGGTGGATCTTGTCCAGGGGCGCGGTCAGCTCCGACGGCCAGATCGTGATGTCGGCCAGCCGGGTGTGCCCGTTGGCGGCGCGGTACTCGGGGGAGAGGGCGTAGCGCAGCCCCATCTCGGCGAGGACGGCGAGCTCCACCTCGAGGAACTCGATCGGCGCCCGGGTGACCGTGAGCTCGGAGCCGGTGACGATCCCTGCGGTCAGCAGGCTCATGGCCTCCACCGGGTCCTCGCTGATCGTGTGGTCGACGTCGGCGTCGAGCACCGGGCGCCCGTGCACGACCAGCGTGGTGGTGCCCAGGCCCTCGATGCCGACGCCGAGCAGCCGCAGGTACAGGCAGAGGTCCTGGACCATGTAGTTGGAGCTGGCGTTGCGGATCGTCGTCGTCCCCTCCGCGCGCGCCGCGGCCAGCAGCGCGTTCTCCGTCACGGTGTCGCCGCGCTCGGTCAGCACGATGGTGCGGTCGGTCCGGCGCGGGGCGGTGACCGTGATGGAGTAGCGGCCGCCGCGCGCCTCCACCTCCAACCCGAAGGGCCGCAGCGCGATCACGTGCGGCTGCACCGTGCGCGTGCCGAGCTCGCAGCCCCCGGCGTAGGGCAGCTCGAACCGGACGGCCCGGTGCAGCAGCGGACCGAGGAACATGATGATGCTGCGGGTGCGGCGGGCCGCGTCGGCGTCGATCCCGGCGAGATCCAGCTCGTCGGGGACCAGCAGGGTGAGGTCCCGGCCGGTGCCGTCCCAGGTCGCCGAGACGCCGATGGAGCGCAGCACGTCGAGCAGGCGGTCGACCTCGACGATGCGGGCCACGTTGCGCAGCGTCGTCCGCCCGCGGTTGAGCAACGCGGCGCAGAGCAGCGCGACGGCGCCGTTCTTGGAGGACTTCACCGCGACGCTGCCGTGCAGCGGCGTGCCACCGGTCACCCGCAGGTGCGCGGGACCGGACGGCCCGACGCTGAACAGCTCGCTCTCCAGGGCCTCCGAGAGCCGGCCGAGCAGGTCGAGGGTGAGGTTCTGGCCGCCCTGCTCGATTCGGGCGACGGCGCTCTGGCTGGTGCCGAGGCGCTCGGCGAGCTCGGCCTGGGTGAGCCCGCGGTGCCGGCGCGCGTCCCGCACGAGCAGGCCGATGCGGCGCATGACGGTGTCCGCGGTGTTCTCCGCGACGGGCTCTGGGACGGGTGGATCTGTGCGAGGCGTGTCGGTGGCCGTCACGGTCCGGGACGGTATCGGCATGTGACTTCGACTCGCCCGGAGCGCGGCGCGGCACTGCGCGGAGGTGGTCCGGCCAGACTGCAGCCATGGACGTTCTCGTGACGGGAGGGACCGGACGCCTCGGCAGCCGGGTGGCCGGGCGGCTCCAGGAGGCCGGCCACTCCGTGCGCCGGATGTCGCGGCGGGGGACCGGGCCGGGCGGGGTCCGCGGCGATCTCGCCACCGGCCGCGACCTGCAGACGGCGCTGGCGGGTGCGGAGGTCGTGGTGCACGCGGCCAGCGACGCGCGGGGTGACTACTGGCAGGCCGACGTCGCCGGCACCCGGCGCCTGGTCCAGGCGGTCGACCGCGAGCGCCTGCGGCACCTGGTCTTCGTGTCGATCGTCGGCGTCGACCGCATCCCCTACGGCTACTACCGCGCGAAGTTCGCCGCCGAGCAGGTGCTGCTGGCGTCGGGGCTGCCGGTGACGCTGCTGCGGATCACCCAGTTCCACGACTTCGTCGACGAGCTGCTCGCCACCGCCCGCCGCGGGCCCGTGCTGCCGGTGCCGATGGGCTGGCGGGCCCAGCCGGTGGACGCCGAGGAGGCCGCCGCCCACACCGCCGAGGTCGCCCTGGGCGCGCCGACGGGGGACGTCGTGGAGTTCGGCGGTCCGCAGGAGCTGACCGCCGCCGAGCTGGCACGGGCGTGGGCGGCCGCCCGGGAGCCCGGGGCCCACGTCGTCGCCACGCCCGTCCCCGGCCGGCTGTCCTCCGCGTTCCGGGACGGCGCCGCGCTGCCCACCGGCGGCGCGCGCGGGCACCGCACCTACGGCGAGCACCTGCACGGCTGAACCGGCCCGCCGCAACGGTCCTGCCGGATCCCGCAACGGGCAGGACGACGTCCGGAAACCGCCGGTGCGCCGTCGTCGCCCCCACCTAGGGTCCGGGTCGTGCCCACCCTCGCGTCGCCCGGCCGCACCGCCGTGCCCGTCCTCGCCGCCGTCGTCGTCACCCTGCTGGCCTGGGCGTCGGCGTTCGTCGGCATCCGCGAGGTGGGCGCCGACCTCTCACCCGGGGCGCTGGCGCTGGGCCGGCTGACCGTCGGCACCGCGGTGCTCGGCGTCCTCTGGGCGCTCGCCGGCCGGGCGTGGGTGCGGCCGACGGGGCGCGAGTGGGGGCTGCTGGCCGTCTGCGGGGTCGGCTGGTTCGGCGTCTACAACCTGGCGCTCAACGCCGCGGAGCGGCACCTGGACGCCGGCACCACGGCGATGCTGGTCAACGTCGGGCCGATCCTCATCGCCGTCCTCGCCGGGCTCCTGCTGGGCGAGGGGTTCCCGCGCCGGCTGCTGGCCGGCATCGCGGTCGCCTTCGCCGGGGTCCTGCTCATCGGGCTGGCCACGCGCGGCGCGGACGCCGAGGTCCTCGGCGTCGTCTTCTGCCTGGTGGCGGCGGTGACCTACGCGGCCGGGGTGGTCGCGCAGAAGCCGGTGCTGCGACGGCTGCCTCCGCTGCAGGTGACGCTGACCGCCTGCGCCGTCGGTGCGCTGTGCTGCCTGCCCTGGGCCGGGGCGCTCGCCGGGGAGCTCGCGCGGGCGCCGGCGGCCTCCGTCGCCGGGATGGTCTACCTCGGGGTGGTACCGACGGCCCTGGCGTTCAGCACCTGGGCCTACGCGCTGGCCCGGATGGACGCCGGGACGCTGGGCGTGACCACCTACCTGGTGCCGCCGCTGGTCGTCGTCCTGGGCTGGCTCCTGCTGGACGAGGTGCCGCCGGTCCTCGCCGTCGCCGGCGGTGCGGTGTGCCTGGCCGGGGTGGCGCTGGCCCGCGCCCGCGGCCGGTCCCGGCGGTCGGTCGCGGCGACCGTGCAGGAGGCCGGCGCGGCCGCCTGAGCCGCGGCGTGCCGGGAACGGGCGAGGGCCCCACCGCCGCAGCGGTGGGGCCCTCGTCATGGCCGGCCGGCACCGGGCTGGAGGTCCCGGTGCCGGCCGGTGCTCGTCACCTGCGGGAGGTGAAGGCGAACGGCGCCGAGACGCCGCCCTTCGTGGACTCCGCGACGACCCGGGTGAACCCGGTGGACGGGGCGACGGCGTTGGCGACGCGGACGGTCCAGGCTCCCGTGGCGTCGACCGTGGCCGTGCCGATCATCGCGCCCTTCGTCCCGGTCGTGGTGGCCAGGTAGACCGTCACCGTGTTCAGGTTGGTCACGGTCGAGGTGCCCGAGACCCGCCACTCCCGCGTCCCGGTGCGGTACTCACCGGCGGTGATGGCCGTGGTGTCGACGGTCGGCGTCACCGTGACCGACCCGGTGGCGGTGCCACCGGGGCCGGTGGCGGTGACCTGGAAGGTCACCGGGTGGGCCGGAGCGGTGAACGACACCGAGTTCCCGGTGGTGCTGGGCACGGTGACCGCCGGGGTGGAGGTCTGCACCCACTCGTAGGACGTCGCGTTCGTCCCGGTCGCGGTCAGCACGACCTGCGCACCGACCTCCGGCGTCGGGTTGTCCGCGGTCACGGTGACCGCGGTCGGGACCTCGCCACCCTGGACCTCGGCCGTGCGGGTGAAGACGCGCTCACCCATCGGACCCTGCGTGGTCAGGGTGATCGTGACCACCCCGGGGGTGCTGGGCGCGGTGAACGTGGCCAGCGCCGGGTTGGCGCCGTCGGCGACGATCGTGCCGGCCGAGGCGGACCAGGCGAAGGACTCCACGTTGGTCGAGGACGAGGCGTCCAGGGTGACCGTCTGGCCCATCGCCAGCGTGGTCGGCAGCCCGGCGATGTTGCCGGCCTGCGGCACCTCCTCGCCGGCGTCCGAGCCGGTGACCATGACGGGAGCCGTGGTCGAGCCGTCCTCCTCGCCGCCCTCCGTGGCCACGACGGTGACCGAGTGCGGCGGCATGGAGAGGCCGGTGGCGGTGAGGCTGCCGTTGGCGAGCGCGCCGAAGCCCTCCACCGACAGCTCGGCGTCGCTGTCGCTGGACGTCGCCTCGACGGTGAGCGTCCCGTTGGCGAACACGGCGTTGGTGACCTGGATGCGGTCGGTGACCGGGACGTCCTTGTTCTCCGCCGGCACGTCACTGGTGTTGCTCACCGTGACCGAGTCGGGGAAGGCGCCGACGGGGATGCGGGCGAAGAAGTTGCCCTTGCCGTCGCCGGTCAGCGTGGTGGCCGGCACGCCCTCGCCGGCGACCTCGACGGTCGAGTTCCGGCCGGCCTTGGCGTAGACGTCGACGTAGTCCTGGCCGGCGGTGTCGACCTCGTAGACGCCGAGGGGCTCGATGCCCTGGTTGACGGCCACCTTGCCGAGGATCCCGAAGGTGTCGTCGCGGAAGGTGTCGATGCCCGGGCCGGAGACCTCCACGTAGTTGGTGTCGTGGGGCGAGCCGGTGACCTGGGTCTCCACGGCGGGGTTGCCGACGTAGGAGTTGCCGTTCACCTCGTGCAGGCCGGCGGCGTCGATCAGGAACGGCGCGATGCGGGAGCCCAGCGCGAGACCGAAGTTGTCCGGGGCGGGCGTGATGTCCTCGACGAAGCGGGCCCGGCCGCGGTCGTCGGCGGTCACCGTGTCGACGCCGTAGGGGTGGGTGACGGTGTAGGTGGCGAAGGGCACCGCGTCGTCGATCCGGATGCGGAGGCGGCCGAAGGTCACCTGGTCGCCCTCGCGGACGACCTCGTTGGCGAACGTCGCCTCCAGGGCGGCGACGAAGTCGACGGCCGGACCGCTGGGCGTGTCGAAGCTGTTGCCGGCCTGGAAGTAGAAGGACTCGGCCGGCCAGTTGCTCTCGGCCGCGCTCGCCCCGATGTGCAGCGGCTTGTTGGGGTCGAGCCCCTCCGCGGTGAGGAAGGCCGGGTCGCAGTAGGGGTCGGTGGCGTCGAGGCACTGCTCGAGGCGGAGCCCCGTGTGGTCCTCGTACCAGACCGGGAAGCCGTGCACCCCGCTGGTCGGGCCGACCGCCTGCAGGGTCTCGGGGTTCGGCGTGATGATGTCGGCGCCGGCCATCGTGGCGCCGCTGGCGACGACGCCGAACGCCGTCAGCGCCACGACCGTCGTGCGGCCGCGGCGGTTGGTGGTCCGGTTCGCCGTCGCGACGTCGGTGCCCCTCATGGCCCCGCCCCCGCGACGACCGGTGCTCGGTCGTTCCCGTGTCATGCGACTCTCCGTTGTCGAACGCCGTCGCCGTCACCGTGGGTGGTGACGACCTGTGCGTCGACTGTCGTGCAGCGACGAGTGCGCAGGCAGACGCGGCAAGGGGGAGTGGCACCCCCCAATGCGAGGGAGTCGCGCGGTGACCGGCCGTCACGGGCGCCGGGTCGCCGTCCGCGGGGTGCCGGCCGGAGACGGGCCGGGGGCCCGCCACCTCCCGGTGACGGGCCCCCGTTGTGTTCAGTTGTGGTGGTGCGCCGGGCTCAGTCGGCCCGGGTCCCGTCCGTCACCGGCGGAGGACGTACGGACCGGCCTTGCCGCCCTTGTCCGACTCCACCCAGACCTGGGAGCCGGGGACGGCCGGGACGGCGTTGCGGACCGCGAAGGTCCACGTCCCGAAGGTGGCGCCGGCCGCCGGCGGGGCCACGATGGCGGTCCCGATGACCGGACCCGTGGCGCTGGTGGAGCGGATCGTGATCGTCGCGCCGGCGATGGTGCCGGTGCCGTTGACCTCGAGCCGGTCACCGGCGCGGTAGCGGCCGCCGGTGATCGTGACCGTGTCGTTGGTCACGGCGTCCGGCGTCCCCGTGGCGGTGCCCGCCGGGCTGCTGCCCTGATCGTTCACGGCGATGACGCTGACCGTGTACGCCGTCCCGGCGGTCAGGCCGGTCAGCGTGGCCGTCGTGGCCGGGGCGACGACCACCGCCGACACCGCCGTCCCGGTGGCCGGGGTCGCGGTGACCTCGTAGCGGGAGATGGCGGAGGCACCGGTCTGCTCGGGAGCAGTCCAGCTCACCACCAGGCTGCCCTGGCCGGGCTGCGTGCTGACCCCGGTCGGGGCACCGGGGAGCGTCGGGGCCGGACCGGAGGTACCGGGCTCGTACGTGCCCTCGGCGGTGCCGATGTTGCCGGCGGCGTCGAAGGCGGCGACCTTGACCACGGTGCCGGCCGCGGTGACCGGGATGGTCGCGCCCTCCGGGAGGTGGATGGCGGTCAGCGACGGCATGTCGATGTCGACCACGTCGCTGCCGTCGAGGGTGTAGTAGACGTCCACGGCCTCGTTCGCGGTGACGGTGATCTCACCGGTCTCGGCGTTGGGCGTGAGCGTCACGGTCGGGTCCGTGACGTCCCCGGTCTCCGGGTTCTGGTCCGGAGCCCCGGAGGCCGCCGCGTACGGCTTGCTCAGCACCGTGTCCGCCCCGGTGCCCTGGGCGGCCCGCACCTCCACGAGGTACTCCGTGGTCGCGGTCAGACCGGTGAAGTCGGCGCGGATCGCGCTGGCGCCGACCTTCTTCCCGACCATGTTGCCGTCGGGGTCGGTCAGCGTCACGTGGTAGCCGCTGACGGGCGCGCCACCGGCCACCGGCGGAGCCGCGACCCAGTTGACGGTCATGGACTCACCGTTGGCGGAGCGGACGAAGCCCGCCTCACCGGGGCCGGGCTGGGCGGCGTCGCCGGGGCCGGCCGGGCAGCCACCCATGCCGGGACCGCCGACCTCGCCGTGCTCGGCGATGGTGATGCCGGAGCGCTCGTCGCCGTCGGCCGCGGCCCAGGACATGATCCGGGAGGTCCCGCCGAGGGCGGTCTGCGCGGTGGCGTCGTCCAGGAAGGTGTAGGTCGCAACCACCTGGTCCGGGTTGGTGGTGGACCGCGCCAGCGTGGACGTGTACCCCTCGTCGCCGGTGCCGTCGGCGACGGCGCGGGCGTCGCGGCGGGCCACCGCGGTGTCCTTGAGGTCGGGCTGGATGATGCGGGCCTCGAGCCGGTCCAGGGGGATGGCGGCGGGGACGTCGCTGATCACCGTCACCGTGCTGCCGCTGATCGACTCGGACGCCACCGAGATGTCGGCCACGGGCATGTCGAAGACCTGACCGTTGATGGTCAGCTCGACCCGGTCGTTGCCGGTGATGTCCGGGGTCACGTTCAGGCCGGACGGAGCGCCCTGGCCCCAGCACGCGCCGCCGGGGTGGTTGATCTCGAAGGCGACGCCGTCCTCGGGGTAGTTCACGTCGGCTGTCGTCTGGCCGACCACCGTGGTCCCGCGGAACACCTTGACCGTCGCCGTGCTGCCCGCCGGCAGGCCCTCGAAGCCCTCGATGGTCATGAAGTCCCGGTCGGGGAAGACGACGAGGTTGTTCGGCAGCGTGGGCAGCGCCGCCTGGGCGACCCCGCTGCTCAGGACGACGGATCCGACGGCGACGGTCGCGGCGGAGAACAGGCCGAGGGCCCGCCTCCCGCCGGTGGTGAGGGACGGTCGCGTCGCGGCGGTGGGCACAGACCCACCTCCGCGACGGCGGCCACCCTTGGTGGTCGTGCGTGCACTCATGGCTACTCCGCTGCTTCGAGCTTCCCCCCGATCGGGTGACCGGAGCCGTACGCAGACGGTCGTCGGTGAGGGGGGTCGATCCGAAGCCGTGCCGTGGGGGTCCTATGACCCCCAATACGGAGGAGTGCGCCGAGCGGTCCCCGGCGGCCCCGTCGAGGGCGCGACGGACCGCGTCGGGCCGGCATCCCCGGCCCGACCTGCGGTCTCGCCGAGGGTCAGTCCGTCCCGACGGGGGAACGGGGGACGACGAGCACCGGCCGGTGCGCGCAGTGCAGCAGGGCGCGGGGGACGCTGCCGACCAGCAGCTCACGCGAGGCCGACCGGCCCCGGCTGCCGACGGCGATGACCGCGGCGCCGCGGGCGGCGGCGGTCTCGGCCAGGGTTGAGGCGGTGGCCCGCGCGCTGCCGGGACGCCCCGAGCACGGCACGGTGAGCAGCTCGGCGCCGTCCGGGGCGGTGGGTCCGGGGCCCGGGCCGGGCTCGGCGACGGCCACGAGGAGCTGCTGGCGGCTGGGGAACAGGGCGGCAGCCGAGGCGATCGCCCGGGCCGCGCCGGCCGACCCGTCGGTGCCGACCATGACCGGCCCCGAGGCGGCCGCGGCCCACTCGGACGTCGTCAGCGGGTAGGGCACCACCAGCACCGGCACCGGGCTGACGTGGATGACCAGCTCGGAGACGCTGCCCAGCGCTGCCCGCACGCCGCCGAGCCCGCGGGTGCCGACGACGACGAGGTCGGCGCCGATCTCCTCCGCCGTCCGGGCGAACTGGTAGCCGTCGCCGCCGAAGGCCCGCTTGACCAGGGGCTCGGCCTCCCAGCCGGCGGCGCGGGCCAGCTTGACGCCGTTGCCGGCCAGGCGCTCGGCCTCGGCCCGGCCCTCCGTCTCCAGCAGGTCGCCCAGCTGCTGCAGCCCGGAGGAGCGGCCGGCCAGCCGCTGCCGCAGCTCCGGGGAGGTGAAGGGCGGCTCCCACAGGTGCAGGACCGACGCGGAGGCGGTGGGCACGAGGGTGGCCGCGGCCTCGATCGCGTTGACCGCGCTCGGCGAGCCGTCGTAACCGACGAGCACGCGCAGGGACCGACCGGAGTTGTCTGGGGCGCTCATGGCGGCATTCTCCCCGACGGGCCGCGGGACGTGGACCGGCTGGTCAGAGGTAGGCGCGGGGGTCGACCGCCGGCGGCAGCTCCCCGGGCACGATCCGCCGTCCGGAGATCGCGTGGGGGATCAGCCGCACCCAGTGGCCGGTGTCGCCCGGTGCCCACGGCTCGACGCCGGTTGCGTGGGTGCGGGCGACGAGGTCGGCCCGGTGCGCGTCCCCGACCTCCTCGGCCTGGCCGCGCACCAGCACGCTCCAGCCGCTGCGGGTCCGCCGGTCGATCTCGTCCACCTCGAAGGCGACGTTGGCGTGCTCGGCGGCGGTCAGCTTGGTGCCGGCGCGGGTGCGGATGACGATCGTCGTCCCGTCGAGGGCGAAGTTCACCGGGAAGACGAGGGGGTGGTGCTCGGCGTTCACGGCCAGCCGGCCGATCTCCTGGGTGGCCAGCAGCCGGTAGCACTCGTCGGCCGGGATCTCCTCGAGGGCGGCGTCGGTCATGGTCCCCATCCTCGGGGCCCGGCGTTGCGCACGCCACGTGCGCCCCTCGCCGCCCATGGGGTAGGCAGGGGGCGGGCCCCGCCCGGGGCGCCGGAGCCGGCCGGAGGTGCGCAGATGGACGAGCAGGACTGGACCGCGGTGGTGGGCGCCGCCATCCGGGCGCCGTCGATCCACAACACGCAGCCCTGGCGGTTCACCGCGACACCGGACCGGCTCGAGCTGCACCTGGACCGCGACCGGGCGCTGCCGGTGCTCGACCCCACCGGCCGCCAGCAGGTGATCAGCTGCGGGGTCGCGGCCGAGTTCGCCGCGGTGGCGCTGCGGTCCGCCGGCGTCGAGGCCGCCGTCGACCTGCTGCCCGACCCCGCCGACCCCGACCACCTGGCCACCGTGCGGGCGGGGGCTGCGCGCGAGGTGACCGCCGAGGACCGCTCCCTCGCCGAGGCGATCGGCCGGCGGCACACCGAGCGGGCGCCCTTCGCGGCCCGCGCCGTGCCGGACGAGCTGGTCGACCGGCTGCAGGCCGACGTCGGACGGCTCGGGGTGTGGGTCAAGCCCATCACCGAGTCGGAGGAGGAGGTCGCGACCGTCTTCCTCATCTCCCGGGCGGAGGAGATGGAGCGCAGCGACCCGGAGTACGTCGCGGAGCTGGAGCGCTGGCTGCGGACCGACCCGGCCGCGGTGGACGGCGTCCCCGTCGAGGCGGTCCCGAGCGAGGACCCCGCGACCCGGCCGTCGAACTGGCTGATCCGGGACTTCGTCGTCGGCAGCCGCGGCGCGCACGGCGCCTTCCTGCCCGAGGGGGACGCCGGCGCGCCGCCGCCGGCGGTGGAGCGGCCGACGGTCGTGCTGCTGGGCACCGACAACGACGACCGGACGGCGTGGCTGCTGGCCGGTCAGGCGCTGGGGCGGCTGCTGCTGCGGGCGACCGCGGAGGGGCTGGCCGCCTCGCCGCTCACCCAGGCGCTGGACTGGCCGGCGACGCGCACCCGCATGCGGGCGCGGCTGTCGCTGGTGGGCCACCCGCAGATGCTGCTGCGCATGGGTTACCCGTCGACGGGGGAGGCGCCGCACTCGGGCCGGCGACCGGTCGCCGACGTGCTGCGCTTCTCGCCGGCCGGCTGACCGGGCCGGTTCAGCCGCGGCGGGTGGTGGCCCAGGGGTCCTCGGGGTCGTGGTCGTCGTCGGCCTGCTGGCCCTCGGGGGTGGCACCGGCGGACGCCGAGCGGGCGGTGGCGGCCTCCAGGGCGGCGTCCCGTTCCCGTGCCTGCTGGGCGCGCGCCGCCCGCTCCTGCTCCCGCAGCTCCCGGCGGGTGGGCCGGTCGGACTCGGCGGGGCGGTCCCGCAGCCGCCACAGGCCGGCCCCGGCCAGCGCCAGGCCGACCGGCAGCACGTAGGCCGCGGCCCGCTCGGTGCCGCCCTCGCCGAGGTGACGGGTGATCCCGGCGACGAAGAAGACGGTGGCCGCCGTGCCGACGAGCCCGAGCACGGCCAGCGTCGTGCCGAGCGCCTCGGACCGCCGCCGCACGGCGTAGGCGAGCGCGATCAACCCCAGCCCACCACCGACCAGGTGGAGCCCGGCCCCGGCCTCGTGCAGGGACTGCTGCCCGTCCATCGGGAACAGCCCGACGAGCACCACGCCGACGGCGGCCGCGGCGAGCAGGGCGGCCGCGATCCGGCCCGCGGCGCCGGCCAGCGCGGGGCGCAGCAGCAGGACCCCGGCGGCGATCAGCACGCCCTGGGCGATGAACGAGGCGTTCATCAGCGCGTGCGCGGGCGAGGTGGCCGCGCCGAGCTCGCTGATCAGGTCGTCGGCGCGGGAGTAGCCGTCGGCCTGCAGCTGCACGACCGTCTCGACGATGAAGAACTGCAGGGTCAGCAACCAGGCGAGCGCGCCCCAGCGGTACCGGGTGGGAGTCACGGAGGCCATGGTCCCAGCCGCTCAGCCCCGGTCCGGCAGCCGGGCGAGGACGGCGGCGAACGCGGACGCCGACAGCCAGGAGGGGTTGCTGCCGGCGGGCATGCGCAGCACCTCGGCGCTCCGGAGGTCGGGGTCGCCGAGCAACTCGGCGCGGGGCACGGGCCGGGCCAGCCGGGTGAGCCGGACGTCGACGACCGGCCCGTCGGCGCGGTCCTCGGGCTCGCCGGTGACCTCGCCCAGGGCGTGGACGCCGGGGTCGGTGCGGCCGCTCACCCACAGCAGGCACGGCTGGCCGGGGCGCACCAGGTCCAGCCGGTAGGAGCGGCGCACGCAGCGGGTCAGCTCGCGCGCCGCGCCCACGGGCCAGCCGGGGTCGATGGCCGCCGGCGGCCGGGTGGACTTCAGCACCCAGCACGCGACGACCCCCGTCGTCAGCCGGGCCACGGGCAACGACCCCTCACCCCTCGAGCGACGGGGCCGCGGTGCCGTTCGGCAGCCACCGGGGGACGGCACCGGGCCGGGTGGACCCGGCGCGGGGGCCGGAGGCTCCCCGCCGGGGACACGGGCAGCGGCTCAGTGGCGGCCGGGACGGCACGTGGCCGCGGTGCGGTCCGGAGGACCGCAGAGGGGAGTGCCGCGGAGCGGTCCGGAGGACCGCAGATCAATCAGTCGCCGAGTGCTGGTCGGCGCCGGCCGGGTCGGCATCGTCGGAGTCGACCATCTGCCGCTCCTGCTCGGTGCGGTGCTGGAGGGCGTCGTCGTTGGGCCGGTCGTAGCCGCCGGCGTGCTGGGACCGGTCGCGCGGTGCGGACTCGGTGGTCTCCATGACGTCGTCGAGGTCGGGTCGGTCGGGCTCGCTCACGAGGGCTCCGCTTCGTCGGGGATGTCCGTTCCCGGAGGCCATAGCCAGCCCGCCGCCGCCCCAACCGTGATCAGCGCTGCTCCAGCCGGGCCGCGGGCACCCACGCCTCGACCAGCACCGGACCGTGCGGACCGGCGAGGGCGTAGGTCACCCGGCCGAGCCAGCCGCCGTCGTCCTGCCGCCACTCGACGAGCAGCCCGGGCCACACACCGGGTGCACCCGGCGGGTCGTGCACCCAGCAGTGCCGGCCGCGGCCGTCCGCCCGGCGACCGCTGTCGGTCGCCGGGCGCAGCGGCTCGGACGGGGACGCGGCGGCAGCGACCCCGGACTCCGCTGCCCGCTCCCCGAGGGAGCGGCGACCCGAGCGCCCTGGGTGCATGCCGCCGGCCATGGGGAGAGTCTGGCACGTCGGTCGAACACGCGTTCGATCGACACGGTCTCAGGCGCTGTCCGCGACGCCCTTCGCCAGCGTCTCGGCCACGGCCGCGACGAGGGGGTGGGCGGGGAGGTCCTCGACGGTCACCGGCAGCGGCAGCGACCAGTTGGGCCGGTCGGTGGTGCCCGGCATGTTGGGCCGGCGCCGCTCGGCGACGGCGTCGTCCAGCGTCGCGGACAGCAGCAGGGACGGCGCCTCCGCCAGCCGCTCGTGCGCCCGCTTGACCGCCGTCTCCGGCCGGGCGTTCTTCCGGACGCCGGACAGCCTCGCCAGCAGCGACCGCCGGCCCTCCTCGAGCTCCTCGTCGCTGCCCGTGCCGTGCTCGCGCTGCTCCTCGACGTCGGCGCCGCTCCACAGCCCGGCCACGGTGGGCAGGTCGTGGGTGGTGATCGCGGCCATCGCCTCGACCGGCCACTGCGCCGGGTCGTCCTCCTCGAACCACAGCAGCCGGTAGCTGAGGATGCCGTGCTCGGCCATCGCCTCGCGGACGCCGTCCTCGACGGTGCCGAGGTCCTCGCCGACGACGACCGCCTGCGCCCGGGCGCTCTCCAGGGCGACGATGTCGAGCAGGTCCTCGGCGGGGTAGCGGACGTAGGCGCCGTCGGCCGGGCTCTCGCCCCGGGGCACCCACCACAGCCGGAACAGGCCCATGACGTGGTCGATGCGCAGCCCGCCGGCGCCGGCCATCGTGGCGCGGATCGACTGGATGAACGGCTCGTAGTCCGCAGCGCGCAGCCGCCACGGGATCAGCGGCGGTGAGCCCCAGTCCTGGCCCTGGGAGTTGAACGCGTCCGGGGGCGCGCCCACGGAGGCGCCGTCGGCCAGCACGTCCTGCCAGGTCCAGGCGTCGGCCCCGCCGCCGGCGACGCCGATCGGGAGGTCCTGGATGACGGTCATGCCCTCGGTCGCGCGTTCCAGCTGCAGGTGCAGGCACCACTGCAGCCAGGCGTGGAAGGCGACGTCGCGCTCGTGCTCGGCGACGAACCGGCCGACGGCCTCGCTGCGCGGGTCGCGCAGCTCCTCGGCCCAGGTGTGCCAGTCGGGGCCGTGCACGTCGGCGAGGGCGCACCAGGTGGCCCAGTCCTGCAGCGGCTGGCCCTGGTGCCACCACCAGTCGGGGAAGGCGGGGTCGTCGCGGCCGGTGGCGTCGAACACCCGCCGCAGCACCTCGCGCTTGCGGGCCCAGATCGCGTCGCGGTCGATCAGGTCGCCGTCGGAGAGCGCCCGGCCGGCGTCCACCTCGAGGTCGACGGCGCCCGCGCCGGGCACCTCCGGCACCCGCAGGTAGACGGGGTTGCGGAAGCGCCGGGTGGCCGGCAGGTAGGGGCTGGACTCCTGGCCCGGCGTCGGGGCGACGGCGTGCAGCGGGTTGATGAGGACGAAGCCCGCGCCCTGACCGGCGGCCATCTCGCGGACGGCGCGCAGGTCGCCGAGGTCGCCGATGCCCCAGCTGTCGCGGCTCCGGGTGGCGTAGAGCTGCACCGCCCAGCCCCAGGCGCGCTCCTCGGGCAGCCAGCAGCGGCCGGGGGAGACGATCAGTCGCCGGCGGTGGCCACCCGGCGCCTGCAGCCAGTGGTAGCCGAGCGGGAAGTCCTCGGGCAGTTCGCCGTCCACGTGCCGGACGGAGCCGTCCTCGCAGGTCACCTCGGCCTCGTCGACCTCGAGGGCGTCCCCGGGCCGGGCCACGATCGGCGCGCGGTCCTCGAGGTCGGCCGGGGGCGTCCCGATCACCTCCCGCAACCGCTCGATGGTGGCCTCGGCGACGTGGTGTTCCTCGTCGAGGGCGTCGAGCCAGCCGGCGTCGATGCCCCACTCGTCGGTGGTCGGGGTGCGCGTCACGCCTCGATACTCCCCACGCCGCGCTCCGTCCACACGGCACGACGCGAGTGGTGCCGGTCTCTGGTCTCGACCTTCCAGCCGCTGGAGGGTGCAGGGTCGGGGCCGTGGACGACGGCGCGCTCACGATCGGGCAGCTCGCGGACCGGCTCGGCGTCCCCGTGCGGACGGTGCGCTTCTGGTCCGACGAGGGGCTGGTCGACCCGCCGGCCCGGTCGGCGGGCGGCTACCGGCTCCACGGCGCCGCGGCGGTGGCCCGGCTGGACCTCGTGCGCACCCTGGGCGGACTGGTCGACCTGGGCCACGCCCTGGACCTGGAGATCGTCGCCGAGGGCATCGCGCAGGAGCGCCGGCGCACCCACCTGCGCGACGGGCACGTGGGGCTTGCGCAGGGCCACCTGTTCGCCGCGCCCCTCGGCGCACCGACGCCGAGTTGCTGCTGCTCCGCGGGGTGACGCGCCGACGAGCCGGGGACCACCGCTCCCGCCTGACGCGGCCGGGGCTCTGGGGTGCCGGCCGCCGCCTGCCGCCGGTCGATCATGGGGTCGTGTCGCCCGCAGCGGCGTGTCGCCGCATGTCGGCGGCGACGACTCCACTCTCGATCCGAGAGTCGGGGTCAGACGGGTCCGGAGTCAGGAGTCGCTGTCCCGCCGGGCCTGCTGGACGGCGGCGGCGTCACCGCACGCGTGCAGCCAGCGCGTTCGGATGCCGGGGCGCCCGGGGTAGGGGAGGCCCATGACGGTGATCGGCTTCCACAACTCGCACGAGCAGGTCCACCCCGCGGCGCTGCTGACCGCCGTCCGGCACGCGGAGCAGGTGGGCTTCACCGCGGCCATGTGCTCCGACCACCTGACCCCCTGGAACCCGCGGCAGGGGCACTCCGGGTTCGCGTGGTCCTGGCTGGGTGCCGCGCTGGCCACCACGGGCCTGCCCTTCGGTGCGGTCAACGCCCCCGGCCAGCGCTACCACCCGGTGGTCATCGCCCAGGCGATCGCCACCCTCGGCGCGATGTTCCCCGGCCGGTTCTGGGTCGCGCTCGGCAGCGGCGAGGCGATGAACGAGCACGTCACCGGCGACAAGTGGCCGCGCAAGGAACTGCGCGACGCCCGGCTGCGCGAGTGCGTCGACGTCATCCGCGCCCTCCTGGCCGGCGAGGAGGTCAGCCACGACGGGCTGGTCACCGTCGACCGCGCCCGCGTCTACACCCTCCCCGAGCAGCAGCCGGCCCTCATCGCCCCCGCGGTCAGCGTCGAGACCGCCCGGCGCGGCGCCGACTGGGCCGACGGCCTGGTCACCATCAACCAGCCGCACGACAAGCTCCGGGACATGATCGCCGCGTACCGGGACGCCGGCGGCCGGGGCAAGCTGGTCCTGCAGGTGCACGTCAGCTGGGACCCCAACCCCGACCGGGCCCTCGCCGTGGCCCACGACCAGTGGCGCAGCAACGTCTTCCCCCCGCCGCTGTGCTGGGACCTCGACAGCCCGGAGGCGTTCGAGCACGCCAGCGCGCACGTGACCCCGGAGGCGGTCACCGGCGCCGTCCGCGTCTCCGCCGACCTGGGCCAGCACGCGGCCTGGATCGCCGAGTACGTGGAGCTCGGCTTCGACGACGTCTACCTCCACCAGGTCGGCGGCGACCAGATCGCCTTCCTCGACGCGTTCGGCGAGAAGGTGCTGCCGCGGCTCGACGTCACGGCGCCGGGGCCCGCCGTCGCGATCGACCCGCCCGGACCGGCCGGCCCGCGCCGCCCCGAGCAGACGCCGCACCCCGCCGGGATCGCCTGACCCGCATCCACCGGCCCCCCGCCCGGCGAAGTCCGGGGTGCGGTCGCCGTTCGGCCGCGTCCGACGACACGGGACGGGGACGAGATGACCGACGTGGACGACCTCATCCGGCGGGTCAACGCGCGGGAGCCGATGCCGGCCGTGGAGCTGCGCCGGGCCCGGGAGCTGCTCGATCGGCACGCCCGCACCGGCCGGCCGGGGCTCGCCGAGGCCCGGGTGCGCGTGGCCGTCCTGCTGGAGAAGCTGGGCGAGTGACCCCGGCCGGTCCCCTAGGGTGCGAGGGCGTGGACGTCACCGTGCGCGCGCTCACCGAGGACGACGTCCCCGCGCTGACCCGGCTGCTGGTCGCCAACCGGGAGTTCCTCGCGCCGTGGGACCCGCAGCGCCCCGACGAGTACTTCACCGAGGACGTCCAGCGCGCCGAGGCCCGCCGCACCCTCGAGCGGTACCGGCAGGGCGCCGTCCTGCCCGGTGTGGTGCTCGTCGACGGCGAGCCGGCCGGGCGGGTCAACGTCAACAACGTCGTCCGTGGCTCGTTCCTGTCCGGAGACCTCGGCTACTGGGTCAGCGAGCACGTCACCGGTCGCGGCGTGGCCACCGCCGCGGTGGCCGCCATGGTGGGACTGGCCTTCGGCGAGGCCGGCCTGCACCGGCTGCAGGCCGGCACCCTCGTGCACAACTCCGCCTCGCAGCGGGTGCTGCGGCGCAACCGGTTCGAGCGGATCGGCTTCGCGCCGCGGTACCTGCGCATCGCCGGGCGCTGGCAGGACCACCTGCTGTTCCAGCTGCTCAACGAGCCGGCGGACTGAGCGCGGCGCGCCGGAGTGCGGTAGGGACGACGGCAGCCCCCGACGAGAGGACGCCGCCATGCGGATCACCGACACCAGCGATCTCTGGTGGAAGACCGCCGTCGTCTACTGCCTGGACGTCGAGACCTACCTGGACTGGAACGGCGACGGCTGCGGCGACTTCGCCGGCCTCGCCCAGCGCATCGACCACCTCGCCGACCTCGGCGTCACCTGCCTGTGGCTGATGCCCTTCTACCCGACCGCCGAGCGCGACGACGGCTACGACATCACCGACTTCTACGGCGTCGACCCGCGACTGGGCACCCACGGTGACCTGGTGGAGGTGGTGCGGACGGCGAACGACCGCGGCATGCGGGTGATCGTCGACCTCGTGGTCAACCACACCTCGGTCCAGCACCCGTGGTTCCAGCGTGCCCGGCAGAGCCGGGACGACCCGTACCACGACTTCTACGTCTGGCGCGACGACGAGCCGCCGGACACCTCCGACCAGGTGGTCTTCCCCGACCAGGAGCAGAGCACCTGGACCTACAACGAGCCGACCGGGGAGTGGTACCAGCACCGCTTCTACAAGGAGCAGCCCGACCTGAACGTGGCCGACCCCCGGGTGCGCGACGAGGTCGCCAAGATCATGGGCTTCTGGCTGCAGCTGGGCCTGTCCGGGTTCCGCGTCGACGCCGTCCCGTTCTTCCTCGAGGTGCAGCCGGAGGACGCCGGGGAGCTGCCCGACCCGCACCAGTACCTGCGGGCGCTGCGCTCGTTGCTCGGCCGCCGCACCGGCGACGGGATCCTGCTCGGCGAGGTCAACCTGCCGCACGAGCAGCAGGTCGAGTTCTTCGGCGGTGCCGACGGCGACGAGCTGACCATGCTGTTCGACTTCGTCGGGATGCAGGCGCTGTACCTGTCGCTGGCCCGCGCCGATGCCGGCCCGGTCAGCCGCGCGCTCTCCGAGCGCCCCGCGGTGAGCCCGGACAGCCAGTGGGCCACCTTCGTCCGCAACCACGACGAGCTCACCCTCGACAAGCTCTCCGACGACGAGCGGCAGGAGGTCTTCGCCGCGTTCGGCCCCGAGGAGCGGATGCAGGTCTACGGCCGGGGGCTGCGGCGCCGGCTGCCGCCGATGCTGGACGGCGACCCGCGGCGGGTCCGCATGGTCTACAGCCTGCTGTTCTCCCTGCCCGGCACCCCGGTGCTGTTCTACGGGGAGGAGATCGGCATGGGGGAGGACCTCGACGCCGAGGGCCGCCTCGCCGTCCGGACGCCGATGCAGTGGACGTCGGGCCGCAACGGCGGGTTCTCGACCGTCGAGGACCCCACCCTGCTGCCCGGCCCCGTGGTCGACGGCGGGTTCGCCCCGGAGTTCGTCAACGTCGCCGACCAGCGGCACGACCCGGACTCGCTGCTGTCGTTCATGAAGCTGCTCATCCGGCGCTACCGGGAGTCCCCGGAGCTCGGCTGGGGGACCTACGACGTGCTCGAGCAGCCGCACCCCGAGGTGCTGGCCCACCTGTGCAGCTGGGACGACGGCACTCTGGTCGCCGTCCACAACCTCGGACCCGAGCCCCGCACGGTGCCGCTCTCCCTGCCGGAGTGCGGCTCGGGGCACCGGCTGGTGGACCTGCTCCAGCCCGGTGAGGAACAGGTGGACGACAAGGGCGGGGTGGAGCTGGCGCTCGGCGGTTACGGGTACCGCTGGCTGCGGGTGGTCGCTCCCGGTAGCCGCCGGCTGGTGTGAGGATCGATGCGTCGACACGTCGACGTGTCGACACCGCGGTGTCGCCCGGGCCGCCTAGCGTGGCACCGATGACCGAGGCACCCCGCACCCCGACCCCGCCGACCGCCGAGCTGCCCGTGTCCGGCGCCGTCCCCTCCGGAGAGCCGACCCCGCCCGGCCCGACGGTCACCGGGCCGATCGAGACCGGTCCGCCGCCGGTGCCGTTCCCGGGTCTCGAGGGCGCGACCGCCGCGGGCGCCACCGCCGTGCCCCCGTCGACGCAGCCGCCGGCCCCGGTGCAGCCCCCGGCGCCGGAGCCGCCCGTCCCGGCTCCGGCGCCCGCCCCGGCTGGTGCCCCGGCGGCCGAGGGGCACCAGCCGACGACGCCGGTGACGGGGCGGCCGCGGATCGGTCCCCGCCGGCCCGGGACCCTGACCCGGATGGGCCCGTGGGCGCCGGTGGCCGGTGCCCTCCTCGGCCTGGTCGCGGGCATCGTCGTCTCGCTCCTGCTCGGTGGGGTGGCCGAGGCGTTCAGCGAGCGGCTGGCGCTGGTGTTCCTCACCGTCGGGCTGACGATGCTCGGCGCGGCCGGTGCGCTGCTGGCCGACGAGGTGCGGCTGGTCCGCCGGGGTGCGCGCGAGGCGGGCATCCGGCCGGCCTGGGTGGAGGCCACCGCGAACCTCATCAACGGCCTCACCCCGGCCCGGCTGCTCCTGCTGTCCAGCGCGTTCGTGCTGTTCCTCGCCGCCTACGTCGCCTGAGCAGCGGCGACCACCTGAGCGGACCGCCGCTCACGTGTAGGCCTGCACCGCCAGGTGCACCGCCAGTCCGATCCCCGCGACGGCGATGATGCGGCGCAGCGCGGTCTGCGGGGCGCGGCGGACCACGCGCGGCCCGATCCGGCCGCCGAGGAACAGCCCGATCGCCAGGGGCAGCGCCGCCGACCAGGCGACGTCGGTGAGCAGGACGAAGCCGACGGCGGCCACCGCGTTGGCCATGCCGAGCACCACGTTCTTCAGCGCGTTCCCGATCGGGAGCCCCTCGCCCGTGGTGAGCAGGAACATCGCCAGCATCATCACCCCGGCCGCGGCGCCGAAGTAGCCGCCGTAGACGCCCACCGCGAACGTGCCCAGCGGCAGCCACCACGGGTCGCGGTGGGTCGGGTGGGCCCGGGCGCCCTCCTCGGCGAGCTCCCGCGGCGGCCGCTGCAGCAGCATGGCGATCGAGGCCCCGCCGATCAGCCACGGCACGATCGCCTCGAACGCCTCCGAGGGGGTCAGCAGCAGCAGCGCGGCCCCCGCGACGCCGCCGAGCACCGCGCCGGTCCCCAGCCGCAGCAGCCGCCGTCCCTGGCCCCGCAGCTCCGGGCGGGAGGCGCTGACCGCGCCCACGCTGTTGAGCACCAGCGAGACGGTGTTGGTGACGTTGGCCGTGACCGGCGCGATGCCGGTGGCCAGCAGCGCCGGGTAGCTGATCAGGGAGGCGAGGCCCGCGATGCTGCCGGTCAGCCCGGCGCCGATGCCGGCCAGGACGAGGAACCCGAACTCCGGCACGGTCACCGCTCGCCTGCTCCCGTCACGTCCGTCAGCTTGCCTGCCATCCCGGGCGGTTCAGCTCACCGGGTCAGCAGCACCGCGATGGCCACGCAGCCCAGCGCGACGATCGCCGTCCGCAGCACGGGGGCGGGCAGCCGCCGGCCGAAGCGCGCGCCGGTCCAGCCGCCGAGGAGGGAGCCGCCGGCGACCAGGGCGGCCGCCGTCCAGTCGACGCGGTCGGTGGCGACCACGACGTAGGCCCCCGCGGCGACGGCGTTGACCGCCAGCGTCAGCACGTTCTTGATCGCGTTGAGCCGCTGCAGCGGCTCGTGCAGCAGCAGGCCGAAGACGCCGATCTGCAGCACGCCCTGGCTGGCCGCGAAGTAGCCGCCGTAGCTGCCGGTGGCGTAGGCGCCGGCGAAGAGGGCGGTCAGCCGGCCGCGGCCGATCCGCTGCGGGCCGGCGTCCTCGGCGCGGCGGCGGGCCAGGGCTCGCTGCACCAGCGGCTGGACGGCGACCAGCACGACGGCCAGCCCGACCAGGACCGGCACCACCGCCTCGAACGCCGCCGCCGGCAGGTGCAGCAGCAGGAACGCACCGGTCAGCGCGCCCAGCACCGAGGCGGGCAGCAGCCGCATCAGGAGGCCGCGCTGGCCGGCGAGCTCGCGCCGGTAGCCGATCGAGCCGGTCAGGTTGCCCGGCACCAGGCCGAGGGAGTTGCTGACCGTCGCGGTGACCGGCGGCAGGCCGACGGCCAGCAGCACCGGGAAGGTGACCAGCGTGCCCGAGCCGACGACGGCGTTGATGCTCCCGGCGGCCATCCCCGCCGCGGCCACCGCGACCATCTCCCACCCGGTCATCGCGTCGAGCGTGGCACGCGCAGCGGCCGGGGCGCCGCCGGCGGGGGTGTGACCCCGCTCATGCGGCCGCTCCGCCCCCACCCGTGTCGGTCATGGTGTTGCTGCCGCTGCTCAGGGCGTGTCCGCCCGTGCCGCCCGCGACAACCCCATGATCGACAGCGGGGGAGAGATCGACGGGCGACGGGGGAGGACCGCAGGAACTCAGTCCTTGCGGCCGGCGTCCTCCACGCGGAGGACGACGTGGCCCTCCTCGTCGGAGGCGTCGAGGTCGACCGCCACGTCGATGCCCCAGTCGTGGTCGCCCGCGGGGTCGTCGACGATCTGCCGCACCCGCCACACCCCGGGCTCGCTCTTGTCCCAGACCAGGAGGGCGGGACCGCGGGCGTCGGCGCCGGTGTTCACCTCGTCGTGCTCGGCGAAGTAGGCCTGCACGACCTCGCCCCAGCGGTCGGCGTCCCACCCGGAGCCGCGGTCGAGCTCGCCGAGGTCGTACCAGCGGCGGCGGGCCCACAGCTCCACCCGGCGGAACAGCGCGTTGCGGACCATCGCGGTGAACGCCCGCTCGTTGCCGGTGAGCGGCCGCGGCCGGGCCGGGACGGCGACCGGCTCGTCCAGCGGCTGGTCGGGCGAGGTGAGCTGCTCCCACTCGTCCAGCAGCGAGGAGTCGACCTGCCGGACCAGCTCGCCCAGCCACTCGACGAGGTCGGTGGCCTCCTCCGTGCGCGCCGCCGTCGGGACGCCGGAGCGCAGCGCCTTGAACGCGTCGGACAGGTACCGCAGCACCGCGCCCTCGGACCGGGTGAGCCCGTAGGTGTTGACGAACTCCCGGAAGGTGGAGGCCCGCTCCCACATCTCGCGGACGACGGCCTTCGGCGACAGGTGCGCGTCGGCCGCCCACGGGTTGCTGCGCACGTAGACCTCGAAGGCGTGCCCGAGCAGCTCCTCCAGCGGCTTCGGGTACGTGATGCCCTCGAGCAGCTCCATCCGCTCCTCGTACTCCACGCCCTCGGCCTTCATCTGGGCCACCGCCTCGCCCTTGGCCTTGTTCAGCTGTGCGGCGAGGACCTGCCGGGGGTCGTCGAGGGTGGCCTCGATGACGCTCACGACGTCGAGCGCGTAGGTGTCGCTCGCCGGGTCGAGCAGCTCGATCGCGGCCAGCGCGAAGGTCGACAGCGGCTGGTTGAGCGCGAAGTCCGGGGGCAGGTCGACGGTCAGGTCGTAGCGCCGGCCGTCGGGCTCGGGCTCCGGCAGCCGCTCCAGCACGCCGGCCTGCAGCAGCGAGCGGGCGATGCCGATCGCCTCGCGGATGTGCCGCAGCTGCCGCTTGCGGGGCTCGTGGTTCTCGGTGAGCAGCCGGCGCATCGCGACGAACGGATCGCCGGGGCGGTCGACGACGTCGAGCACCATCGCCGTCGACACCCGCATGTTGCTGGTCAGCGGCTCGGGATCGGCCGCGACCAGCCGGTTCATGGTCGCCTCGGACCACGGCACCATGCCCTCGGGTGCCTTGCGGCGCACCAGCTTGCGGCGCTTCTTCGGGTCGTCGGCGACCTTGGCGAACTGCTTGAGGTTCTCCACCTCGTGCTCGGGCGCCTGGACGACGACGGTGCCGGCGGTGTCGTAGCCGGCCCGCCCCGCCCGGCCGGCGATCTGGTGGAACTCGCGGGCGTTGAGCAGCCGCGTGCGGGTGCCGTCGTACTTGGACAGCGCGGAGAACACCACGGTGCGGATCGGCACGTTGATGCCCACGCCGAGGGTGTCGGTGCCGCAGATGACCTTGAGCAGCCCGGCCTGGGCCAGCTGCTCCACCAGCCGCCGGTACTTGGGCAGCATCCCCGCGTGGTGGACGCCGATGCCGTGGCGGACCAGCCGCGACAGCGTCGTCCCGAAGGAGGAGGTGAAGCGGAAGCCGCCGATCATCTCGGCGATCGCGGCCTTCTCCTCCTTGCTGCACACGTTGACGCTCATCAGCGCCTGCGCCCGCTCCAGCGCGGAGGCCTGGGTGAAGTGGACGACGTAGACCGGCGCCTGCCGGGTGTCCAGCAGCTCCTGGATCGTCTCGTGCATCGGGGTCGTCGCGTAGTAGTGGTGGAGCGGCACCGGGCGCTCGGCGTTGGCGACCAGGGCGGTGGGCCGGCCGGTGCGTCGGGTGAGGTCCTCGCGCAGCCAGGTGGTGTCGCCGAGGGTGGCGCTCATCAGCAGGAACTGCGCCTTCGGCAGCTCCAGCAGCGGCACCTGCCAGGCCCAGCCGCGGTCCGGGTCGCCGTAGAAGTGGAACTCGTCCATGACCACGAGGCCGACGTCGGCGTCCGCACCCTCGCGCAGCGCGATGTTGGCCAGCACCTCGGCGGTGCAGGCGATGATCGGGGCGTCCCGGTTGACCGCCGCGTCACCGGTCAGCATGCCGACGTTCTCCGCGCCGAAGACCCCGCACAGCGCGAAGAACTTCTCACTGACCAGCGCCTTGATCGGCGCGGTGTACCAGCTCCGCCGTCCCGCGGCCAGCGCCGCGTACTGCGCACCGGTGGCCACCAGCGACTTGCCCGAGCCGGTCGGCGTCGCGAGCACGACGTTGGCGCCGCTGACCAGCTCGATCAGCGCCTCCTCCTGCGCCGGGTACAGCACGGTGCCGTTCCCCTCGGCCCACGCGGCGAAGGAGGTGAACAGCTCGTCGGGGTCGGCGCCGCGCGCACGGAGGGCGGCGAGGTCGCTGGGGTCGTCGAGGAGGGGAGGGGCGGTCGCGGTCATCGTGGGGGACAGCGTGCCTGACGCGCCTTCCCTTCCCGCGGCACGGCCCTTCCCGGCGGGCCGTCCGGTTCCGTAGCCGACGGCGGGGGTAGGCGGCACCAGACCCGCCCGCGAACCAGGAGGACGACGACGTGTCTTCACCCCGCCCCGAGTCCCAGCCCGCCCAGCAGCAGGACGTCCCCGGCACGCTGGGGGAGATGCAGCCCAAGCCCGACCACGGGGAGGAGAGCTACCGCGGCTCCGGCCGGCTCACCGGCAAGGCGGCGGTCATCACCGGCGGGGACAGCGGCATCGGCCGCGCGGTCGCGATCGCCTTCGCCCGCGAGGGGGCCGACGTCCTGATCTCCTACCTGAACGAGCACGAGGACGCCGAGGACACCAAGAAGTACGTCGAGGAGGCCGGCCGCAGGTGCGTGCTCGTGCCCGGCGACCTCGCCGACCGGGCGCACGCCAAGACGATCATCCCCCAGGCCGTCGAGGCGTTCGGGAGGATCGACGTCCTGGTGAACAACGCCGCGTTCCAGATGAGCCACCCGACGCTGGAGGAGATCTCCGACGACGAGTGGGACCACACCGTCGCGCTCAACCTCTCGGCGATGTTCACCCTGTGCAAGGACGCCATCCCGCACATGCAGCCGGGCGCGTCGATCATCAACTCCTCGTCGGTCAACTCCGACAACCCGAGCCCGCACCTGATCGCCTACGCGATGACCAAGGCCGGCATCGCCAACTTCACCGCGTCGCTGGCGCAGATGTACGCGGACAAGGGGATCCGGGCCAACAGCGTCGCGCCCGGCCCGATCTGGACGCCGCTGATCCCGGCCACCATGGACGAGGAGAAGGTGGAGAGCTTCGGCCAGCAGGTGCCGATCGGCCGGCCCGGCCAGCCCGCCGAGCTCGCACCGGTCTACGTGCTGCTGGCCAGCGACGAGGCCTCGTACGTCTCGGGTGCCCGCGTGGCGGTCACCGGGGGCAAGCCGATCCTGTGAGCCCCGGAGTCGCTCGAGCGCGGGGATCGCGCTCGAGCGACTCCGCTCAGCGCACCGCGGCGGCGATCCGGGCGACGTCGGCGGGGGTCACCCGGCAGCAGCCGCCGACCAGCCGGGCGCCGGCGTCCAGCCAGCCCGGCACGTCACCGGCAGGGACGCCGGGCGACCCGGTCCAGCGCCGGGCCGCCGCGTCCCACCCCTCGCCGCTGTTGGGGTAGGCGACCAGCGGCGTGCCGGCTGCCGCGGCGGCGGCGAGGGAGGGCCCGACGGCGGACGGCGCGGTGCAGTTGACCCCCACCGCGACCACCGCGCCGACACCCGCGGCGAGGGCGAACACCGCCTCGGCCCGCTCGCCGCGGCGGGTGCGGACGACGCCGCCGCCGTCGACCACCGTGGTGAGCGAGAGCCACACCGGGACGCCGAGCGCGTCGGCCTCGGCCACCAGCGCCTCGGCCTCCGCGGCCGCGGGCACCGTCTCGCAGGCCAGGACGTCGGTGCCCGCCTCGGCCAGCAGCGCCATCCGCGGCCGGTGGAACGCCCGCAGGTCCGCGACGGTCATCGAGTCGCAGTAGGCGCCGGTGTACTCCGACCCGTCGGCCAGCACCGCCCCGTACGGGCCCACCGACCCCGCGACCCATGCTCCCGGCGCACCACGACGGGCCAGCTGCACCGACCGCGCCATCAGCGCCCGCGCCTGTGCGGCCGGCACGCCCGCCGCGGCGAAGCCCTGTACCGAGGCCTGGTAGGTGGCCGTGGTCGCCACCTGCGCACCGGCCGCGGCGAACGCGGCGTGCGCGGCCACGACCGCACCGGGGTCGTCGCGCAGCAGCCGCGCGGACCACAGCGCCGAGGACAGGTCGGCGCCCTGGGACTCCAGCCGCGTGGCCAGCCCGCCGTCGAGCACCACCGGACCGTCGGCCAGCGCCGCGGCCAGGGAGAGCGGAGGCATGGTCCCGATCCTCCCGCGGTACTGGCAGGCCATGGTGTTCATCTGGAGCAGCGGCTGGGGTCCGCGACGGCGCCCGCGGGGCGGGTACCGCGGCATGGGCCCGGGCTACGGCCCCGGGTACGGGCGCGGCCACCGCCGCGGGTACGGCCCGCCGCCCGGCTACGGGCGCGGGTACCGCGGCGGCAACGACTCCTGCCTGCGCGACCTGCTGTTCCTCAACACCGGCTGCTGCCTGGCCAACGCCATCGGCTGTGGCGTCGACGGGTTGTTCCTGGTGCCGACCACCGTGCGGCACGTGCACGCGGCCGGCACCGGCCGGCGCGGCACCCGCGTCAGGGACCGCCTGGTCGCCGCCGTCCGCGTCTACCAGCGGGAGGTCAGCCCGAGGCGGCCGCCGTCCTGCCGGTTCGAGCCCACCTGCTCGGCCTACGCCGTCGAGGCGCTGGAGCAGCACGGCGCCTGCCGCGGTACGTGGCTCACGCTGCGCCGGCTGCTGCGCTGCCGGCCCGGCGTGCGCGGCGGCGCCGACCCGGTGCCGGCTGCCGCCTGAGGGACCGGGTCAGGGACGGCGGACGCCGGCCCGGGTCAGCGCGACCGCGAGGGACAGCGGGACGACGCCCAGGACGGCGGTGGTCAGGAGCGCGTCCCGGGCCGTGTCCGACGCCCACGGCGGGGCCAGCAGCGCCCAGCCGAGGGTGAACAGCGGCAGGGTCACCACCGCGGTGCCCAGGGTCGTCCGCAGCTGCGTCCGGGGACCGGCGTCCCGCACCGCCAGCCCGACGACGAACGCGGGCACGGAGGTGAACAGCCAGTGGAAGACCGGGATGACCGCGCCGGAGGTACCGTCGGACAGGGCGGCCGCGTACAGCGCGTCCCACCCGAGGGCGAACACCGACGCCAGGCAGACCAGCCAGAAGGTGACAGGGGCGAGGCGCCCCGGCAGCGATCGGGGCCGGACCAGGAGCCCGGCCGCCACCAGGCACAGCAGGGCCGCCCCCACCACCAGCCCCCACAGGGACGGCGGGACGTCGGCGACCTGCCAGCCCGAGCGGGTCCGTTCGGGGGACGGCCACGGGAGGGCACCCACGACGGCGGCCGCCACGGTCAGCACGGCCGCGACGCCGCCCACCGGTCCCGGTCCGGGCGGCGCGGTCGTCCCCGATGCGTCGGTCACGGCGCGCAGCGTGGCACCCGGAGGACCCCGTGCGGCCTCGGCGGGCGGTGGGTTCCGCCAGACTGGTGATGTGCCCGCGGTCGACGACGCCTCCGGTGACCTGCCCGTCACCGGTTCCCTCGTCGTGCCCGCGGCCGCCCTCGGCTGGCGCTTCTCCCGCTCGTCGGGGCCCGGCGGCCAGGGGGTCAACACCGCCGACTCGCGGGTCGAGCTGTCGGTGGCCCCGCTCGAGCTGCCCGGGCTGAGCGACGCCCAGCGGCAGCGGCTGGCCGCGCGGCTCGGCACCCGCCTGGTGGACGGCGTCCTGACCGTGGCCGCCAGCGAGCACCGCCAGCAGTTGCGCAACCGGCAGGCCGCCCGCGACCGGCTGGCCGCCGTCCTCCGCGCCGCGCTCGCCCCGCCACCGCCGGCCCGGCGGCGGACCAGGCCCACGCGGGGCTCCCAGGAGCGGCGGATCCAGGCCAAGAAGCAGCGCGGTGAGCTCAAGAAGCAGCGCCGATCCTGGGACTAGGGCACCCGGGCGTCAGCTGAACCGCTGCTGCAGGTGCACGGTCACCTGCTCCCCGGCGGCGTCCTTGCCGATGGCCCGGCAGATGGCCGCCCGCAGCGGCAGCCAGTGCGGCCCGCTGCCCGACGGCATCAGCGTGGCGGCGAAGGGGTGGCCGTCGGTGGTGCCGGCGACCTTGACCGCGCGGCGCGTCCCCAGCAGCTCCGGCGACCCCGGCACGGTCAGGTAGGTCGGGAACGCCCCGTCCTTCTCGATCGGCGCGGTGAAGGTGACGTCGAGCGGCTGGGGGAACGGTGTGGTCACGGTGCGGTGCTCCTCGGGTCGGGGATCTCGCGGGTTGGACCGGCGTCCCGCCCCGAACTCATCGCGCGGCGCCGCTCCAGGAACGCCCGCTCGGCGGCGTTGCCGGTCCGCGCGATCGCCTCGGTGTAGGCGGCGGCCGCCTCGGCGGTGCGGCCCAGCCGCCGGAGCAGGTCGGCGCGGACGGCGGGCAGCAGGTGGTGCGGCAGGTCGAGCGCCTCCACCTCGGCCAGGGCGGCGGCCGGCCCCTCGACCTCGGCCAGCGCCACCGCCCGGTTGAGCGCGACCACCGGGCCCGGCGCCAGGGCCGCCAGTTGGTCGTACAGGGCCAGCACCTGCCGCCAGTCGGTGTCCGCGGCGGTGGGCGCGGCGCTGTGCACCGCCTGGATCGCCGCCTGCAGCTGGTACGGGCCGGGGGCGTTGCGCCGCAGGCAGCGCCGCACCAGCGCCTGGCCCTCGGCGACCAGCGCGGCGTCCCAGAGCCGGCGGTCCTGCTCCGGCAGCGGCACGAGGCCGCCGTCCGGCGAGACCCGGGCGGCGCGCCGGGACTCCACCAGCAGCACCAGCGCCAGCAGCCCCAGCACCTCGGGCTCGTCAGGCACCAGCTCGGCCAGCTCGCGGGCCAGCCGGATCGCCTCGGCGGCCAGGTCGGGACGGGCCAGGTGGTCCCCGGAGGTCGCCGTGTGGCCCTCGGTGGCGATCAGCGCGACCACGGCGAGGACGCCGCGCAGCCGGTCGGGGAGGTCGGCCTCGGCCGGCACCCGGTAGGGGATCCGCGCGGCCCGGATCTTCCGCTTGGCCCGCACCAGCCGCTGGGCCATCGTCGCCTCGGGCACCAGGAAGGCGTGCGCGATCTCGGCCGTGGTCAGCCCGCCGACCAGCCGCAGCGTCAGGGCGACCCGCGCGGCGGGGGCCAGGGCGGGGTGGCAGCAGGTGAAGAGCAGGCGCAGCCGGTCGTCGCGCACGGCGCCCTCCTCGGGCGGGGGGCCGGGGTCGTGCAGCAGGGCCGCGGCGCGGTGCCGGGCGTCCCGGGTGGACTCGCGGCGCAGCCGGTCGACGGCCCGGTTCCGGGCGGTGGTGAGGATCCAGCCGGCCGGGCTCGGCGGTACCCCCTCGGCCGGCCAGCGCGCGATCGCGGTGGCGAAGGCGTCCTGCACCGCCTCCTCGGCGGCGTCGATGTCGCCGAGGAGGCGGGTCAGGACGGCGACCGCGCGGCCGGCGGACTCGCGGAACACCCGCTCGACCTGCGCGGTGGCCGGGTCGGTCACGACGCGGTCAGCGGTCGCCGTCGGCGAACGGGCGTACCTCGATCGGCAGCGACGCGAGGACGCGGGCCAGCCGGCGGCCCCACTCGAGGGCGGCGTCGAGGTCCGGGACGTCGATCACGGTGAAGCCGCCGACGTGCTCCTTGGCCTCGACGTACGGGCCGTCGGTCATGAGCACCTCGTCGCCCTCACTCCGCAGCACGGTCGCGGTCTCCGCCGGGTGCAGGCCGGCGGCGAAGACCCACACGCCGGCGTCACGCATCTCCTCGTTGAGCATCGCGAGCTCGCGCATCACCGGCTCCAGGAACTCCGGCGGGGGCACCTCGCCGTCGGGCTGGTAGATCGTCAGCAGGTACTGCGCCATCGTCGTCCTCCTCGGGTCCGCGGCCGGCCACTCGCCGGCCGCTCACCCCCTGTACGAACGAGGGAGCCCCGGATCGACACTCAGCCGGGCTGCCGGACCAGCAGCCACAGCGGCAGCTCGTCGTCCGCGGTGTGCAGGGCCTGGTCGACCTCGAAGCCCGAGCCGCGGAGGAAGCGGGCGGCGGCCCAGGTGTAGACCGCCGCCGCGGCGAGCACGCCCTCGCCGTCGCAGCGGTCGAGCACCGGGCGCAGCAGGGCGGTGGCCATGCCCCGGCGGCGGCTGCTGGGCCGGGTGCCCAGGTGGGTCAACCACCAGTGCGGCTGCGCCGGGCGGGCGGCGTCCACCAGCTCCCGGGTGCGGGCCACGCGGCCGGCGTGCGGGCCGGCCAGGTACGGCAGCTCGCGGGCCAGCGCGGCGGAGACGTCGGCCGGCAGCGGTGCGGTGCCGGGGGCGCCGGGCGGGGCCTCCCAGGTCGCGACCGCGGAGACGTCCTCGGTGACCCAGCCGGTGCCGGTGGCCACCGAGCGGTGCCCGGCGTCCAGCTCGTGCAGCCGGGTGAGCCGCTGCACGCGGCCGTCCTCCGGCAGCGCCCAGCGGGTCCAGCGGGAGTCGGCCAGCGCCACGGTCAGCGTGGCGGCGATCCGGGGGACGTCGCGCTGCTCGGCGGGCCGCACCGACGGGGCCCCGATCCGGACGGTCGGCTCACTCACCCGCCCATCCCACCACCCAGGGCCGGGCGCCCCGCCGGCCGGGCACGCAGGCGCGGCCGGCGGGGCCCGGGCTCACTTCAGGGCTTCCCGCACGGCCTTCGACAGGTCGGCCAGCAGCGGCTGGAAGCCCTCACTGCAGGCCTCGCACAGCCAGAAGATGCCGTGGATCTGCCCGTCGTAGCGCTTGAGCGTGGCCGGGACGCCGGCCTCCTCCAGCAGCTTGGCGTAGCGGGTGCCGTCGTCTCGCAGCGGGTCGAACTCGGCGACCGCGATGAACGCCGGCGGCAGCCCGGAGTGGTCGTCGGCCAGCGCGGGGGAGGCGTAGGGCTCCTTGGCCTGGGCCTCGTCGACGAAGTAGTGGTCGCGGAACCAGCGCATGGAGTTGGCCGTCAGCAGGTAGCCCTCGGCGTTCTGCGCGTAGGACTCGGTCTCGAAGGTGTTGAGGTCGGTCGCCGGGTAGATCAGCGCCTGGAAGGCGATCTCCGGGCCGCCCCGGTCGCGCGCCATGAGGGCGACGGCCGCGGCCAGGTTCCCGCCCGCGCTGTCGCCGGCCACCACGATCCCCGCCGGTTCGGCGACGAGCTCGGCCTGGTGCTCGGCCACCCACTGGGTGACCGCGTAGCAGTCCTCGGGGGCGGCGGGGTAGGCCGACTCGGGCGCCAGCCGGTACTGGGCGGACACCACGACGCAGCCGGCGGCGTCGGCCAGCGCACGGCACGGTGCGTCGGCGATCTCGATGTTGCCGATCACCCAGCCGCCGCCGTGGAAGTACACGAGCACGCCGCGGGGGCTGCCGTTCGGGGTGTAGATGCGGATCGGCAGCGCGCCGGCCGGCCCGGGGACCGTGCGGTCGCGGACCGAGGCCACCTGGACCAGCGGGCCCTGCAGGCCCTTGAACGTGGCCGCCACCTCGCGGGCCTGGGACACCGACAGCTCGGCGAAGTCGGGGGCGCCCTGCGCCTCCATCGCGGCGAGCAGTCCGGCGGTCTGTGAGTGCAGCGGCACGGGTTTCCTCCTGCGGGTCTGCTGACAGTGACGCCGGCGGCCTCGGACAGGCCCGGCGTCGGGGCCTCGTAACCTAGGTCACACCGCGGAGCGACGGGAAGGTCTCACCGCACAACCGTCCCGGGACGGCGGTGAGGCGCCCGGAACGCAGGCTTGACGCCGATGCCGCGGTCGGGAAACCGGCGCCCACGACCCTCGGTGCCGTGACCGCCACCGCCCTCCCCGGAGCCCTCGCCGGGGTCGGCCCGCACACCCGCACCACCGCCACCCACTGCCCGTACTGCTCGCTGCAGTGCGGCATCACCATGACCGCCGGCGACCGGCCGGCCACCCTCCAGCCGGCCGACTTCCCGACCAACCGGGGTGGGCTGTGCTCCAAGGGCTGGTCGGCGACCGAGCTGCTCGACCACCCGGAGCGCCTGACCCGCCCGCTGGTCCGGGCCGTTCCCGGCGACCGCACCAGCCCCCTGGTCGAGTCGACGTGGGACGAGGCGCTGGGCCGGGTCGTGGCCGCGATCGAGCGAACCCAGGCGGTGCACGGCCGCGACGCGGTGGGGTGCTTCGGCGGCGGCGGGCTGACCAACGAGCAGGCCTACCAGTTCGGCAAGTTCGCGCGGGTCGCGCTGCGCACCTCCGCCATCGACTACAACGGCCGGTTCTGCATGTCCTCGGCGGCGGGCGCGGCCAACCGCGCGTTCGGCCTCGACCGCGGCATGCCGTTCCCCCTGAGCGACATCGCCGCCGCCGACGTCGTCGTCCTGGTCGGCTCCAACCCCGCCGACACCATGCCCCCGGCGATGCAGTACTTCGACGAGGGCCGGGCCCGCGGGGCACAGCACGTCGTCGTCGACCCCCGGCGGACGGCGACCGCCCGCAACGCCGCCCTGCACCTGCAGCCGTTGCCCGGCACCGACCTCGCGCTGGCCAACGGCCTGCTGCACATCGCGCTCGCCGAGGGACTGGCCGACGAGGAGTACATCGCCGCGCGCACCACCGGCTTCGACGACGTCCGGGCCGGCGCCGCCGGCCACTGGCCCGACCGGGTGGAGCGGCTGACCGGCGTGCCGGTCGCCGACCAGCGGCGCACCGTCTTCGCGCTGGCCCGGGCGGAGCGCGCGATCGTCCTGACCGCCCGCGGGGCCGAGCAGCACCGCAGCGGCACCGACACCACCCAGGCCTGGATCAACCTGGCGCTGGCCCTGGGGCTCCCCGGCCGGGAGGGCAGTGGCTGGGCCACGGTCACCGGCCAGGGCAACGGGCAGGGCGGCCGCGAGCACGGCCAGAAGGCCGACCAGCTGCCCGGCTACCGCAGCATCTCCGACCCGGCGGCGCGCCGGCACGTGGCCGCGGTGTGGGGCGTCGACCCCGACGACCTGCCCGGGCCCGGCCGCAGCGCGTTCGAGCTGCTCGACGCGCTCGGCACCGACGGCGGCGTCCGCACGCTGCTGGTGCTCGCCTCCAACGTCGCGGTCTCCGCGCCGGACGCCCGCCGGGTGATGAGCCGGCTGGGCGACCTGGACTTCCTCGCCGTCAGCGACTTCTTCCTCTCCGAGACCGCCGAGCTGGCCGACGTGGTCCTGCCCAGCGCCATGTGGGCCGAGGAGGACGGGACGATGACCAACGTCGAGGGCCGGGTCATCCGCCGCCGGCGCGCCCTCGACCCGCCCGACGGGGTCCGCGACGACCTGCAGCTGCTGGCGGAGCTGGCCGCCCGGCTCGGGGTGGGCGAGAGGTTCAGCGCCGATCCCGAGACGGTCTTCGCCGAGCTCGGCCGCGCGAGCGCCGGGGGAGCGGCCGACTACTCCGGCATCAGCTACCGGCGCATCGACGACGAGCAGGGCGTGTTCTGGCCCTGCCCCGCACCCGGGCACCCCGGCACGCCGCGGCTGTTCACCGAGCGCTTCGCCACCCCCGACGGCCGCGCCCGGTTCCTGCGCGTCGAGCACGTCGAGGCCGCCGAGCGGCCCGACGCCGAGTACCCGTACGTCCTCACCACCGGCCGGGTGCTGGCCCAGTACCAGTCGGGCACCCAGACCCGGCGCTCCCGCAGCCTCCAGCTGATCGCGCCCCTGCCGCGCGCCGAGCTGCACCCCGACCTGGCCCGCCGCCTCGGCGTCGGCCCGGACGACGTCGTCGAGCTGGCCACCCGCCGGGGCCGGGCCCGGTTCTCGGCGCACCTGACCGAGGACATCCGGCCCGACGTCGTCTTCGCGCCCTTCCACTGGGGCGGCGCCTCGGCGGCCAACGCGCTCACCGACCCGGCGCTGGACCCGGTGAGCCGGATGCCCGCCTTCAAGGTCTGCGCGGTCGCCGTGACCCGGGTCGACCGCCCCGGCGAGCGGCTGCCGGCCCCCGACGCCGCCACCCAGCCCGAGCCCCGCCCCCACCAGTCGCCCTCGACCCCCGAGCCACGGACCCCGTCCCGGAGGAGGACCCCCCGCGTGAAGAGCACCCCACGCTTCCTGCAAGGCGTCTACCCGATCACCGGGGAGGGCCTGGACAAGCCGGGCCCGGTCGCCCCCGCGCTGCGCTACACCGTGCCGAACGGCGCCAGCGCGCAGGCGCTGTACTTCCGCGGCGGCAACAGCACCGGCGAGCTGGTCTACGTGCTGCTCGTGCGCGACGGGGTGCCGATGCGCTGGTTCCCGATCGGCGCCAAGGGCGACGTGCACGTGCCGCTGCGGGTGGTCGAGGACCTCCCCGGCGGCACCCTGGTCGAGCTGCACGCGGCCGCGCCGATCGGCGTCACCGGTGAGCTGGTCGTCGACCTCGGGCTGGTGGAGGTCTGATGACTGCGGTGCTGGGAGGCCGTCCGGAGGGCCTGACCTCGTTCCGGTTCGACGTCGACGAGTTCGACGAGCGTGCCTCGCTGGTCGTCGTGGGCAACGGCATGGCCGGCGCCCGGTTCGTGGAGGAGGTCCTCGAGCGCGGCGGCCGGGAGCAGTTCCGGATCACCGTCTTCGGTGACGAGCCGCACGGCAACTACAACCGGATCATGCTCTCGCCGGTGCTGGCCGGGGAGTCGCACGAGGACGACATCGTCCTCAACAGCCACGACTGGTACGCCGACAACGGGGTCACCCTGCGCGCCGGCGTCCGGGTCGAGCGGATCGACGTCGCCGCCAAGGCCGTGCACGGCTCCGACGGGTCGGTCACCGCCTACGACCACCTGGTGCTCGCCACCGGCAGCAGCTCGTTCATCCCGCCGATGGCCGGCGTGCGCACCGCCGACGGCGGCCTGCTGCCCGGCGTGTACGGCTTCCGCACCATCGACGAGACCCGCGCGATGCTCGAGGCGACCGGCCGCTGCCGGCGGGCCGTGGTCATGGGCGGTGGGCTGCTCGGGCTGGAGGCGGCGCGGGCACTGCAGGGCCACGGGCTGGACGTCGAGCTCGTGCACGCCGCGCCGTGGCTGATGAACGCCCAGCTCTCCCGTGAGGCCGGGGCCGTCCTCGAGCGGAGCGTGGCGTCCCTCGGCATCACCGTGCACCTCGACGTCCTGGCCACCGAGGTCCTCGGTGACGGGCACGTGGAGGGGGTGCTGCTGGAGGACGGCCGCCTGGACTGCGACCTGCTGGTCGTCGCCGCCGGCGTCCGGCCCAACACCGACCTCGCCGTCCGCTCCGGGCTGGAGGTGCAGCGGGCGGTCGTCGTCGACGACCAGCTGCGCACCGACGAGCCCGACGTCTACGCGATCGGTGAGTGCGCGCAGCACCGCGGCGAGGTCTACGGCCTGGTCGCCCCGGCGTGGGAGCACGCCAGGGTGCTCGCCGACGTCCTGACCGGCACCGACCCCGACGCGGAGTACCACGGCAGCCGGACGGCGACCAAGCTCAAGGTGGCCGGGGTCGACGTCGCCACCATGGGGATCAACACCCCGGAGCGGGACGACGACGAGTTCCTGGTCATCTCCGAGCCCAAGCGGGGCGTGCACCTGTCGGTGGTGATCCGGGACGACCAGCTCATCGGTGCCACCCTGCTCGGCGACACCCGCAAGGTCGCCTTCCTCACCCAGGCCTTCGACCGGGGTGCCCCGCTGCCGGAGGAGCGGATCCGGCTGCTGGTCGACCTCTCCGACGGCGCCGAGGAGGTCGGCGTCGCCGAGATGCCCGGCGAGTCGCAGGTGTGCAACTGCAACGGCGTCACCAAGCAGGCGATCTGCGACGTCGTCGCCGACGGCTGCACCGCCCTCGGCGGCGTCATGGACCGCACCCGCGCCGGCAAGGGCTGCGGCTCCTGCAAGTCGCTGGTGGAGCAGATCGTCGAGTGGGCCGCCGACGGCGACCTCACCGAGGACCCGGCCGCCTCCTACTACGTGCCCGGCATCCCCATGACCAAGCCGGACCTCGTCGCCGCCGTCCGGGAGCAGGACCTGCGCAGCGTCTCGGCCGTCTTCGCCGCGCTCGCCCCCGGGGGCAAGGAGGACGCCAGGTCCAAGATGGGCCTCACCTCGCTGCTCAAGATGCTCTGGGGCGTCGACTTCGTCCCCGAGAAGGACGGCGAGTTCATCAACGACCGCGTCCACGCCAACATCCAGCGCGACGGCACCTTCTCCGTCGTCCCGCAGATGAAGGGCGGGGTGACCACCCCGGCCCAGCTGCGCCGCATCGCCGACGTCGCCGAGAAGTACGAGGTGCCGATGGTCAAGGTGACCGGCGGGCAGCGGATCGACCTGCTCGGCGTGCGCAAGGAGGACCTGCCGGCCATGTGGGCCGACCTCGGCATGTCGTCGGGCTACGCCTACGGCAAGAGCATGCGCACCGTGAAGACCTGCGTGGGCAGCGACTTCTGCCGCTTCGGGCTCGGCGACTCCACCCAGCTCGGCATCGACCTGGAGACGCGGTTCCAGGGCATCGAGAGCCCGGCGAAGATGAAGCTCGCCGTGGTCGGCTGCCCCCGCAACTGCGCCGAGGCCTACGTGAAGGACGTCGGCGTCGTGGCGATCGGCAACGGGAAGTGGGAGGTGTACGTGGGGGGCGCCGCCGGGGCCACCGTCCGCAAGGGCGACCTGCTGGCCACCGTCGACTCACCGTCTGCCGTGATCGAGCTGGCCGGGCGGTTCATGCAGTACTACCGCGAGAACGCCAACTGGCTCGAGCGCACCTACGACTTCGTGCCGCGCATCGGCCTGGACCGGATCAAGGCGGTGCTGCTGGAGGACAGCGAGGGCATCGTCGCCGACCTCGACGCCGCCATGCAGCGCTCGGTCGACGCCTACCGCGACCCGTGGGGCCAGGACGGCGGCGAGCCGGCCACCCCCGGCCAGTTCCGGCCGGCCCTCCCACTGATCCCGCTGCCGAAGGTGCCGGTCCGATGAGCGCGCCGCACCTCGAGGCCGCCCGGCCCACCACGCCCGGCACGGACACCGGCAGCCCGGCGACGCAGGTCACGACCCCCGGTCCGGCCGCGCCGTCCCGCGGGGTGCCGCACACCGTGGGGAGGGTGTCCGACGTCCCCCTGGGCGAGGGGCGGGCGTTCGTCGCCGGTGGCGTGCAGGTCGCGGTCTTCCGGCTGCGCGACGGCTCGCTGCACGCCACCCAGGCGGCCTGCCCGCACGCCGGCGGGCCGCTGGCCGACGGGCAGACCGACGTCGACGTGCTCGTCTGCCCGCTGCACCTGTACGCCTACCGGTGGTCCGACGGCGCCTCCACCTCCGGGGCCGCGCCGATCCGCGTCCACCCGGTGCGCGACGTCGACGGCGACCTGGTGGTCGAGGTCTGACGTCCGGGCCGGGAGCGGCTCGACCCGCTCCACCCGCCCCGCTCGTGATCATGGGGTCGTTGCCGCCCGCTGCGGTGTGTCCGCCGGTGTCGGCGACGACAACCCCATGATCGACACCGGCAGGTCACTGCCGGGGGCGCGCGCGGACGTGCATGCGCTCGCCCTGCGGCCCGAACAGGCTGAGCACCTCGGCCGGTTCCGGGAACGGGTTGCCGAAGGCGTGGGGCACCCGGGTGTCGAACTCGACCACCTCGCCGGCGGAGAGCACGAAGTCGCGCGCGCCGAGCAGCAGCCGCAGGCGGCCGGAGAGCACGTAGAGCCACTCGAAGCCCTCGTGCGTCTTCTGTTCCATGTCACCGGTGCGCGAGCGCGGGGGGAACGTCTGCTTGTAGGCCTGCAGCCCCCCGCTCTGGCGGGTCAGCGGCACCATCGTCACGCCCTCGTGCTCGAACGGGCTCTGCTGCACACGCGGGTCGCCCGTGGGGGGCGTGTCCACCAGGTCGTCCAGCGCCACCTGGTAGGCCCGGGCCAGGGGGAGCAGCAGTTCCAGCGTCGGCCGGCGCTGCCCGGACTCCAACCGGGACAGCGTGCTGATCGACACCCCGGTCGTGGCGGACACCGCCGCCAGCGTCAGGTCGCGTTCGGTCCGCAGCGCGCGCAGCCGCGGGCCCACCGACTCCAGAACGTCGTCGACCGCAGGCTCGTCCGTCTTTGCCATAGCGGCAACCGTACTTGCCGAGGCGGATGCGTAGGGGGGACGGTGGCGTCATGAGCAGATACGACGTCGTGGTGATCGGTGGTGGCGCCGCGGGGCTGAGCGGGGCGGTGGCCCTGGCGCGGTCGCGGCGCACGGTCCTGGTGGTCGATGCGGGGCAGCCGCGGAACGCGCCGGCCTCCGGCGTGCACAACTACCTGGGCCGGGAGGGCGCCCGCCCCGCCGACCTGCTCGCCGACGGGCGGGCCGAACTGGTCGGTTACGGAGGGGAGGTCGTCCGCGGGGTGGTCACCGCCGCGCGGCGTGAGGACGACGGGTCGTTCCGCGTGACCCTCGACGGCGACCGCGAGGTGTCGGCACGTCGGCTGCTGGTCACCACCGGCCTGGTCGACGAGTTGCCCGACCTGCCGGGGCTGGCGCAGCGGTGGGGGCGCGACGTGCTGCACTGCCCGTTCTGCCACGGCTGGGAGGTGCGCGACCAGGCGATCGGCATCCTCGCCACCGGTCCGAACGCGGTGCACCAGGCGCTGCTGTTCCGGCAGCTCAGCGCGGACGTGGTCTTCTTCCGGCACACCGGGCCCGGGCTCGCACCCGAGCAGGCCGAGCAGTTGGCCGCCCTGGGCGTCCGGGTGGTCGACACGGAGGTGACCGGGGTCGAGGTGACCGACGACCGGCTCACCGGCGTCCGGCTCGCCACCGGCGAGGTGGTCGCGCGGTCGGCCCTGGTGGTGGCGCCGCGCTTCACCGCGCGCGCCGGCGTGCTGGAGTCGCTGGGTGTCCCGGCGGTCGACCAGGAGATGAGCGGCTCCGTCATCGGCAGCGTCGTGCCGGCCGATCCCACCGGAGCGACCGCCGTGCCGGGCGTGTGGGTCGCGGGCAACGTGTCCGACCTCAGCGCGCAGGTGGTGGTCTCCGCCGCCGCCGGGATGCGGGCCGGCGCCATGATCAACGCGGACCTCGTGGCCGAGGACGCCCGCGCGGCCGTCGCGGCGCACCGGGGCGTGGCGGCATGAGGGCGGTCGACCGCGGGACCTACGACGAGCTCTACCGGTCGGCCCCGGCGCTGTGGAGCGGCCGCCCGAACCGGCAGCTCGTCGTCGAGGGCAGCGTGCTGCCGCCCGGCACCGCTCTGGACGCCGGGTGCGGTGAGGGCGCCGATGCCCTGTGGCTCGCGGAGCGGGGCTGGCGCGTGACCGCGGTGGACTTCTCCGCCGTCGCGCTGGAGCGCGCCGCCGCCCACGCGCGCGCCCGCGGGCTCGACGACCGCATCACGTGGCTGCACGCCGACCTGGACGACTGGACGCCGCCGGCGGGCGGATTCGACCTGGTCACGGCGCACTACCTGCACTCGCACGGACCCGACCGCCCGGCGCTGTTCGCGCGGCTCGCCGGGGCGGTCGCGCCGGGCGGGACGCTGCTCGTCGTCGGCCACCTGCTCGGCGAGGGCGCCGGCGACCCGCACCACCACGATCCCGACCTGCTGTACACCGCGCAGGACGTCGCGGCGGTGCTCGACCGCGCGCAGTGGCGGGACGTCGTCGCGGAGGCCCGGGACCGCGACCCGGCGGCCATCGCGCGGTCGGGCAACCCGGCGCCGGACACCGTGCTCGTGGCGCGCCGCCGGCCGGGAGCGCGGTAACCGGTCACGCCGCGGGACGGGCCTCCAGCACGTGGACGCCCGCCGCGGTGGGGACGTCGGTGACCAGGCGGAGGCCGGCCTCCTCCAGCAGGGCGGCGTACTCGGCGGCGGTCCGCTCCCGGCCGTGCAGCAGGACGAGCATGTGCAGGTCCATCCGCACCGCGGCCGGGTCGTCGACGGCCCGCTCGGGGAGGACGGCCTCGACCACGAGCAGGACGGAGTCCGGTCGCATGGCCGCCCGGCAGGTCCGCAGCACGCGGACGGCGTCCTCGTCGTCCCAGTCGTGCAGCACCCGGGACAGCAGGTAGGCGTCGGCGCCGCCGGGCACCACCTCGAAGAAGTCGCCGCCGACCGCCGGCAGGTCCGAGCCGGCCACGACGCCGGGCTGGTCGAACAGCACGACGTCCGCCGACGGCGCCTGCGCACGGACCGCGCGCAGCAGCGTCCCGCTGCCGCCGCCGACGTCGACCACCGAGCTGAAGCGGGTGGTGTCGTAGGCGTCGACCACCGCGCCGGCCTCGCGGGCGGAGCGGTCGGCCATCGACGCGCGGAAGGCGGCGAGCCGGTCCGGGGCCGCGGCGAGGTGGTCGAAGAACGGCCGGCCGTGGACGACGTCGAAGGGCGTGCCGCCGGTGCGGACGGCCTCGAGCAACCCGGCGGCCGCCCGGTAGTAGAGCTCGGCGCGCGCGGTCACGGCGCCGCGCAGCGACCCCGGGACGCCGTCCTGCAGGAGCTCCCCGGTCTCCCCGAGGGCGAACCGGCCGTCGGGGAGCTCGCCGAGCACCTCCTCGGCGGCCAGTCCGCGCAGCACCCGGTGCAGGGCGGCCGGGTCGGCGCCCAGCTCGCGGGCGAGGTCCCCGGCGTCGCGCGGTCCGCCGGCCAGTGCCTGCGGGACGCCCAGGGCGACCGCGACGTGCAGCAGCTGGGTCACCAGGTAGCCGTCGGCCAGCCGGGCCAGCCTGTCGGCCGCGGAGCCGGGCACGCCGACCATGCTGGCACCCGGCCGGGGGCGCCGACAACGAGTCCGGGCGGTCAGGCCGGCTGGAGCTCCGCGAGCGCCGCGGCCACGTCGTCGTCCCGCACGAAGCCCAGCGCCAGCAGCCGGTGCACCAGCACGCCGCGGCGGGTGAGCCGCAGGTCGGCCGGCCGCAGCCGGGGGAGGGCCGCGCCGCCGGGGCGCGGCTGGGCCGGCGGCGGGTCGAGCAGGCCGGCGCGCTGCAGGTCGGCGACGTCCTCCCGGGCGCCCCACGCGGTCCACGCGCGGGGCTCGTCGGGCAGCGGCGTCATGGGCAGCGGCGCGCGCTCCCGGCGGCCCACGCCGGCCAGCACCGCCAGCTGCCGCCACGACAGGCCGGCCGCTGCCCGCAGCGCGCGGTCCACCAGGGCGGGGTCGAGGTCGGGGGAGGCGGCCACCTCGGCCAGCAGGTAGCCCAGGTGGCGGACCCGCCGCTCCTCCACCGACGCGCGGGCGGCGGCGACGACGGCCTCGGTCACCTCGTCGGCGGCCGAGCGCCCGCCGGAGCGGGGGGTGAAGAACTCGTCGTCCCGGACCGGGCGGCCGGTGCGGGCCAGGGACGCCGCGTGCTCCACGGCGAACGCCAGGACCGCCCCGGCCCGCGCCCGCTCGCGGGGTTGCGGCAGCGCGGTGGCCTCCGCCGCCGCCGTCCGCAGGCAGCCGGCCAGCCGCTCGTCCAGCCGCACGGCCGGGGCCGGCCCGGCGCCGGGGAACACGACCGCGGCGGCGGCCCGGCTCATCGAGCCCGCGACCACGGCGCCGGCCTCGAGCAGCGCACGGCCGGTGGCGGGGGAGTCCTCGGTGGCGGTCACCCGGTGATCTTCGCCGGTCCGGGGCCGCCCGTGCACCCGCTGCCGTCCCGGGCTCACCACAGCGGGTCAGCGACGGTGAGCACAACGGAACACGGGTTCATCCCGGCGGCAACGGAGGAGGAACGCCGGGCCGCCACCGTTCGGTGTCATGGCCGCCCCCGCCTCCACGACGCCACCTCCCGCCCCGCCGGCGACCGCGCCGGTCGCCGCCCCGCCCCGGTCGTCCGGGCGCTGGATCGACGACTGGCGCCCCGAGGACCCCGCCTTCTGGGAGTCCACCGGCAAGCGGGTCGCCCGCCGCAACCTGTTCTTCTCCGTGTTCTCCGAGCACGTGGGCTTCTCGATCTGGAGCCTGTGGTCGGTGCTCGTCCTGTTCCTCCCGGAGGCCGTCTACGGCATCGACCCGGCCGGGAAGTTCCTGCTCACCACCCTGCCCACGGCGCTGGGGGCCTTCGTCCGGCTGCCCTACACCTTCGCCGTCGCCACGTTCGGCGGCCGGAACTGGACGATCGTCAGCGCCTCGCTGCTGCTCATCCCGACCATCGCCACCGCCGTCGTCCTCGAGCCCGGCGTCTCCTACACCACGCTGCTGGTCGTCAGCTGCCTGGCCGGCGTCGGCGGCGGCAACTTCGCCAGCTCGATGGCCAACATCAACGCCTTCTACCCCGACCGGCTCAAGGGCTGGGCGCTGGGCCTCAACGCCGGCGGCGGCAACCTCGGCGTCCCGGTGATCCAGCTGGTCGGGCTGCTCGTGCTGGCCACGGCGGGCGTGCAGCACCCGCGGCTGGTCCTGCTGGTCTACGTCCCGCTGGTCGTCGCCGCCGCCGTGGGCGCCGCGCTGGTCATGGACAACCTGACGACGGCGCGCAACCAGCCGCGAGCCATGCGGGAGGCGACCCGCGAGCAGCACACCTGGATCATGGCGTTCCTCTACATCGGCACCTTCGGCTCGTTCATCGGCTTCGGGTTCGCCTTCGGCCAGGTGCTGCAGAACCAGTTCGCCGGCTCCTTCGCCACCCCGCTGGCCGCGGCGTCCCTGACCTGGCTGGGCCCGCTGCTCGGCTCGCTGATCCGGCCGCTCGGCGGCTCGCTGGCCGACCGCTTCGGCGGCGCGCGCATCACCTTCTGGAACTTCGTGGCCATGGCGGCCGGTGCCGCGACCGTGTGGACGGCGAGCCGGCTGGGGTCGCTGCCGCTGTTCGTCGTCGGCTTCGTGGCGCTGTTCGTGCTCAGCGGCATCGGCAACGGGTCGACCTACAAGATGATCCCGGCGATCTTCCGCACCCAGGCCCAGCAGCAGGTCGCCGCCGGCGTCGACTCCGCGGCCGCCGACCGGCACGCGCTGCGCATGTCCGGTGCGCTCATCGGCATCGCCGGCGCGGTGGGCGCCTTCGGCGGTGTGCTGGTGAACCTGGCCTTCCGCCAGTCGTTCCTCACCACCGGCACCGGCGACTCGGCCTACCTGGTGTTCATCGCCTTCTACGTCGCCTGCCTGGCCGTGACCTGGACGGTCTACCTGCGTCCGCGCGCCCCGATGGCCGGCGTCTGAGCCGCAGCGGGGGGGGGGGGGGGGGGGGGGGGGGGGGGGGGGGGGGCCGGCCGCACCCCGCCCCCCACTCCCGCCCCCCACAAACCCCCGCAAAAACACCCCCCACCCCC